>JAVXVI010000358.1:0-6192 GCA_032230005.1 Actinomycetota bacterium | reverse complement strand
CCGGCCATGGCTTCTGGTCCGTGCTGGAGAACGTCATCGTCGGACCCGTCCTCGCGTTCATCAGCTTCGTCTGCTCGGTGGGCAACGTCCCGCTGGCCGCGGCGCTGTGGAAGGGCGGCATCGGCTTTGGCGGCGTGATCGCGTTCGTCTTCGCCGACCTGCTCGCGCTGCCTCTCGTGCTGATCTATCGCAAGTTCTACGGAACCCGCCTCGCCGTACGGCTCAGCCTGGTGTTCTGGGCCGTCATGAGCCTCGCCGGGCTCATCACCGAAGGCGTCTTCCGGGTCGCTGGGCTCATCCCGACCGAGCGCCGCGGCGACATCGCGGTGATCCACCTCGGCTGGAACTACACGACGGTGCTGAACGTCGTCGCCGTCCTCGTCTTCGGCTATCTCTACTGGCTGTACAAGAACGCCGACCGGTTCGGTGGCGGCAGCGGCTACGCCAAGGACGTGGTCTGCGGCATGCAGGTCCGCCCTGCCGACGCGCCGGCCCGAACGACGTACGGCGGTTCGGCCTTCTTCTTCTGCTCCGACCACTGCCTCGCCAAGTTCCAGGCCGCGCCGGACAAGTACGCAGCCGCGGCAGCCGTCGAAGCCATGGACCCGGGCCACTCCTGCGCCTCCGGTCGGTCCTGATGCCGGACCTGACCGTCGATCAGCACGTGCATCCGATCGACGCCGACCGCGTCGCCCACGCTCGGGCGCGGGTCCCCTCGCTGGACGAGGCAAGCCGGCTCACCAGCCTGCTGTCCCTGATCGCGGATCCGGTCCGGCTGCGGATCCTCTACGCCCTCGACGTCAGCGAGGAGCTCTGCGTCGGCGACCTCGCGCTGGCGCTCGGTGCCAACGAGGACCAGGTGACCTACGGCTTGCGCCTGCTGCGTACGGCGGGGCTGGTCCTGGCGCGCAAGGACGGCCGGGTCGTCTACAACCGTCTGGCCCCCGACTTCCCCGAGCCCCTGCGGGAGCACTGCCTCCACCAGCTGGTCGAGATCACCCGTCGTCCCCCGGCGGAGGCCTGACGGCCCGCCGCCGCCCGATAAATGGCAGGCCCGGGCGGTCTCTGGCATGCTGCGATGGCTGTGCAGATGCGAGCAAGTTGCAATAGCCCCTCTGACCCCTGGGACCGCACGATGAGCGTTGACACGAGCTGCGACCGGATCGAAGCGCCTCCCCTGACCGAGGCGGAGCAGAAGAAGCGGATCCGTTTCACCCGCGACGAGGTGCCGCGGCTGGCCGGGATGTTCGGCCTCATCGCGGGGCTCCACGTGATCGGCTGGGGCCTGTTCATCCACTACAACTCGGTCAGTCGCATCCACAACCTCGTCGGCTCGAACCACACCCTCGTCTACGCGGGTGCCGGCACCCTCGCCTACACGCTGGGCCTGCGGCACGCCTTCGATGCCGACCACATCGCCGCGGTGGACGACACCACCCGCTACCTGCTGCAGAAGGGCAAGCGCCCGCTCGCTGTCGGCCTGTTCTTCTCGCTCGGCCACTCGACGGTGGTCCTGGCGTTCGTGACGGCCATCGCGATCGTCGCGTCCAAGGCCACTGCCTTCCAGCAGGCCTTCCAGGGCACTGGCGGCATCATCGGCACCCTCGTATCGGGCGGCTTCCTCTACCTCATCGCAGGCCTGAACCTCGCTGTGCTCTCCGGGATCGTCCGGGTGTGGCGGCAGGCCAAGCGCGGCACGTACTCCGCCGAGGAGCTCGACGACCTGCTCGCCAAGCGCGGCTTCATGAACCGGATCTTCCGCGGTCGGTACAACCAGTTCATCAACCACTCCTGGCAGATGTACCCCGTCGGCCTGCTGTTCGGGCTCGGCTTCGACACCGCCACGCAGGTCGGCCTCATCGCCGTCGCCGGCACGAGTGCGATCGCCGGCGGACTGCCGCCGCTGGCGATCATCGCCCTGCCCATCATCTTCGCCGCGGGCATGTCGCTGATGGACACCATCGACGGGGTGTTCATGTCCAAGGCCTACGGCTGGGCGTTCATGTCGCCGGTCCGCAAGATCTACTACAACATCACGACGACGGGCCTGTCGATCTTCGTCGCCTTCGCCATCGGCACCGTCGAGATCGTCGGGCTGGTCATCGAGCACGCCGGTCTGACCGGTCAGCCGTGGGACTTCATCGCCGGGATCGACATCAACTTGGCCGGCCGGATCATCGTCGCGATCTTCCTCGTCGTCTGGATCGGCGCCGTTGTCAACTGGAAGGTCCGCAACCTCGACGAGCGCTACGGCAACGGCGACAGTGCGCTGCCGTCCGAGCCGGCCTGAGCCACCAGTCGGTCCAGGATCCCGAGGCTGGACCGCAGCGCCGTCTGCGGCACGACCGGCCACGTCACGCGGCTCCTCCACTTCTCCTGGACGGCGCTCCAGTCGCAGTACGACGTCACGACCGTCGTCCCGTCGTCGGCCGGCTCGAGGAGGTAGCCGTAGACGTGGCCGATGGCGGGGAAGCTCAGGCCGGCGACAGACCACTCGAGGACCGCCTCGGGTTCGAGCTTCGTGACGGTGTTCACCACCGTGTAGCGGCCGAGTGGCAGGTCGCCGAGCGCTTCCCGGTCCATGGAGATCAGGAACTGCTGCCCGACGGCCCGGAGGGGCTCGGCGTCCGGTGCCGACATGAGCATCCCGGAGCCGTCGATCGCGACGTGCCCGCGTGGGTCCGCGACGACGGCCCAGACGGCGGCGGGCGACGCGGCGATGGTGCGGGTGGCGGACACGCGCTCTGCTGCGGACACGGTTGCTCTCCTCACGACAGAGAGCGATCAAAGCAGGAGCAGCTCAGACCATCGTCAGGCGTGCGTGCCGTCCGTGCAGGCAGGCCACCAGCTCCTGCGCGATCTCGGCGGGGGGGATGCGGCGGGAGAACGTCGCGCGAGCGCCCGCGTCGAGCAGTGGCGCCGTGCCGCTCTGCCCCAGCGCGTGCACGCCGATCAGCGCATCGGGAGCGAACAGTCGGGTCCGGCCGACCAGCTCGAGCCCGGTGAGGGTCGGCAGCAGGTCCTCCAGGAACACGAGGTCCGGCTGCTCCAGGACGATTGCGGCTGACGCCTCCGCCCCGTCGGCCACGCATGCGGCCACCTCGACCCCGGCATCCCGTAGACAGGCGCAGAGCTTGTCGCGGAGCCACTCGTTGCGGTGGGCGACAACGGCGCGGGGTACCGATCCCTCGCCTGGCGGGTAGTCCTCGCGCTGGGACTTGGCAGCCCAGTCGAGCAGCGCCGCGCGCTCCCGCTCGGCCACATCGCGCCGGCGGGCCTCGTCGAGACGCGCCTCGCGACTCAGCCCGGACGGCTCGATCTCGACCGAACCGATCGTGCGGTGCCAGAGGTCAAGGGCCCGCAGCCGGGCTTCCAGCAGGTCTGCGTCCGAGCGTGGGCGCCACGCCGGGGACGTCTCAGTCACCGCGGGCGCGTCGACCTTGGGCGGCAGCAGCATGGTCACTGGCGGCGCTCCACATCCGAGCCGGGAGGCCGTGAGCGCCAGCCCGGCCCAAAGAATCAGGGGGGAGGGGCTGCGTTGCTCAACCAGGAGCGATTATGCCCCCCGACGTCGGGGAAATCCAGACAGGGCGGCAGGAATCAGCTCAAGCGGGCACTGTCGAGCAGGGCCTGCGCGACCTCGCGCAGCTTGCGGTTGGACTGCTGCGACAGCTTGACGAGGATGTCGAATGCCTCCTCCGCGTCGCACTGCCGCTGCCCCATCAGCACGCCCTTGGCCTGCTCGATCACCGCACGGGACTCCATCGCGTTCTGCAGCTGCTCGGCGAGGGTGCGGGTGCTCTCGTAAAGGTGCATGTTGGCCAGGGCAACGCCGGCATAGCTGGCGAAGGAGAAGGCCAGCTCCATCGCGGCGTCATCGAAAGCCCCCGGCGTCAGGCCGTAGATGTTGAGCGCCGCGTTGGCGTACTGCTGCAGTGGGATCGGTGTGGACAGCGAGCTGAGCGCGCCCCTGTCGGTCGCCACTCTGGCGAACTCCGGCCAGCGCATGTCGTTGGCCATGTCCGGAATGGACGCCACCTCACCGCCGACGGCGGCGTCGATGCAGGGGCCGAAGCCCTCGTCGTACTGCGTCTCATCAAGGGCCGTGGCGAGCTCTCCCGTCGACACCACCGTTGTCGACATGTCCTTGCCCACCAGGGTGACCGACACCTCCGCCGCTCCGGGCACGACGGCCTTGGCGAGCTCGGCGACGCGCTGCAGGAGGCCGTCCATCGACTGCTCGCTGAGGACGAGCCCGGCCAGCTCGTCGAACGCCGCCCGTGGGTCGCCGCCCGAGCTGTCCTGCTGCGTCATCGCTGCCTCACGCTCGGCGGCTGCCGGCGTCCGGCAGGTACGCGGCCGGGACCACGCGCGGACGCGCGAGGCCTGAGGGGCTGGAGAGCCCGCCGCGCACGCCGCTTCCTGACGCACGTGCCACCAGAGAAAACGGTGGCTCAGAACGCGAACTCTAGTCCTTCTCAGAGGCGTACGGTGAGTGCAGTGAGCCGGCTCGTGGGCCGGCCTCCGCCCGTCGATCCGTCAACGGGCGCTGCAGGGGCCAGACACCCCCCTCTCACGTCGGATCCGCACCCGCGGATCCGACGTACGTGTCGATGGCCGCGGCCGCCGACGCACCCTGCTGAAGGCCCCCCCATGAGGTCAACCAACGCTTCTCTCGCCGCTGCCGCTGTTGTTCCTTCGCTCGACGCCGTGGTCGCTCTCGCGCATCAGGTGGTGCCGTCGGCCGTTGCCGTGTCGGTCACCGTCGTCAGCGACGCCGGGTCGGGCACCGCGGCCGCGACCAGCGGCTGGGCCAGGACCCTCGACCAGGCGCAGTACGCCGCCGGCGCCGGACCCTGCGTCGACGCGGCCATCGGCGGGGAGACGCGGGCGATCTCCGACACCCGCCGGGACGTCCGCTGGCCGGCGTACGCCGCGGCGGCGCTGGCTGAGGGTGCGCTGTCCTCGATGTCCATCCCCATCCCGGTGGACGACGGCGTTGTCGCGTCCATCAACGCCTACGCCACCCACGTCGACGCCTTCGGCCATGCCGATCATGCGCGTCTGCGAAAGCTGGCCGCGGTCGCCGCAGTCGTTCTCTCCACCGGACAGGAACCGCCGGTCAGGTTGCGCGACGTCGTGGACCAGGCCAAGGGAATCGTGATGAGCGAGCAGCACTGCTCGGCGGAGCTCGCACTCGATGTCCTCGCCGCGAGGGCTCTCGAGCGCGGTTGCTCGCTGCGGGACGCCGCGGTCGACCTCGTGCACGCTGCCAGCAGCTGACGACATGTCGCGGCCCCGGCGCTGATCAGAGTCGCCGGGGCCGCGGGTCGTGGATTACTAGAGGTGTCGACCAACCGCGCGAGGGCTTGAGCCGATCCGCAGCGACCGCAGCGCGCTGACCAGCTTTGCGCCCATAACTCCGTAGCCAAAAGCACTGGGGTGCAAGCCGTCCTTGCACAGGAAGCGAGGCCCCTGACCACGGGTCCAGTGACCCGAGATCGGGCTGAAGTAGGGCAGTGACTGCTCGACGGCCACAGTGCGGATGACCGCGTCGATCGTGACGCGCCTTCCGTCGTACCTGCGTCCGATGGGGTTGTACGCACCCATCAGGACGATCTGTGCTGTTGGCAGCCGGGAGCGCACGTAGGCCACCGTCTCGGTGGTGCGCGCGTGCATGGTGGCGGGGTCGGCCGCCTTGTCGTTGGTGCCGCCCTCGAGCAGGACGACGTCGTACGGCGTCGACAGCACGCCCGGCCGGGCGAGCCGCTCGAGGTAGGGGCGGCCGCGGGACCCGCCCGTGGTGTAGCCGGTGCCGCCGAAGGCGTTGACGGTCACGTCCCAGCCGAGCTGGCGCGCGGCGACCCGCGCCATGACCGGCCGGGTCGGATGCGAGCCGGTGCCGTTCATCAGGCTGTCGCCGAAGAACAGGGCGCGGACCTGGCCGGTGTGATCGGGGGAGCCGGCCGTCGCCGCCGGGAGGGCAAGGAGACTGAGCAGAAGGGCGGCGGCGGCACCGAGCCTGGTCGCCGTGCGACGTGCTGCTGCGGACATGTCTGCTCTGCCCCCCCTTCCCGCTCGACGTTAGGAACGCATCGGCGTTCTCGCGGCGGAATGGACGAGCTCGAGGGGGACAGCACCCTTCCCCTTGCTGACATATCCGGACGAGCCGGACACGTGCGGCATGTCGTG
>JAVXVI010000357.1:0-3526 GCA_032230005.1 Actinomycetota bacterium | reverse complement strand
GGGTGCCGAAGAGCTCGACGTGCACGCGGTGCGCGTCGACGCCGGCCTCGAGCAGGGCTGCCCGGACGGCGACGCTCATCTCCTGCGGACCGCAGACGAACACCTCGTCGATGTCGCTCGCGTCGAGGACGGTCTGCAGCAGCGTGCGCACCTTCGCGCCGTCGACCCGGCCGCTGTACAGCGGGACCTCCGTGCCCTCGCGCGACAGGACGTGCAGCACGCGCAGCCGATCCAGGTAGCGGTCCTTGAGGTCCGCGAGCTGGTCGCGGAACACGACCGACGAAGCCGTGCGGTTGCCATAGACGACGGTGACGCGCGCGGTTGGTTCGGTCGCGAGGACGTGCCGGACGATGCCCATGACCGGCGTGATGCCGCTGCCCGCCGCGACCCCGAGGACGTGGCGGTGCGGCTTGGGATCGGGCGCCGGCGTGAAGCGGCCCTCCGGTGTCATCACCTCGATGAGGTCACCGGGGCTGACCTTCGCTGCGACGTACGACGAGAACGCGCCGCCCGGCACCTGCTTCACCGCAACGCGCAGCTCGTTGTCCCCCGGCGCGGTGCACAGCGAGTACGACCGTCGTACCTCGACGCCGTCGAGGACCGTGCGAAAGGTGAGGTACTGCCCTGGCAGGTAGCGGAAGTCGGACGCGAGATCGGGAGGTACGTCGAGTGCGATCGACAGGCACTCGTCGGTCTCGCGGCGCACGTCCGCAACGCGCAGCCGGCGGAAGGCCGGTGTCGGGGGCATCTAGTGCGCCTTGACGTAGTCGAACGGCTCGCGGCACGACGTGCAGCGCCACAGCGCCTTGCACGCTGTGGAACCGAAGCCGGCGAGCTCCTCGACCGCGGCGGAACCGCAGTGCGGGCACGCCTCCGGGCGCCCCTGCACGAGCAGCGGCAGCATGCGGGCACCCGGCGGTGCGATGCCCGAACCGGCGAGCTTGCGGCGTCCGTCCTCGGTGATCCAGTCGGTCGTCCACGGCGGCGAGAGCACCGTGCGCACCTCGACATGGTCGAACCGCTCGGACAGCCGGGCGTGCACGTCGTGCTCGATCTCGCGCATCGCCGGACAACCGCTGTAGGTCGGGGTGATGGTCACGACGAGCTTGCCTTCGGTGTACCGCACGTCGCGTGCGATGCCCAGGTCGACGACGGACACTGTCGGCAGCTCCGGGTCGGGCACCTGCGCGAGCAGCTCCCACCCGAGCTCGACCTCGGTCACCACGGTCCCGACGGTGCGGCTCACCACGTCGCACCCGGGTGGGCACGATGCACGACCTGCATCTCGGCCAGCAGGTAGGTCAGGTGCTCGCTGTGGTTGCCCTGGCGGCCACCCCGCTGCCACCACGGGTCCGGCGGAACCGGCAGCGTCGCCTCAGAGAGGACCGACTCCACCCGCTTGCGGTACGCCGGCTGCAACGACGACGGCAGCGGCATCAGACCGGACTCCGCGGCGGCCACGTCGACCTCGTCGTCGAGGAACGCCTCGCCGGCGTACGGCCACAGCATGTCCAGCGCACCGAGCATCCGGGCGTGCGACTCCTCGGTGCCGTCGCCGAGGCGCACGACCCAGCTCGCGGAGTGACGGACGTGGTACGCCGCCTCCTTCGCGGCCTTGCCCGCGATGCCGGCGACGACGGCATCACTGGAGCCCGCGAGCGCGGGCCAGAGCTCCACCGCCCACGCGTCGAACAGGAACTGGCGCAGCATCGTGTGGCCGTAGTCGCCGTTGGGCTGCTCGACCAGAAGCAGGTTTCGGTAGTCGGGCGCGTCGCGCAGGTAGGCGATCGCGTCCTCGTCGCGGCCGGCGCCCTCGAGCTCGCCGGCGCGGGTCAGCAGACCGCGAGCCTGGCCGAGGATGTCGAGCGCGACGTTGGCGAGAGCGATGTCTTCCTCGAGCGCCGGCGCATGCCCGCACCAGGCGGTGAGCCGCTGCGCGAGCACCAGGCAGGAGTCACCGACGCGCAGAAGCGCCTCGACCGCATGGTCACCCATCAGATCCCCACGACACCGTCGGGTACGACGTAGTGCGACGGGTGCCGGAACTCCTCGTCGAGCCCGAAGAACGACTCCTTGTCATCGGGGTCGCTCGCGACGATCTCCGTCGCGGGCACGACCCACAGCGAGGCACCTTCACCGCGTCTGGTGTAGACGTCGCGGGCATTCGCCAGCGCCATCTCGGCATCGACGGCGTGCAGGCTCCCGACGTGCTGGTGGGCGAGTCCGGCGCGGGAGCGCACGAACACCTCCCACAGCGGCCACGTGCTCCGCTGCCCAGGATCAGGCGACACGGTCGGCCTGCTTCTGCTTCTTCTCCGCATGCGCGACCGCGGCCTCGCGCACCCAGGCACCATCGTCGTGCGCCTTGCGTCGCGCCGCCAGCCGCTCGCGGTTGCAGGGGCCGTCACCCGAGAGGACCCGCTTGAACTCGTCCCAGTCGGGCTCGCCGAAGACCCAGTGCTCACCGTCGAACGAGAGCTCGTCGTCCGGAATCGTGAGGCCGAGGAAGTGCGCCTGCGGCACCGTCATGTCGACGAACTTCTGCCGCAGCTCGTCGTTGGTGAACCGCTTGACCTTCCAGCGCAGCGACCGGTCGTTGTGCGTCGACAGCGCATCCGGCGGGCCGAACATCATCAGCGACGGCCACCACCAGCGGTCGAGCGCGTCCTGCGCCAGCGCCTTCTGCTCCGGCGTGCCCTGCGCCAGCACCGTCATGATCTCGAAGCCCTGTCGCTGGTGGAACGACTCCTCGCGGCAGATGCGCACCATCGCGCGGGCATACGGGCCGTAGGAGCAGCGGCACAGCGGCACCTGGTTCATGATCGCGGCGCCGTCGACGAGCCAGCCGATCGCGCCGCAGTCGGCCCAGGTCAGCGTCGGGTAGTTGAAGATGCTGGAGTACTTCGCCGTACCGGCCAGCAGCTGGTCGACCATCTCGTCGCGACTGATGCCGAGCGTCTCGGCGGCGCTGTAGAGGTAGAGCCCGTGGCCGGCCTCGTCCTGCACCTTGGCCAGCAGGATGCCTTTGCGCCGCAGGCTCGGCGCCCGGCTCAGCCAGTTGCCCTCGGGCAGCATGCCGACGATCTCGGAGTGCGCGTGCTGCGCGATCTGCCGGATGAGCAGGGTGCGGTAGGCGTCGGGCATCCAGTCGGTGGGCTCGACCTTGTCCTCGGCGGCGACCTTGGCCTCGAACCGCTCGCTGAGGCGGGACAGATCCTCGTCACCGAGAGGCTCAGCCTGGTCCAGACCCTGCGTGTACATCGTCCGAGTATGACAGATCCCCGCACGGATGTCACCGCCGTGTCACACTGCCCGAGGCCCAGTAGTGCTCAGCCCTCGCCGACGAGCGGGCTGGACGCGACCTCGGTGCCATCGGGTAGCGGGCTGATCTCGAAGTCGGCAAAGGCGTTGGGCGCCACCCGCTTCAGCTCGCGCAGCATCGCGATCGCGAGCTCGCGGATCTCGACGTCGGCGTGCTCGCTTGCCCGCATCGCGACGAAGTGCCGCATCGCGCGGTAGTTGCCGG
>JAVXVI010000356.1:0-4344 GCA_032230005.1 Actinomycetota bacterium | reverse complement strand
GAGCTCATCGCCCATGGTGAGCATCGGCACGCCGGTCGACAGCAACAACGTGGTCAGGAAGTTGCGGACCTGCCGGCGCCGTACGGCGTTGACCTCGGCGTCGGTCGTCTCGCCCTCGATGCCGCAGTTCCACGACCGGTTGTGGTCGTCGCCGTCGCGGTTGTTCTCGCCGTTGGCTCCGTTGCGCTTGTGCTCGTAGGTCACCAGGTCGTGCAGCGTGAACCCGTCGTGTGCGGTGACGAAGTTGATGGACGCGTAGGGCCTGCGACCGTCGTCCTGGTAGAGGTCGCTGGAGCCGGCCAGCCGGTAGGCGAGCTCGCGCACGCCGCTGCCGTGCCCGCGCCACACGTCTCGCACGGTGTCGCGGTACTTGCCGTTCCACTCGGTCCACAGCGGCGGGAACTCACCCACCTGGTAGCCGCCCTCGCCGACGTCCCACGGCTCCGCGATCAGCTTGACCTGGCTGATGACCGGGTCCTGCTGGATCACGTCGAAGAACGCCGACAGCTTGTCGACGTCGTGGAAGGAGCGCGCCAGCGCCGAGGCGAGGTCGAAGCGGAACCCGTCGACGTGCATCTCGGTCACCCAGTAGCGCAGCGAGTCCATGATGAGCTGCAGGACGTGCGGTGACCGGACGTCGAGGGTGTTGCCGCAGCCGGTGTAGTCGCGATACCGCGACCGGTCGTCCTCGAGGCGGTAGTAGGTGGGGTTGTCGATGCCGCGGAAGGCCAGCGTAGGCCCGGTCTGGTCGCCCTCCGCGGTGTGGTTGTAGACGACGTCGAGGAGCACCTCGATGCCGGCGGCGTGCAGCGCCCGCACCATGGCCTTGAACTCCCGGACCTGCTCGCCACGTGACCCGCTGGCGCTGAACGCCGCGTGGGGCGCGAAGTAGCCGACCGAGTTGTAGCCCCAGTAGTTGGTCAGCCCCCGCCGCAGCAGGTGCGGCTCGGACACGAAGTGGTGCACCGGCATCAGCTCGACAGCCGTGACGCCCAGCCGGTGCAGGTGCTCGATGGCGGCGGGATGCGCAAGACCGGCGTAGGTGCCGCGCAGCTCAGCCGGGATCGCCGGGTGCAGCGCGGTGAAGCCCTTGACGTGCAGCTCGTAGATGACCGTGTCGGACCACGCGTAGTGCGGACGGTGGTGGTCCTCGCCCCAGGGGAAGACGTCATGGACGACGACCGCCTTCGGGACGTACGACGCGCTGTCGCGGTTCTGCGCCAGCCGGTCCTTGCCGGGCACCGAGCCGAAGACGGCGTTGTCGAGCCGGAAGTCTCCCTCGATCGCCTTCGCGTAGGGGTCGATCAGCAGCTTGCTCGCGTTGTAGCGCTGACCGTGTGCCGGGTCGAAGGGGCCTGCGACCCGGAAGCCGTAGCGCTGCCCCGGGCCGACCTGCGGGAGGTACCCGTGCCACACGTGGTGCGTCGACTCCTCGAGCGCGACGCGGGTCTCGCGGCCCTGCTCGTCGAACAGGCACACGTCGACGTTCTCGGCGCCGGAGCTGAACAGCGCGACGTTGGTCCCCTCCCCGTCCCAGGTCGCCCCCAGCGGAGTCGGTCGACCCGGCCACGGACGCGGTGATGCAGTCACCGCAACGTCACCTGGACCCTCACGCAGGCATTGTGCCGGGGTCGGGGGATGCGGTCTCCGGTAGGCGGGTAGCCGACCGCCGCTCCGGCGGGATCAGGTCGGCCAGCGAGGTGCCCTTCGGCAGCACGAAGGCCTGACCGCGGCGCTTGCGCTCGAGCATCGCGTGCACGACCAAGGCGTTGCGCATCAACGTCGCGAAGTCCTCCGGCTCGGTCAGCAGCCAGCCGTGCCGGCCTTCGATCACCTCGGCCGGCAGGGCGGTCACGACGTCGGCCAGGGCACCCGGCGCAACGATGCGGTCGCTGTCGCTCCAGATGAACAGGACGGGCATCCCGCGGGCGACGAGCCCGTGCACCTGGTCGGCCAACGAGGCGGTCAGGGCGAGCCGGCCGGTCAGCGCCATCGTGGCCGGGCGCCGCAGCACAGTGGGCAGGAAGTCGCGGAGCAGCGACGGCGCTGCCCGCAGGAGTCCGCGCGCGTCGAGCTCACCGACGGTGCCGGCCGCCCAGCGCAACCAGGACGTGTCGGTCATCCCGGTACGCCGTCCCGGCGCACCGCCGACGGAGTTGACCAGGGTCAGCGACCGGACGCGTCCCGGCCGGTCCGTCGCCAGCTGGATCGCCACCCCGCCTCCGAACGAGTGGCCGGCGACGAACACGGGGTGCTCGACCTCGAGCACGTCCAGCAGCCGCCCGATCCGCTTCGCGTACGACGCCATGCTGATGTCTCCCAGGCCGGGAGCGGCGCTGCCGCCGAAGCCCGGTAGGCACGGAGCAAGGACCTTCACGCCGGCGCGGGTCAGCCGGGTGATGCCGTCCTCGTAGGACCGGGGGGTCAGACCCCAGCCGTGCAGGAACAGCAGCAGGTCGCCCTCGCCCGCCTCCATGAGCCGCACCGGCGAGCCGTCCACGTCGACGTCGCGCCAGGTGGCCTTCGCCATGCGCGTCACGCCCGCGGCTCGTGCGCAGGACCGGTCATGGCGTGCAGGGCGGCGTGCCGGTCGGCGAGGACCTCCGCCTCGAACGGCGGCTCCGCACCGGCGTGCCGCAGCATCAGGTGGCCGAGCAGCTTCTCCGTATCCGCGAGCAGGTCCGACCACTCGGTCACCACGTCGGCGGCCGCTACCAGCGCCTCCAGCCGGGTGCGGACGGGCAGCAGCAGCAGCTCACGCTCGAGGAGTGACACGAGGTCCTCAGGCAGGACGGCCCTCGGGTCCTCCTCGTCATCGTCGAGCATCAGCTCGCCCGGCAGCAGGTCCGACAGGTCGTCGTCGTCCACGTCGTCGGTCCTGGTGAGGTCCAGCTCCTCGTTCTCCTCGGCGTACTCCGCCTCGATCTCGTCGAGCGACATGCCGGCCTCGGTGGCGTAGCGCCGCTCCTCCTCGAGGTCGAACACGTCGGGCAGAGACGCGAAGTAGGCGTCCTGCCAGCGCTCGATGAGCTCGCGGGCCGCGTCGCATCTCTCCAGGGCGTTTCCGATGTCGCCGTCGACCGGCCGGAGCAGGGCGTCCTGCAGCGCCCTGGCCGCAGTGGGTGGCAGGTCGTCGAGCGGGTCGGCCGAGGACACGGTGTGCACCACGCCCCGGGAGTCTCGGAACACGCGCCGAGACTAGGGTGCGGCGACGAAATCGGTGGAGGAGGAAGCGACGTGGGCGAGTTCGTGCGGCTCGAGGTGGACGCGGCGGTCGGCACCATCCGGCTGGACCGGCCGAAGATGAACGCGCTCAACGCCCAGGTGCAGGAGGAGATCCGGGCCTGCGCGGTCGAGGCGAGCGAGCGTGCCGACGTACGCGCCGTGGTCCTGTACGGCGGCGAGCGCGTCTTCGCGGCAGGCGCGGACATCAAGGAGATGAAGGACATGTCCTACGTGGACATGCTGGCCCGCGCCGATGCCCTGCAGGACTGCTTCAAGGCGGTCGCGCGCATCCCGAAGCCGGTCATCGCGGCCATCACCGGATACGCCCTCGGCGGCGGCTGCGAGCTGTCGATGTGCGCGGACTTCCGGGTGGTCGCGGACAACGCCAAGATGGGCCAGCCGGAGATCCTGCTCGGTGTCATCCCCGGCGCCGGCGGCACCCAGCGGCTGACGCGGCTGGTCGGGCCGGCCAAGGCCAAGGACATCGTCTTCACCGGCCGCTTCGTGGACGCGGCCGAGGCCCTCGCGATCGGACTGGCCGACGTCGTCGTACCCGCTGCCGAGGTCTACGCCAAGGCGGTCGAGATGGCATCGACGTACGCCGGCGCCGCGGCCGTCGCCCTCCGCAACGCGAAGAAGGCGATCGACGAGGGGCTCGAGCTCGACCTCGATGCGGCCCTGCGGCTCGAGTCGACGCTGTTCGCGGGTCTGTTCGCGACGGAGGACCGGGCCATCGGCATGGAGTCCTTCGTCGACAACGGCCCGGGCAAGGCGTCCTTCGTGGGCCGCTGACCCGCCTGCCCCGCCTGACCCACCGACCCCGCTCATCACCGCCGCCGTCGCGCCGCGGCCGCTCGATCTGCACCTCAGCGCCTCCACCTGCCCGCGTCCTGCCTGCCCGCCCGCGGGCGCACGCCTGGAAC
The DNA here is from genome assembly GCA_032230005.1 of Actinomycetota bacterium. Taxonomy (GTDB): domain Bacteria; phylum Actinomycetota; class Actinomycetes; order Mycobacteriales; family SCTD01; genus RYN-124. Next base: position 196 of record JAVXVI010000356.1, on the reverse strand, counting down.
CGTCGGCCGCGCCGCCGAGGTGGAGGCATTGAGGTGCAGAACCCGTGTCGCCGACGGACTCAGGCGAGGGAAGCCGTCGGGCACGTCGGGCCCTGAGGAGTGACGTGCGGCACACGTGCTTGCTGCAGTTTGCAGCCGTGCTACCGACGGGTAACAATGACGCGGACGAGGCCGGTCGCAGCCGTCGGGACAGCCC
>JAVXVI010000355.1:0-20378 GCA_032230005.1 Actinomycetota bacterium | reverse complement strand
CGGCGCCAAGGGCGAGCAGGAACAGCAGCAGCAGCGCCGTGCGCATGCTCGTCAGCTGCCGCCAGGCCCGACGCACCGGGGCGAGCAGCTGGCGGGACCGCTGCGGTCCGACCGGGAGGGGGGCCGTCGACAGCCGTACGGCGGCGTCGTCCAGCTCCGGTGTCGTCGTCATCAGACCGCCGCCGTGTAACCGCCGACGAGGCCGCGCAGGTGGATCGTGACCTGCTGCCACAGCCCGGTCACCAGCAGGACGCCGACGAGGACGAGCAGGCCGCCACCGATCACCTTGACGACGCCGTAGTGGCGCTTGACGACAGCGAACATCCGCAGCGCGCGCTGGAAGGCGATGCCGGTGAGGACGAACGGGATGCCGAGTCCCAGGCAGTAGGCGAACGTCAGGATCGCCCCGCGTCCGGCGCTGCCCTGGGTGAAGGCGAGCCCCTGTACGGCGGCCAGTGTCGGACCCAGGCACGGCGTCCAGCCCAGCCCGAACACCAGCCCCAGCAGCGGTGCGCCGGCCAGGCCCGTCGCCGGCATGCGCCGGATGCGCACGTCCCGGTTCAGCCCGGGAACGAGGTCCATGAAGGACAGCCCCATGACGATGGTGACCAGGCCGAGGACGCGCTCGATGGCGAGCTCGTGGTCGATGAGCAGCCCGCCGAGCCGACCGAACAGCAGCCCCTCGCTGACGAAGACCACGCTGAACCCGAGGACGAACAGCGTGCTGCCGACGAGCACGCGAGCCCGTCGGCGGCCGGTCGGCGGCGCTGCCACGAGGACCGTCCCTGGCTCGACCGCGGGCTGCGCCGATCCCTCGAGGTCGGTGCCGGCGAGGCCCGTGACGTAGGACAGGTAGCCCGGCATCAGCGGCAGGCAGCACGGTGACAGGAACGACACCAGTCCGGCCGCCGCCGCCACCGGCAGTGCGAGCAGCAGCGGTCCGTCGGTCACGGCCCGGGCGAAGCTGTCCCCCACCCCCACGTCAGGCCTGCTCGCCGGCGAGCGCCTGCACCGGCCCGGACAGCTCCGTCTCGGTCAGCCCGCCGATGAACAGCGCTGCGATCCGGCCCTGGCGGTCGATCAGAAGAGTGCTGGGGGGCTCCTGCGGGACGAGCCGCCTCAGTCGGGTGAGGACGACCCCCGGCTCGTCGTACAGCGACGGGTAGGGAACCGCGTGGACCTCGTCGAACCGCTTCGCCGCGCTCCGGTCGTTCTTGATGTTCACGCCGACGAAGGCGACGCCAAGGGGCGCCGTGTCCTTGGCGACCTGGACGAGGCTGGCCGACTCGGCGCGGCAGGGTGGGCACCAGGAGGCCCAGAAGTTCAGGACGACGACCTTGCCCCTGTACGACGCCAGGTCGATCGGGTCACCGTCGAGGGTCTCACCGCGGATCGCCGGAGCCGGCTTGCGGTCACCGACGCTGATGAGCCGGTTGGCATCGGAGTTCTGAAGGGTCTTCGTCAGCGGGCCGGTGGTGCCGCCGTCGAAGGCGTTCTTGCCCGTGCAGCCCGTCAGAACCACCGTGCCGAGCAGGCAGGCGGCCAGGAATCGGGCAGGACGGGGCAAGGGTGGTTCCCACTCTGGTCGGCGACTCCTCCAGTATCCGTGACGGCTCCGACCCGGTCCCGCTCAGGCCCCCTTGCCGGGACGCCGACTGGCCTCGCCGGCGGGCTCGCTGTAGGTGAGGTGGTCGAGCCGGCCGTCGTCCCAGGTGAGGCTGGTCAGCGACGCCAGCCCGCACTGCCGCCGATCCGGCCGGTGCCACAGCCGACGGCCCTCCACGTAGCGGCGCAGGGTCCAGATCGGCAGCTGGTGGCTGACGCAGACGGCCTCGTGCCCGAGCACCCGGTCGCGGACGTCCTCGACGGCGGCCAGCATCCGCTGCGCCAGCTCGTCGTACGGCTCCCCCCACGACGGCTGGAACGGGTTGACGAGGTAGCGCCAGTTCTCGGGCGCCTTCCATGCACCGTCCTCGAGCGCCCGCTCGCCCTCGAAGATGTTGGCCGCCTCGATCAGCCGGTCGTCGATCGTCACCTCGAGCCCGAAGACCGCCGCGATAGGACCCGCGGTCTCCTGCGCGCGCTGCAGCGGCGACGAGACCACCTCGGTGACGTCCCGGCCGCGCAGCGCCTCCGCGGCGTCAACGGCCATCTGCAGCCCGTCGTCGGACAGCCGGAACCCCGGCATGCGGCCGTAGAGGATCCGATCCGGGTTGTAGACCTCGCCGTGCCGGAGCAGGTGGACGGTCGTACGGCTCACGCTCTGTCCTCGGCTGTCGGCGGGTCGTTGAGCTCGGGAGCGCGTACGGCGGCGGCCGCGCGAGCTGCATGCGGAACTGCGTCCGCGACCCTCTGCAGGGCCGCGTCGTCGTGGCTCGCGCCGACGAACCACGCCTCGTAGGCCGACGGCGGGAGGTAGACCCCTCGCGCGAGCATCTCGTGGAAGAAAGCCTTGTAGCGCAAGGTGTTCTGCCTCGTCGCCGTCGCGTAGTCGACCACCGCGTGGTCGGTGAAGAAGATGCTGAACAAGCTGCCGGCGGCGTTGACGCGGTGCACCACTCCTTCGGCCGTGAGGGCCTCGCTGGCCAGCCGCGCCACCGTGGCCGCGGTCGCATCGACGTGCGCGTAGACCTCGTCGGTGCAGTGCGTGAGCTGTGCCAGCCCGGCGGCCACGGCCAGTGGGTTGCCGCTGAGCGTGCCCGCTTGGTAGACCGGACCGGCCGGCGCGAGGTGGCCCATCACGTCGGCCCGGCCGCCGAACGCCGCGGCCGGCAACCCGCCACCCATCACCTTGCCGAAGGTCAGCAGGTCGGCACTCACGCCCTCGTGGCCGAACCACCCCGAACGGGTCACCCGGAAGCCGGTCATCACCTCGTCGCTGATGAACAGCGCGCCGTACTCCTGGCACAGCGCCTTCAGGCCGGCGTTGAACCCGGGCAGCGGCGGGACCACACCCATGTTGGCCGCCGACGCCTCGGTGATGACGCAGGCGATGACGTCGCCGTGCTCCTCGAAGGCCGCCTTGACGAGGGCGAGGTCGTTGTAGGGCAGCACGATCGTGTCGGCGGCACTCGCGCCGGTGACGCCGGGAGTGTCCGGCAGCCCGAAGGTCACGACCCCCGACCCGGCACTGGCCAGCAGGGCGTCGACGTGGCCGTGGTAGCAGCCGGCGAACTTCACGACCTTGCTGCGCCCGGTGAAGCCCCGGGCCAGCCGGATGGCGCTCATCGTCGCCTCGGTCCCGCTGCTGACCAGCCGGACCTGCTCGACGGGAGCGACCCGGGCGACGATCTCCTCCGCGAGCTCGACCTCCCCCACCGACGGGGTGCCGTACGACGTCCCTCTCCCGGCCGCTTCCCGGATCGCGTCCACGACGGCGGGGTGTGCGTGCCCGAGGATCATCGGCCCCCAGGAGCAGACCAGGTCGACGTACTCCCGCCCGTCCGCGTCCGTGAGGTAGGGCCCGCGACCGGACACCATGAACCGCGGCGTCCCGCCAACCGCTCCGAAGGCGCGGACCGGCGAGTTGACGCCGCCGGGCGTGACCGCGCTGGCGCGGGCGAACAGCGCCTGCGACGCGGGGGCTTCGTACGGGTAGGTCATGGCGCCATCCTGCAGGACTCACCGAGCGGGCGTCGAAACCAAAGGCAACCCGTCTCGTTGGAGCAGCTGTGAAGACCTCGACCACCCTTCGTGCCCTTGCCCTCGCCGGCGCCGCGACCACTGCGGTCGCGCTCGCCGCGCCCGGCAACGCCGCGCCCACCGGCCCGAGGTTCGCCGCGCCCGTGAAGGTGACGCCGACCCTGGCGGGTGGCTACGAGCCCGGCATCTACGCCGACTCCTTCGGCAACCTCTACGCGACAGCGCACAAGGAGAACGCCGAGCTGGCGATCTCCCCTGACAGCCGCTCCACGACGCAGACCCGGTCGATGTCCTGGACGTGGTACTCCGACGACCATGGAAAGAGCTGGAAGAACCTCCCCGGCCCGGCCGGGCTCGACGTGCAGAACCACAACTTCGGCGACGAGGGCGACATGGCCATCGACGACGCCGGCAACGTCTACTTCGTCGACACCAACGTCACGGACATCTCGTTCACGTCATGGCACGCGGACGGGCTGGGCAAGATCGCCTTCAAGAGCCACCTGCCGACCGTCGGCTTCGGCGAGCCGGTCGACGACCGGCCGTGGGTGACGGCCCACAACGACGGGCACGTCTTCTACTTCGGCAACGAGGGCAACAAGAACGAGTACCCCCTCGGCCAGTCCGGTGAGGCGTTCGGGAGCGGCTCCGGCCCGGGCCGCTACACCGTCTACTCGTCGTACGACGGCGGCACGACCTGGGACCACCTGGGCATCTCGCTCAAGGACTCCGGCTGGTGCCGCCCCGCTGCCGCCCCGCACTCGCCGTACGTCTACGCGATGTGCACCAACGACAACGGCAAGATCTACTCGTTCGTCTCGGCCAACGACGGCAAGCAGTGGAAGCGCTACGACGTGCCTGGCGGCTACACCGCCAAGGGCGGCGGCGGCTTCGAGTCCTACCCCAACCTGCAGGTCATGAAGGACGGCTCGCTCTGGGGCTTCTACCTCGACCCCGACAGCGACAACTTCAAGGGCGGCGTGCCGCTGCGGTCGCACATGTACGCCTACCACTCGGTCGACCACGGCAAGACGTGGAAGCGCTACGACGTCACGCCCAAGAACGGCGCGAAGCAGTTCGAGTACGGCTGGATGTCGGTCAGCCCGGACGGCAAGAAGCTCGGCTACGCCGTCTACGGCCGCCCGACGACGAAGGACCTGTGGCGGGTCTACGCGACGACGTTCACCCTCGGCCAGAAGCCGGTGCTGACGTCGCTCGACGAGGCCAACCCGGTGACCACGGACAGCGCGTTCCCCGAGGCGCCCGGTGACTTCCTGATGGCGACGTTCGACAACAGGGGCCAGTTCCACGTGACGTGGACGAGGGCTGTCAACCAGATCAACGCCCCGGACGGCGGCGCCACCGGCGAGGGCCAGCGCAGCCTGTTCCGCGACATCTACAGCGCCTCGACCAAGTAGTCGCTCAGCTCTCCGCGAGCCAGCCGGCGGCTTCGGTCGCCCAGTAGGTCAGGACCATCCCGGCCCCGGCCCGGCGGATGCCGGTGAGGGTCTCCAGGATGATGCGGCGACGGTCGATCCAGCCCTGGGCAGCGGCCGCCTCGACCATCGCGTACTCACCACTGACCTGGTAGGCGGCGACCGGCACGTCGACCGCTTGGGCCACGGCGCGTACGACGTCGAGGTAGGCCATGGCCGGCTTCACCATCACCGCGTCGGCGCCCTCGGCGATGTCGAGCAGCGCCTCCCGGACGCCCTCCTCGGTGGAGCGGGCCGCGTCCTGCTGGTACGACGAGCGGTCCCCGAACTGTGGAGCGCACTCGGCCGCGTCCCGGAACGGCCCGTAGAACGCGCTGGAGTACTTCGCGCTGTAGGCCAGCACCGGCAGGTGCTCGAAGCCCTCGCCGTCGAGCGCGGCCCGGATCGCGGCGACCTGCCCGTCCATCATCCCGCTCGGCGCCAGCACCTGCGAGCCGGCGCGCGCCTGCGCCAGCGCGGCCGACGCATAGCGCTCCAGGGTCGCGTCGTTGTCGACGTCGCCGTCAGCGGTCAGCAGCCCGCAGTGCCCGTGGTCGGTGTACTCGTCGAGGCACAGGTCGGTCATCACGACCGTGGCGTCGCCGACCTCGCGGACGAGGTCCTGGACGGCGAGCTGCACGACGCCGTTGGGGTCGTCGGCGCCGGAGCCGCGCGCGTCCTTGGCGGCCGGGATGCCGAACACGATGAGTCCACCGACACCGGCCTCGACGGCCTCATGGGCCGCCTTGCGGACGGAGTCCCTGGTGTGCTGGACGACCCCGGGCATCGAGGCGATCGGCGCCGGCTCGGAGATGCCCTCCTTCACGAAGACGGGCAGCACGAGGTCGGCAGGGTCGACCCGGACCTCGGCGACGAGCCGGCGCAGCGACGGTGTCCGCCGCAGCCGCCGTGGTCGCGAGACCGGGTAGCCCGTCATCTCCTGGCGGCCTTCTTCTTGCGCGAGGCGCTCGGCGGCGGATCCCCCTGTGCCCGTCGGGCGGCGGCGAACTCGGCGAGCGACTCGACCAGCGTTGCGACATCGGGCTTCGGCGCCAGCACGTCCACGCGCAGGCCGAGCTCCTCAGCCGTGGCCTTCGTCGCCGGGCCGATGCAGGCGAGCACGGTCGTGTCGTGCGGCTTGCCGGCGATGCCGACGAGGTTGCGCACGGTCGAGGACGACGTGAACAGCACGGCGTCGAAGCCGCCGCCCTTCAAAGCCTCGCGGGTCTCGGCCGGCGGCGGCGCCGCCCGCACCGTGCGGTAGGCCGTGACGTCGTCGACGGCCCAGCCGAGGTCCTTCAGGCCGGCCAGCAGGGTGTCGGTCGCGATGTCCGCCCGAGGCAGGAAGACCCTGTCGATGGGGTCGAACGAGTCGTCGTACGGCGCCCAGACCTTGAGCAGGCCCTCGCTCGACTGCTCGTCGGTCGGGACGAGGTCGGGACGGATGCCGAAGTCCACCAGCGCCTGCGCGGTGGCGTCACCGACCGCCGCGACCTTGACGCCGCTGAAGATGCGCGCATCGAGCCCGGACTCCTCGAGCTTCTCCCGCACGGCCTTCACGGCGTTGGTCGAGGTGAAGGCGACCCACATGTAGCGGCCGTCACCGATGCCCTTGACCGCACGGTCCATGGGCGCCGGCGTGCGGGGCGGCTCCACCGCGATCGTCGGGACCTCGACAGGGACCGCGCCGTAGCCGCGCAGCTGCGCGGACAGGACGCCGGCCTGGTCGCGGGTCCGCGGGACGAGAACCTTCCAGCCGTAGAGCGGCCGGCTCTCGAACCACGACAGCCGCTCGGCCTTCTTGACCGGGTCGCCGATGACGACAACTGCCTCGCCCTCGAGCCCACGGACGTCGGCGTCGGCCTGCGTCAGGGTCGTCAGCACGGTCTGCTGCTGCGACGTCGTACCGCCCACTGTCACCGACATCGGCGTCTCCGCCTTGCGGCCGTGCTCGACGAGCGAGGCGGCGGCCTTGCCGGCTTCGCCGGCAGCGCACAGCAGCACGAGCGCGCCGGGCGCGCCGGCGAGGGCCCGCCAGTCCATGCCGTCGGTGACGCGCGCGATGGTCCGCGGCAGGCCGAGGGCGACGCCGGCGTAGTCGGGTACGGCGACGGCGTGTGGGATGCCGGGCACGACCTCGAGCCGCTGCTTGGCCTTGATCACCGCCTCGGCCTCCTTGGCACCCTCCTCGGCGACGAACGGGTCGCCCGGCAGCAGCCGCACGACCGTGCGCCCCTCCTTCGCGGCTGCCGCGAGGACGGCGCCCTGCAGGTCGCCTGGTGCGGTCGTCACGACCTCGGTCTCGGGACCGACCAGTGCGAGGACGGCCTCGCCGCAGCGGACGTCGGCCACGACCAGGTCGGCGGCGTACAGCAGCTCCGTCGCACGGACGGCGAGCAGCCCTGGGTCGCCGGTGCCGGCTCCCACGAGGGCCACCGAACCGGCGGGCTTGCGGGCACGGGTGGGGCTCATCGAGTTACTCCCATCAGGTCCGCCGCACCGAGGTCGAGGAGCTCGGCTGCGAGCCGTCTCCCCACCCCCACCGCGTCGGAGGTCGGACCGGTCGCCGACAGGCGAACCATGTCTGTTCCGTCTGCAGCGGCCACCAGGCCGCGCAGGAAGAGCTCACTGCCGTCATCGCCCTCGGCCACCTCGGCCATAGCACCGACCGGCGCAGTGCAACCCGCCTCGAGGGCGGCGAGCAGTGCGCGCTCCGCGTCGACCGCGGCCCGGCTGTCGGGGTGGTCGAGGGCCCGGAGCAGCTCGACGACCTCGTCGTCGTCAGCCCTGCACTCGATCGCGAGCGCACCCTGCGCAGGAGCCGGCAGCATCTGCAACGGGTCGATCACCTCGGTGATCTCATCGAGGCGCTCGAGACGGGCCAGGCCGGCCCTGGCGAGGATCACGCCGTCGACCTCGCCCTCGGCGACCTTGCGCAGCCTGGTGTCGACGTTGCCGCGGATCGGGACGACCTCGAGACCGAGACCGAGACCCAAGAGCTGGGCGGTACGACGGGGCGACCCGGTCCCGATGCGGGCGCCGGCTGGAAGCTCGCCGAGGGTCAGTCCGTCGCGCGCGACCAGCGCGTCACGGGCGTCCTGGCGCACGGGTACGGCCGCGACGACGATGCCGTCCGCAGCCGCCGTCGGCAGGTCCTTGTAGGAGTGCACCGCGAAGTCGACCTCGTCGGCGAGGAGGGCATCGCGCAGGGCCGAGACGAACACACCGACGCTGCCGAGCTGGCTGATCGAGCCCGGCGCGACGTCGCCCTGCGTCTGCACGGTGACCATCTCCACGTGCCGGCTCAGCTCGGCGATGACGGTGGCGGCGACCTGGCCGGACTGCGCGACGGCGAGGGCGCTGCCGCGAGTCCCCAGCCGGAGCAGGCGGTCAGGCATCGTCGTCCTCCTCGAGGACGAGCGGCGTCAGGGTGACGGCGGCAGGGGCCGCCCGATCAAGCCCGAACAGCTCGTGCAGCGCATCGGCGTAGGACAGCCCGGCCGGCGCCTCGGTCAGCTCCTTCACCCGCACCGTCGGCGCATGCAGCAGCTTGTCGACCACGCGTCGTACCGTCACGTCGAGCTCGCTGCGCGATCGGGGGTCGAGGTCCGGGAGTCGCGTCTCGAGGCGCGCGAGCTCGGCGGCGACGACCTCCTCGGCCCGGCTGCGCAGGGCCACGACGGTGGGTGCGACCCGGCTCGCCATCTGCCAGGCGAGGAAGGTGCCGACCTCCTCGGTCACGATGGCCCGCGCGGCCTCGACGTCGGCGCCCGCTTCGCTGTCCTCGAGCACCTCCTGCAGAGAGGTGAGATCGACGAGCGTCACGCCCGACAGGTCACGCACGGCGGGATCGATGTCGCGCGGCAGGGCAAGGTCGAGCAAGGCGATCGGTGCGTCGTCACGCAGCTTCTGCGCCCGCTCGATGACGGCGGCTTCGACGACGACGCCGGTCGAGCCGGTGCAGGAGACGACCACGTCGGCCGCGGCCATGGCGTCCTCGATCGCGTCGAGCCCGATCGCCTCGCCCTCGAGCGTCTCCGCCAGCCGCTTTGCGTGCTCAAGGGTCCGGTTGGCCACGACGACGCGGCCGATCCCGAGCCGCCGCAGCGTCGCCCCCGACAGCGCGCTCATGGAGCCGGCGCCGATGAGCAGAGCCGTGCGGCCCTCGAGCGGCCCGATGGCGTCGGCGGCGTGCGACAGCGCGACCGTGACCAGCGACCGCCCCGCCTCGTCGATGCCGGTCTCGGCGTGCGCCCGCTTGCCGGTGCGCAGCGCCCGCTGGAACAGCTCGTGCAGCTCGCGGCCGGCGCTGTCACCGTCTCGCGCGGCGGCATAGGAGCGGCGGAGCTGGCCGAGGATCTGCGACTCCCCGACCACCATCGAGTCGAGGCCGGCCGCGACGGTGAACAGGTGCAGGACGGCCTGCGCCTCCCAGTGCACGTAGAGGTGGGGGGACAGCTCCTCGAGCGGCACCCCCGACAGCCGGGCCAGCAGGTCGGTGACGGCGGCGACGCCGGCGTGGAAGCCGTCGGTGTCGGTGTAGACCTCGACCCGGTTGCAGGTCGCCAGGACGGCCGCCTCAGCCACCGGACCGGCGGTCCGCAGCTGCGCGAGGACGTCGCTGCCCGTTCCGACGCCGACCGTGACGCGCTCGAGCAGTGACACCGGTGCGCTCCGGTGCGAGATCCCCACGATGAGAACACTCATGCGGGTACGCCGCTCTTGCGGTGCTCGTGGAAGGACAGGATCTGCAGCTCCAGCGCGAGGTCGACCTTGCGCAGGTCCACACCCGCCGGCACGGTCAGCACCGACGGGGCGAAGTTCAGGATGCTCGTGACGCCGGCCGCGACCAGCCGGTCGCACACGTCCTGCGCCGCGCCGGCGGGCGTCGCGATGACCCCGATGGACACGTCGCCGGTCCGCACCACCTCGGCCAGGTCGTCGATGTGCCGGACGGTCAGCCCGGCGACGTGCTCGCCGACCCGCCCTGGGTCGGAGTCGAGCAGCCCCGCGATCCGGAACCCGCGGGAGGCGAAGCCGCCGTAACCGGCCAGGGCATGGCCGAGGTTGCCGACGCCGACCAGCACGACCGACCAGCGCTGGGTCAGCCCGAGCGCGCTGCTGATGTGGTGGACCAGGTCGTCGACCTCGTAGCCGACGCCGCGGGTGCCGTAGGAGCCGAGGTGCGACAGGTCCTTGCGCACCTTCGCCGAGTTGACGCCAGCGGCGGCGGCGAGGGCCTCACTGGACACCGTGACCCGCCCGGCCTCGGCCAGTCCGGAAAGGGCGCGCAGGTAGACGGGCAGTCGCGCGACGCTGGCCTCGGGGATGTCGCGGCGTCGCTCGGCCGCGGCGAAGCGGCCCTGCTCGCTCACGGCGACTCCCTCGACGCACCAGGTGTTTCCGCCGACGTTACGCGTTCGTGAACGCATTCACAAAGTCGGCGCCAGCGCCTGAGGTGCTTGTCACAGCACCTCAAATGCTGCCTTGGCGCAGCGCCTTGTGCAGGGCTTTCGGATCAACCGACCAGTACGCGTGCTCACGCCCGTCGAGCAGCACGACCGGCACCTTGTCGCTGTAGGCCGCCCTGTCCGCAGGGTCGGCGTCGACGTCGCGCAGCTCGAAGGCGATGCCGGCGTCCGCGGCCGCCGATCGCACGACCGGCTCGGCGATCTCGCACAGGTGGCAGCCCTCTCGAGTGACGAAGGTGACCAGCGAGGGCCGGGCACGACGGCGCAGCAGGCCTGGGCGGGCCACTCAGGCCTCGCTGCTCTCCATGCTGGCCTCGCGCAGCCGCCCCTTGCTGACCTTGCCCGTGGCGGAGTGCGGCAGCTCCGCGACGAACTCCACCGCAGTCGGGCACTTGAACCGCGCGAGCGACTGGGCGCAGTGCGCGATCACGTCCTCGGCGGACAGCCGGGCGCCGGGCCGCAGCACGACGATCGCCTTGACCGACTCGCCCGTGTACGGGTGGGTGATCCCGAGGACCGCCGCCTCCTGGATGTCGGGGTGCTGGACCAGGACGTCCTCGACCTCACGCGGGTAGACGTTGAAGCCGCTGACCAGGATGAGCTCACGCCGGCGGTCGACCAGGTGCAGGTCGCCGTCGTCATCGACGAAGGCGACGTCACCGGTGCCGAACCAGCCGTCCGCGTCCGGGCCGCCCTCGCCGTCCGGCCAGTAGCCGGAGAACAGGTTGGCGCCCCGTACCCGGATCTCACCCGGGTCGCCGTCCTCCACCGGCCGGCCCTGCTCGTCGACGAGGGTCAGCTCCACCCCCGGCACGGCCCGCCCGATGGAGTCGGGCTTGGCGACCTCGCTCATCAGCGTCGTCGTGAGCACCGGCGCGGTCTCGGTCAGGCCGTAGCCCTCGAAGACGTGGTGACCGGTCACGTCGAGCACCCGGCGCAGCACCTCGCTGGGCAGCGGCGCGGCGCCGGAGATCGCCAGACGGACCGAGGTGAAGGCGTCACCGACATCGGGCAGCATCGACCAGGCGACGTACATCGGCGGCGCCCCGACGACGTTGGTCACGCCGTGCCGGCGGATCTCGTCGAGCGTGTCCACCGGGTCGAACCGCTCGGTCAGGACACCCGTGGCGGCGTGCTTGGCCACGGCACCCAGCGCGGCGTTCAGTCCGTAGACGTGGAACAGCGGGAGCACGAGCAGGACGATGTCGTCGGCCGACGTGACCGGCGGGTCGATTCGCGCGCACTGGTCGAGGTTGGCCAGCAGCGCCCGGTGGCTGAGCATCGCTCCGCGCGGGCGTCCGCTGGTGCCGGACGTGTAGAGGACGACAGCGAGATCCTCACCGCCGCCGAGGGAGTCGACGGTGCCGGTGCCGGTCTGCAGCAGGGAGTCGAGCGTCGTGGCGCCGGCCGGAGCCTCGTCCACATCGGCCACGACGACCGCGCGCAGGCCCTCGAGCTCGCCGGCCACCGCCAGGCCGTCAGCGGCTCCGGACCGCGTCGTCACGAGCACAGCCGCACCGCTGTCGCGCAGCGCGTGCAGGAGCTCGGTGCGCGTGTAGCCGGTGTTGACCGGGACCGCGACGAAGCCGGCGCGAAGAGCCCCGAAGTAGACGACGGGGAAGTCTGGGGTGTTGCCGAGCTGCACAGCGACGCGCGCGCCACGGTCCGCGACCAGGGCACGCAGCCCGGCTGCTGCCGCGTCGACGCGGGCATCCACGTCTGCCCACGTCATCGTCGAGTCACGGAAGACGAAGGCCGCCTTGGTCGGCGCCCGCCGGGCGGCGTCGCGCACCAGGTCCGCGACGTTGGCAGCGACAGGACCGCTCACGTGGGCAACCCTTTCATAGGACGCGTACGACGAGGTCGGTCAGCCTGATGGCGGCGTTCCCGAGGGCGGTGAACCGCCGCCGGCACCGGCACCGCCGCTGGTGTCGGCTGCCCCGGGGACGGTCGAGGGGATGATCGGCGGCGGCGACGGGCTCGGCTGCGGCGGCGGCGAGGTCCCCGGGCCGGGGGTGGCGCTGGCAGGGCGGTTGCTCACCGGCGTCGGCGTCGGTGTCGCGCGGCGCCTGCGCTTCGTCGGGGATGCCGTCGCCGTCGGGTGCGCGCTGGGCACCGGCTTGCCCGCCAGCCGGGCCTTCCGGTCGGCCTGGATCTCACGCAGGATCTCGAAGGTCCGCGCGAAGATCTTGGCAGGAAGCGTCCCGCCGAAGATCAACCCGGACTGGCCGGCGATGTCGTGCATCGACTCGTGGTCCTCGTAGCCCATCCACGTCGCGATGCAGACGTACTGCGGCTCCCGGACGCAGCCGACGAACCACGCGTCCTTCGCCTCGTCGGTGGTGCCCGTCTTGCCGTAGACCGGGAAGGGCTGACGGGCCGCCGTACCCGTCCCGAAGTCCACGACGTCCTTCATCGCGCTCGTCACGTCGTCGGCCACCGCCGCGGGCAGCACCCTCGCCCTCTGCACCTTCGGGGTGAAGCCCGCGAGGACCCGGCCTGGGTTGACCGTGTCACCGCCGGCGCGGATCTCGCTGTAGTAGCGCGGCGTCGTGTGGACGCCGTGGTTGACCAGCGCGGCGTAGGCGTTGGCGAGCGACAGCGGCGTGACGAGCGCCGTGGTGCCGAGGCCGAAGGAGTTGACGTTGGGGCTGAACTCCGGCTGGCCCTGCGGGTCGAGCGGCACCTTGACGCCGGCTTTCAGCATGAGGTCGCGGACCTTCTTGCGGCCTACTTCCTTTGCCAGCGGGATGTAGATGGTGTTGACGGAGTCGGCCAGCGCGCGGCGCAGCGTGAAGGTCCCCGACTCGCGGACATCTGCGTTGCAGGGGGAGTAGAAGCCGCCCTTCTCGTTGCGATCAGGGATGTGCAGGCACTGCGGCGCGAAGCGGCGGTCGCTCAACGATTGCCCTTCTTCCAGGGCGACCGCGAGGGTGAACGGCTTGATGGTCGAACCGGTCGAGCGATGACCGCTGGTGGCCAGGTTGAAGCCGTTGCGCTCGTAGCCCTTCACCGCCGGTCGCGGCTTCGGCGTGATGCCGGTCTTCGGGTCCTTCGGGTAGGTCTTGGCCGGGTACCGCCGAAGGGTCGACATCGCCTTGACGTCGCCGTTGCGGATGTCGACCGCGACGGTCGCCGCCTCGGGCATGTTGTCATCCGGCAGGACCTCGCGCAGCGCCCTCGCCGCGGCGTTCTGCAGGTCGTTGTCCATCGTGGTCTTGATCCGCAGGCCGCCCTGGAAGAGCACCTGCTCCTGCTCGTTCTTGAACTGCGCCTGCAGCTGGGCCTTCATCAGGTCGGCGAACTCCGGTGCGCTCGTCGGCAGCTCCGGTGGTGCCTCCTTGACCGGCTTGACGTTGCGCCCGAAGGCCGCACTGCCCTCAGCCAGCGTCGTGTACTTGAGCTTGATCATCTGGTTCAGCGTGTAGCGCTGGCGGGCCTTCGCCGTACCGAAGTCCTTCACCGGGTTCCACGCCGACGGCGCGGGTGCGATCCCCGCGAGCAGGGAGGCCCGCGCCAGCCCCAGTGTGGGGTCCGGCCGCCCGCCCGGCCCCCTGTCGATGTTCTTGATGTCGACGCCGAAGTAGTAGCGCGCCGCCGCCTGCACGCCGTAGACGCCGTTGCCGAGGTACAGCACGTTGAGGTAGTCGGTGAGGATCTGCTCCTTGCTCAGCTTGTGCTCGAGGCGTACGGCGAGGGCCGCCTCCTTGACCTTGCGCAGCGCGGTCCGGTCGTTGCCGACGTAGACGTTCTTGACGTACTGCTGCGTCAGGGTGGACCCGCCCTGGGTCGGCGAACCGGTCAGGTCGCGGTAGGCCGCTCGGATGGTGGCGAGCGGGTCGACGCCCTTGTGCTGGAGGAAGCGCTCGTCCTCGGCGGAGATGATCGCCTCGCGCATCACGGCGGGGATGTCCTTCGCCGGCACGATGTCGCGGCGCGTCGGCGGCCGGATGGTCGCGAACTGGGTGCGGCCGTCGGCAGCGAGCAGCAGGGCGGACTTCGCCGGCGGCGGGACGGCGAAGTCGATCGGTGCCGCGAGCAGCCCGCTGACGAACGTCGTCGCGGCGACTGCCATCGCCAGGATCGCGACCAGGATCGCCCGCGCGACGGTGTTGCCTCGAGACCGGCGACGACGGCGGCGACGTGCCGGTGCCACCCCGCGCCGGGCAGGGGCTACGGTGCGGGCCGGGCCGTGCGACGCCATGCGTGCAGGGTACGTAGCGGGGCTGACGAGGTCGGAGCGGGAGGTCGGGGTGCTCGAGCCGGGGGCAGGCGCCGGCGTGCGGGTCGTCGTGGTCGACGACACCGATCACGTCCGCCGGGTGGTGGCCCAGATGCTCGAGCTGGACGGCTTCGAGGTCGTCGGGCAGGCCGCCGACGGCGCGCAGGCCGTCGAGATGGTCGTTGCGCTCGACCCGCACGTCGTGGTGATGGACCTGCGGATGCCGGTCATGGACGGGCTGGAGGCGACCCGGCAGATCCGGGCGCAGCGCCCCAACCAGCAGGTGGTCCTGTACACGGCTTACCTCGACGCGGGCATCGAGGCGGAGGCCGCCGCGGCCGGCGTCGCCCTGTGCCTGGGCAAGGTGGAGGGGCTGCCGCGGCTGGAGCGGGAGCTGTCCAAGCTCACGCTCACCCTCAGTAGAGGGCGCTAGCCCATCCGGACGTGAAGCGACGGGCCGGATGTGCCGACATCGAGGGGGTCACGAAGTCCCCGCTCGCCCCTTACGATGTGACGTTCACCCCCCGTTCGGGGGGCTGAGCCACACATCCCGCGGTTCCGACAGGAGCTCCCGTGCGCTTGCCCGCGCCTGCCCACGTGGCGGTCGCGCACGCTCGGATCGGGGCCGGTCGATGAGCCGACCCCCGAGGGGGCCGTACGACGGCCTGTCCGCGCTCCGCGCTGCGGTCGCGGATGCGCGGCACGACGAGATGGGTCGCGGGGCGCGCGCCGGGATGGTCGCAGGGGAGCGCGGGGTCGTGTTCCGCGTCGCGAGCCCGGCCCGCAGCACCGGCCCCGGCGGCGTCAGCGCGGTGACGCCCGGCGACGCCGTCGTACCCGCCCCTGCTCCTGCGGGGGACGACGAGGTCGACGCCGAGATCGCCGCCTACGCACCGCCACAGGGCGACACGGCCGTGACGCACGCGCTCGTCGAGCGGGCCCAGGGTGGTGACGCCGAGGCGTTCGGCGAGCTCTACGACCGCTACGTCGATCTCGTCTACCGCTACATCTACTACCGCGTCGGGACCAGCCAGCTCGCCGAGGACCTCACCAGCGAGACCTTCCTGCGGGCGCTGCGCCGGATCTCCTCCTTCACCTGGCAGGGCCGCGACGTGGGCGCGTGGTTCGTGACGATCGCGCGCAACCTGATCGCCGACCACTACAAGTCGGGGCGCTACCGGCTCGAGATGACCACGGACGACATCGTGGAGACCGGCTCCAAGATGGTGTCGGACGGGCCAGAGAACGCCGTGCTCGAGGCGATGCAGAACAAGGTCCTGCTCGAGGCGGTCAAGCAGCTCAACGCCGAGCAGCAGGAGTGCATCGTGCTGCGCTTCCTGCAGGGGCTGTCGGTGGCCGAGACGGCGCAGGCCATGGGCAAGAACGACGGCGCGATCAAGGCGCTGCAGTACCGCGCGATCCGGTCGCTCGGGCGGCTCCTGCCCGAGGGGGTCGAGCTGTGATGGTCGGTCTGCGCGGACGCCTAGTCATTTCGGGTCAAACTTGCGCATCACCCGTCACCGCTGGCGTTGCCGCGTCGTTGCACCCGCTGAATGCGCCGATCGGCGCAACATCGCCGCGACTGGG
The DNA here is from genome assembly GCA_032230005.1 of Actinomycetota bacterium. Taxonomy (GTDB): domain Bacteria; phylum Actinomycetota; class Actinomycetes; order Mycobacteriales; family SCTD01; genus RYN-124. The sequence goes on along the minus strand of JAVXVI010000355.1, from coordinate 3,981 downwards.
ATCGGAGGGCCGGCCATGAACCCGCTCGGCACCCGTGCCCGCGCCGACGAGCTCAACCGCGTCCTCGACGGCGGCGCCGTGGCCTTGGGCGGCGACACCGTTCGCCTTGCCGCTGTCGCCGGTCGCCTTCGTGCGATGAGCACCGACGTGGCCGTCGCGCCGCGGGCGGAGTTCCGCGCCGCGCTCCGGACCCGTCTCGTCGCCGTTGCAGGCGTGCAGGCCGCGACCGAGACCGCACCGGTCAAGGCCCGCGCGCTGGACTCGGCCGTCTCGTGGTCGCAGAGCCGCCGCGCACAGCGCGGCCTGGGCCTCGCGGCAGGAGCGATGGCCTCGGTCGTCGCGGTCGCCGGAGTGGCCGTCGCCGGCAGCCAATCCCTGCCGGGAGACCCGTTCTACGGCGTGAAGCGGGGTGCCGAGGCCTTCGAGCTGCGTACGGCGGGGGGCGACGTCGCCAAGGGCAGCAAGCACCTGGACTTCGCCGCCGAGCGCCTCAAGGAGGTGCGCGCGCTGACCCTCGGTCGCGACGCCGCCTTCTCCGGCTCGTCCACGACACCACTGGCCGCCGGTGCGCTCGGCGGATCAGTGAGCAGCCGGGTTCGCGGCGCGCTCGCCGACATGGACAGCGAGACCCGCCAGGGAAGTGCGCTGCTCACGGCGGCCTACCACGCGTCGAACCGCGACGCCCCGCTGGAGATCCTCTCCCGCTTCGCCGGGCGCCAGACCCGCGACCTGACGGCGCTGCTGCCGTCCCTCCCGGCCGCCACCCGGGGCCGCGCCGAGACGTCCCTGGCGCTCGTCAGCGGCGTGGCTGTCCAGGCCAGCCAGCTGCTCGCGGTCGGCGTCTGCACCGGCCAGTGCGCCCCGTCGCAGGCGGCGCCGTCGCTGCCCCCGACGCCCGGTGGCGCGGGGCCGCAGCCGGCGCCCACGTCGTCGACCGAGGCTCCCTGCGGCTGCCAGCCCGCTCCGGTGCCGGCCCGCACGGCCGACCCCACGCCGGCGCCTTCTGCCGGGCCGAGCGCGAGCCCCGCGCCGAGACCGACGACCAGCCCGTCACCCAAGCCGTCGCCGTCCTCGCCCGGTCCGCTCCCGGTTCCGAGCGCCGTCCCGACCGTGCTGCCGACGGTCCTGCCGACCGTGCTGCCCACGATCATCCCGACGCCGCTGCCCGCACTGCCGGGCCTGCCGGCGCTGCCCGATGTCAGCGGCTCGACCGGCATCGACGTGCCGGCCCTCCCCCGCGGCTGACCTCCCCCGCGGCTGACCTCCCCCGCGGCTGCGCCGTCCCCGCGGCTGACCTGCCCCGCGGCTGACCTGCCCCGTCGTACTCGGGCTTCAAGATCTTTTCGGATCTGGACAGGTCAGGACCGGCTTAGCTCCGGAAAGATCTTGTCAGGCCCCCCAATGGCCTCCCCACCTGCGCGACTCGCCGGCCGCGCTCTGGTCACGCTTTTACCGGTCGCACTAGGTGTCAGTGGCCCGGATGGAGGGTTCCGAGGCTGCGCAGCGTCCCATGTTGGGCGTGATGTCCGAATTTGGTCCCCAGGATCTGGAAACTTTTCGTGTGCGGCGCGTCACTCTATGACTAGGCCATCGTTTCCATGCCTGAGGGATGCACCGTCGGGGGGTCGTAAGTCCGACTTCAGCGGCTTGTCCCGAGGTCGTACTGCATCCACGTAGAGCTTCGGAGGACACGCAATGTCAGTTCAGGGACGGGTCGGGCGGCTCACCGCCCTGGCCATCGCGACGGGCACCCTCGTCGCCGCTGGTTCCGGCGTAGCCGGCGCCTCCGCTGCCGGCACCCGGCAGATGACCGCGTCGGGCAAGGGCTCGGCGCTGCACCTCACCATCAACCTGCCCACGGCCATCGCACAGGCCCTCGGCACGCCGACGATCGAGCAGTACATCTCGCTCACCGACGGCAAGGTCTCCACCATCGGCCAGACGGCCGCGCAGACGACCGCCATCCTCGGCAAGGGCACCACGCCGGTCCTGTCCGACCTGCTGAACAAGTCCACGTCGGCCGTGCTCGGCGGCAAGACCGAGGACACCAGCGGCTCCCCGACTGACGCGCTGAGCCAGCCCGGCTTCAAGGTGCAGCTCCTGCCGCTCAGCAGCAAGGTCGCCGACCCCGCGAAGACCCTCAACGGGACCGTCGCCAACAGCAGCAGCGCCATCGCGCACATCGCCATCGGCGGCCTGCCGCTGGCCCAGCTCAACGCCGTGACCGCCCCCGTCCAGCAGGTGCTCGGCACCGCGCTCGGCACGGTGGACAGCGCCGGCCAGCAGGCCACGGGCACCGTCACCGGCGCCGTCGACAACGCGCTGAGCGCCCTCAACGGCGTGACGCAGGGCGCTTCCGGCCCGGTCACCTCCACGGTCCAGAACCAGGTCAACAGCGCGGTCGCCACGCTCAACGGCGCGGTCACCGGCCTGACCTCGACGCTGACGGGTCTGCAGTCCGACGCCGACCTGCTGAGCCTCGACTCGATCACCAGCGACCAGACCATCAGCCGCAAGGGCGCCGCCCTGACCTCGACCGTCGCCAACACGGTCAAGAACGTCAGCGTCCTCAACGGCCTGGTCAAGATCGCCGCCATCACCTCCGAGGCGTCCGCCACGGCCGGTGGCGCCCCCGGCACGGCCAAGGCCGCGACCAACGCGCCGGTCTTCAAGGTCGACGTCGCCAACGGCGCGCTGACCGCGCTGCTCGACCAGAACGGCCTCAACGTCGGCGGCACCGTCGGCTCGGCTCTGCCGGCTGAGGTCCAGGGTGCGGTCAACACCGCTCTCGACGCGGTCAACAGCACGCTGAACCAGGCCGCGGGCATCAACGTCGAGATCGGCCAGGGCGCGACCCAGACCGCTCCCGACGGCACCTCGGCCGTCGCCAAGGTCGCCGCGACCCGCATCACGGTCGACCCGCCGGCTCTGCACGGCCTCGGTGTCGGCGCCCCGGCGCTGCTGCCGGACGGCAAGAAGTTCCTGACCCTCGAGCTCGTGTCCGCCGAGGCTGCCGTCGCCAACCAGCTCGTCCAGGCCCCGGCCGCTCCGGCCGCCGCCCCGAAGGCCCTGCCCCGCACCGGTGCCTCGCTGCCGCTGACCGGCGCGCTGGCCACCCTGTTCGTGGGTGCAGCGATGGTGGTCCGCCGCCGTCGTAGCGCAGAGATCTAGCCCCACCGCAAGCTCCAGCGCCCCCGCTCTCTCGAGAGAGCGGGGGCGCTGTGTTGTGCGCGGCCGCCGCTAGTCTCGGGAGCAGGTCGCCGTACGCCGCTCGAGGAGGTTCCGCGTGGTCCGCCTGTCCCGACGCTCGCAGACCGACGACGGCGTGAGCGCGGTCCTTGCGGGAGCCGCTTCGGCGGCCGTTGCCGAGGTGGAGGACAGCCTCGCCGTCCCGCCGGACCCGGCGGCTGCTGCGTTCTTCGACGTGGACAACACGATGATCCGGGGCGCGTCGATCTACTTCTTCGGCAAGGGGATGGCCGGGCGCGGACTGATCACGACGCGGGACATCCTGCGGTTCGGGTGGCAGCAGCTGGAGTTCCGGGTCAAGGGCAAGGAGAACCTCGAGGCGGTCGCCGAGGCCCGCGACAAGGCGCTCGGGCTCGTCGCCGGCAAGGCCGTCGACGAGATCGTGGCGTACGGCGAGGAGATCTACGACGAGCTGATGGAGCGGCGGATCTGGTCGGGGACCCGGGCGCTGGCCCAGCAGCACCTCGACGCAGGTCAGCGGGTGTGGCTGGTGACGGCGACGCCGGTGGAGCTGGCCCGGATCATCGCGAAGCGGCTCGGGCTGACCGGGGCACTGGGGACGGTCAGCGAGGTCGAGGACGGGCTGTACACCGGCCGTCTCGTCGGAGAGCCGCTGCACGGGCCGGCGAAGGCAGAGGCGGTGCGGGCACTCGCCGAGCGCGAAGGGCTCGACCTGGCCCGTTGCACGGCGTACAGCGACTCGGCCAACGACGTCCCGATGCTGTCGGCCGT
>JAVXVI010000354.1:0-2520 GCA_032230005.1 Actinomycetota bacterium | reverse complement strand
GCCAGGCCCGCGGACCGCAGGATCGGGCCGGTGACACCAAGAGCGAGGCAACCCTGCAGATCGAGGTGCGCGACGCCCTGCAGTCGACGCTGCCAGATCGGGTTGCCGGTGAGCAGGTCGTCGTACGTCGGCAGCAGCTTGGGGAACGACTCGAGGATGTCGCGGATCTTCTCGACCGCACCGGGCGGCAGGTCCTGCGCCACGCCACCTGGGCGGACGTAAGCGGGGTTCATCCGCTGGCCGGTGATCATCTCGAGGATGTCCAGGATGATCTCGCGCTCGCGGAAGCCGTTGGTCATCGCGGTGAGCGCACCGAGCTCCATGCCACCGGTCGCGAGCCAGACCAGGTGCGAGGCGATCCGCTGCAGCTCCATCATGATCACGCGGATGACGGTGGCCCGCTCGGGCACCTCGATGCCCAGCAGCTTCTCGACGCCGAGGCAGTAGACGGTCTCGTTGAACGCGTTGGACAGGTAGTCCATGCGAGTCACGAACGTGACGCCCTGCGTCCAGTTGCGGTACTCGAGGTTCTTCTCGATGCCGGTGTGCAGGTAGCCGATGACGGTGCGCGCCTGGGTGACCGTCTCGCCCTCGAGTTCGAGCACCAGCCGGAGCACGCCGTGCGTCGACGGGTGCTGCGGCCCCATGTTGATGACGAGGCGCTCTTCCTCGTCGGTGGTCGTGATCGTGTCCCAGTCGCCACCGGTGACGGTGTAGACGCGTCCCTCCGTCGTCTCCCGCGCAGCGGCGGCGTACGGATCCGTCATCGTCATGCGTATGACCTCCGCTCGTCAGGCGGAGGTATCTGTGCGCCCTTGTACTCGACCGGCACGCCACCGAGCGGGTAGTCCTTGCGCTGCGGGTGCCCGTCCCAGTCGTCCGGCATGAGGATGCGGGTCAGCCCGGGGTGGCCGTCGAAGATGACGCCGAACATGTCCCAGCACTCGCGCTCGTGGAAGTCAGCCGTCGGGTAGACGGCGCAGACGCTCGCGACGTGCGGGTCCTCGGTCGTGACGGCAGTCTCGAGCCGCACCCGGCGGCGGTAGGTCATCGACGTGAGGTTGTAGACGACGTGCAGGCGCTCGGCCTGCGCGGGGTAGTCGACGCCCGAGAGGTTGGACAGGAGCTCGAAGCGGAGGTTCTCGTCGTCGCGCATGACCTGCGCGACCTCGGCGACCTTGGCGGGCACCACGTGCAGGGTGAGCTCGTCGCGGTCGACGATGACCCTGGTGACGGCCTGGCCGAAGCCGGCGTACGACGCTTCGAGCGCATCCACCGTCTCGTCGAACCAGCCGCCGTACGGCCGCGGAGTGCTCTCGCCGGAGGCGACTCGACGCACCAGACCACCGAAGCCGGTGGTGTCGCCGCCGAAGGTCGCGCCGAACATGTCGGACGTGACGCGGGAGTCGGCACCGACGCCGATGTCGACGGCGCCGGGCATGCGCCCCTCGGGCGTCGGCCCGCCGGTGGCGACGTCGGTGGAGTCCGTCATGAGGACCGCTCCTGGGCGTAGGCGGCGCGGCTCGCCTTCTTGCCCTCCTTCGTGTAGCGGACGCTGCTCGCGACCAGCTCGCGCGGCTGGTAGCCCTCGCGCTCACGCCGCTTCGCGTTGGCACCGAGCGGCTCGTCCATGATCTTGTCGTGCAGCTTGAGGATCGCGTCCATGAGCATCTCGGGACGCGGCGGACAGCCGGGGAGGTACATGTCCACCGGCACGATGTGGTCGACGCCCTGGACGATCGCGTAGTTGTAGAACATCCCGCCGCTGCTGGCACAGACGCCCATCGCGATGACCCACTTGGGCTCGGGCATCTGGTCGTAGATCTGACGTACGACGGGAGCCATCTTCTGCGAGACGCGACCCGCCACGATCATCAGGTCGGCCTGCCGCGGCGACGGCCGGAAGACCTCCATGCCGAAGCGGGCGAGGTCGTAGCGGCCGGCGCCGGTCGCCATCATCTCGATGGCGCAGCAGGCCAAACCGAAGGTCGCGGGCCACAGCGACGACTTGCGCGACCAGTTGACGATGCCCTCGACCGTCGACAGCAGGATGCCGCTGGGCAGCTTCTCCTCGAGCCCCACGTCTAGTCCCACTCCAGTCCGCCGCGACGCCAGACGTAGGCGTACGCGACGAACACCGTGGCGATGAAAAGAACCATCTCGACGAGGCCGAACAGCTTGAGCTGGGTGAAGGCGACGGCCCACGGATAGAGGAAGATGATCTCGATGTCGAAGACGATGAACAGCATCGCCGTCAGGTAGAACTTCACCGGGAACCGGCCGCCGCCCATGGGCTGCGGTGTCGGCTCGATGCCGCACTCGTAGGCGTCGTACTTGGCCCGGTTGTAGCGCTTGGGACCGGTGAAGGTGGCAGCACCGACAGAGAAGGCCGCGAAGCCGAAGGCGAGCACGAAGAGCACCAGGATCGGCACGTAGTTGTTGAGCACCTGGTGTCTCCTTCCTGGCGGCTGGTCCGACGGGGCAGCCTAGTTGTTGCGCCGGGGCTCCCCCGGCACCGGG
>JAVXVI010000353.1:0-13740 GCA_032230005.1 Actinomycetota bacterium | reverse complement strand
CGACGACGTCGACGGGAAGCACGATCTTGCCGGTCTCGAGGAACGTCCTGCAGGTGTCGACCTGGTCGGCCTCGAGCAGGCTGGATCCGACGTCGTGCCCTTGGGCCTTGAGGAAGGTGAAGCACATGCCGCCGCCGACGAGGAGGGTGTCGACCTTGGGCAGCAGCGCCTCGATGACCTTGAGCTTGTCGCTCACCTTCGAGCCGCCCAGGACGACGGCGTAGGGACGGGCGGGCTTCTCGGTCAGGCGGCGCAGGACCCCGACTTCCGTCGCCACCAGCGGGCCGGCGGCGTGCGGGAGGCGCTGCGCCACGTCGTACACGCTTGCGTGCTTGCGGTGCACCGCCCCGAAGGCGTCGTCGACGTACAGATCGGCGAGGCTGGCGAGCCGGTCGGCGAACGCGCCGCGCTCGGCGTCGTCCTTGCTGGTCTCGCCCGGTTCGAAGCGGACGTTCTCGAGCAGCACGACGCGGTCGGCGTCGCTCTCGCGCACCGCCTCCTGGGCCGACTCCCCCACCACGTCCTCGGCCAGCCGCACAGGTGCCTCCAGCAGCTCCTGCAGCCGGGCAGCGACGGGGGCGAGTGAGTAGGCCGGGTCGGGCGCTCCCTTGGGTCGGCCGAGATGCGCGGCGACGACCACGATCGCGCCGCGGGCCATGAGGTCGCGCAGCAGCGGCAGGCTGGCCCGGATCCGGCCGTCGTCGGTCACCTCGGTGCCGTCGAGCGGGACGTTCAGGTCGCTGCGGACGAGGACCCGCTTGCCGGCGACGTCCAGGTCTGTAGCTGTTCTCACCTACAGGCTCTTGCCCACGAGGGTGATGAGGTCGGCGAGGCGGTTGGAGTAGCCCCACTCGTTGTCGTACCAGCCGATGACCTTCGCCTGCTTGCCGATCACCTTGGTCAGCGGCGCGTCGAAGATGCAGGACGCCGGGTCGGTCACGATGTCGCTCGAGACGATCGGGTCGGTGCTGTAGCGCAGGAAGCCCTTCATCGGGCCGTCCGCGGCCGCCTTGACCGCTGCGTTGATCTCCTCCGCGGTCGCCTCGCGGCCCAGCTCGACGGTGAGGTCGGTGGCCGAGCCGGTCGGGATCGGGACGCGGACGGCGAACCCGTCGAGCTTGCCCTTGAGCTCCGGCAGCACGAGCCCGATCGCCTTCGCGGCGCCGGTGCTCGTCGGGACGAGGTTGAGGGCCGCGGCACGCGCCCGCCGCAGGTCCTTGTGCGGGGCGTCCTGCAGGTTCTGGTCCTGCGTGTAGGCGTGGATCGTGGTCATGAGACCGGTGACGATGCCGAACTCGTCGTTGATCGCCTTGGCCATGGGGCCGAGGCAGTTCGTCGTGCAGGACGCGTTGGAGATGACGTTGTGCGCGGCCGGGTCGTAGGCCTCGTGGTTGACGCCCATGACGATCGTGACGTCCTCGTTGGTGGCCGGCGCGGAGATGATGACCTTCTTCGCCCCGCCATCCAGGTGCGCCTTGGCCTTCGCCGCGTCAGTGAAGAAGCCGGTCGACTCCACGACGATGTCCGCCCCGACGTCGCCCCACTTCAGGCTGCTCGGCTCGCGCTCGGCGAAGATCTTCAGCAGCTTGTCGCCGACCTGGATGCCGCCGTCGCCGACGGAGACCTCGGCCGGGTAGCGACCCAGGATCGAGTCGTACTTGAGCAGGTGCGCCATCGTGGCGACGTCGCCGAGGTCGTTGGCCGCGACGATCTCGATGTCGGCCCCGGACGCCTGCACGGCGCGGAAGAAGTTGCGGCCGATGCGGCCGAAGCCGTTGATGCCCACACGAACGGTCACGGTTGCGGTCTCCTCGTACGCCGGCCCTTTGCGCACGAACCTATCCGACGCCTGAAGGCCAGCCCGCGGCATGCCCGCGATCCCCCGCTTCGTCCCGCCCCCAAGATGATCACCGCCGGCTGGGCCTCCGGTTCACGCTTGGGCAGCGGCAGTGATCGTTATCGAAACTCGGGCAACAGCTCTGCCACGACCGCCGCGACGTCTCGCCGTACCTCCTCGTCGGCGACGCGGAGCACCTCGATCCCGTGGTCGCGGCGGAGCCAGCGGTCCTTGCGCCGGTCGACCTGCCGCTGCGCGGGGAGATCGTGGTAGCCGCCGTCCAGCTCGACCGCCTTCCGGCTCGGCTCATGCAGCAGGTCGACGTAGCAGCTGGCACCGGACCGGCTGACGAACCTGACCTCTGACCGAAGCTGGTCGAGGCCGGCAGCGACCAGCGCCGCGCGAAGCCGCCGCTTCTGCAGCTCGAGGTCGCCGCCGTCGAGCACACCGAGCGCCGCGCGCACCGGCCTGCTTCCCGCCAGGCCGCGCCGGCAGGCGGCGCGCAGCCGGCCGGGAGTTGTGGCTCGGCTCCGAAGGATCCGCTCGACGAGCACCAGCACCTGCTGATCCGTGAGAGCGGCGGAGCGTTGGACAACAGCAATCTCGAGAGGTACGACGGGAAGTCCCCGTCGGACGACGATCCTATTGAGAGTGGCCGGGGCCAGCCGACGGGGCACGACCGGTGACCGAACAGTGAGGCCGCGCGTCGACACGACGCCGATCTCGACGACGTCCGGCACAGGGCCCTGGCCGTGTGCCCAGAGCGCTGCACCGCTCAGCAGCGCTCGAGGCTCGGAGACACTCGCGGCAGCGGCGTACATAAGCTCTTTTGCTCCCACCGGCTGGGTTGCGGCGAGAGCGACGCCCGGCTGGACCAGCACCAGACCGTGCCGGCGGGCGCTGCGATGGGGATTCGTGCCGAGCGCCGCGAGGTCGACCGCGCCACCCTGCTCGAGCGCTGCTGCGACGACCGAGGGATCCACCAGAGCAGCATCCGAGCCGGGACCGGGTCCCGCGTGCCTCCACCGAGCATCTGTGGACGGACCAGCACGCGCACACAACCGCCACGAAACGATCACTGCCGGAAATGCAGCGTGCACCGGACGCTGAGCCGGCAGTGATCATCTTGCGGGCCGGGGGGCGGGGCGTGGGCGGGGCGGGGCGGGGCGGGGCGGGGCGGGGCGGGGCGGGTCGATCGGCTAGGTGGCGCCTTCGAGCATCTCGGGGGTGACGTTGGCCTCGGTGTCCGGGATGCCCAGGTCCGCGGCCCGCTTGTCGGCCATGGCCAGCAGCCGGCGGATCCGGCCGGCGACGGCGTCCTTGGTCATCGGCGGGTCGGCGAGGGCGCCGAGCTCCTCCAGGGATGCGTTGGCGTGCTTCATCCGGAGGCGGCCGGCCTGCAGCAGGTGATCCGGCGCGTCCTCGCCGAGGATCTCCAGGGCCCGCTCGACGCGGGCGCCGGCGGCGACGGCCGCCCGAGCGGAGCGGCGCAGGTTGGCGTCGTCGAAGTTGGCCAGCCGGTTGGCGGTCGCGCGCACCTCGCGGCGCATCCGCCGCTCCTCCCAGGCCAGCACGCTCTCGTGCGCACCGAGCCGGGTGAGCAGGACGCCGATCGCGTCGCCGTCGCGGACGACGACCCGGTCGATGCCGCGGACCTCGCGGGCCTTGGCCTGCACGCCGATCCGCCGGGCCGCACCCACCAGCGCCAACGCCGCCTCGGGCCCGGGGCAGGTGATCTCGAGCGAGGACGAGCGACCGGGCTCCGTCAGGGAGCCGTGGGCGAGGAAGGCACCCCGCCACGCGGCGGCCGCGTCGCAGGTGGCGCCGCTGACCACAGCGGGCGGGAGACCGCGCACCGGCCGGCCGTGCCCGTCGACGAGGCCGGTCTGGCGGGCGAGGCCGTCGCCGTCCTTGGAGATGCGTACGACGTAGCGGTTGCCCTTGCGCAGGCCGCCGGCAGCGACCACGTGGACGTCGCTGGCGTGGCCGTAGACCTCGGCCACCTCCTTGCGCAGCCGCCGGGCCGTGATGCCGGTGTCGAGCTCGGCCTCCACGACGATCTTGCCTGCGACGAGGTGCAGCCCCCCGGCGAAGCGCAGCAGCGCCGCCATCTCGGCCTTGCGGCAGCAGGGCTTGGTCACGTTCAGCCGGGACAGCTCGTCCTTGACGGCGGACGTCATCGCCATGCCACTCCTCCGAAGACTGCGTCGTACGCACGGGCCAGTCGTTGTGGGTCGTGCCGCGGGGTGCCATCGCCCAGGGCGAGTGGCGCCAGCTCGAGCCGCCCACCGATGGACTGCGCTGCTGCCATGAGACCACGCGTGTCCACGACCATCTGCTCATCTGCGAGGACGACGTCGATCCGCAGGTCAGGGGCGTGCGCGGCAAGCACGTCCAGGTAGGACTCCGGCGAGAAGCCGTCGGTCTCACCGACCTGCGGGGCGAGGTTCAGGGCGACGAGGCGCCGGGCCGTCGTCCGGTGGATCGCGTCGCAAAGCTCAGGGACCAGCAGGTGCGGCAGCACGCTCGTGAACCACGACCCGGGGCCGAACACGATCCAGTCCGCGTCCTCGACCGCCTGCACCGCCTGCTTGCAGGCCGGCGGCTGCTCCGGGCGCAGGTGCACCGCGGCGACCAGGCCCGGTGTGGTGGCGACGGCCACCTGCCCGACCACCTCGGTCACGGCCGTCGGGTCATCCCCGAGGCCGACCACCTCCGCGCAGATCTCCAGCGGGACGGGGCTCATCGGCAGCACCCGGCCGGCACAGCCGAGCAGCCGGGCCACCAGGTCCAGCGCGGCCACCGGGTCGCCGGTCGACTGGGCCAGCCCCGTCAGCAGCAGGTTGCCGACGGCGTGGCCGCCGAGCGGGCCCTCCCCGGCGAACCGGTGCTGCAGCAGGCGCTCCCAGGTCTGACCCCAGTCGTCGTCGCCGGCCAGCGCTGCCAGCGCCATCCGCAGATCGCCGGGCGGCAGCGCGTCCAGCTCGTCGCGAAGGCGCCCGCTGGAGCCGCCGTCGTCAGCGACGGTGACGACGGCGGTCAGGTGCGGCGTCACCTGGCGCAACGCCTGCAACGACGCCGCCAGGCCGTGGCCGCCACCGAGTGCGACGACCTTGGGCCCGACCTCCGGGCCGGTACGACCGGGGCTGCTCATTCGCGCCCCAGGTCGCGGTGCGTCACGGTGACATCGGTGCCGGCTGCGGCGAGGCGCGCTGCCAGCTGCTCGGCGATGGCCACGCTGCGGTGCTTGCCGCCGGTGCAGCCCACCGCGAGCAGCGCGTAGTGCTTGCCCTCCCGCTTGTAGCCGGCCGTCACCAGCTCGAGCACGCCCTCGTAGCGGTCGAGGAACTCCTGCGCGCCCGGCTGCGACAGGACGTAGTCACGGACCGCCTCGTCCCGGCCGGTCTTGGGGCGCAGCTCCGGCACCCAGTGCGGGTTGGGCAGGAAGCGGCAGTCGACGACGAGGTCGGCGTCGACGGGCAGGCCGTACTTGAACCCGAACGACAAGATGGTGACCTGCAGCGCGTCGCCGTCGCCCTCCGCCCCGAAGGCCGCGGCCACCTTGCCGCGCAGCTCGTGGACGTTGAGCAGCGAGGTGTCCAGCACCAGGTCGGCATCTCCCCGCAGATCGCGCAGCAGCAGCCGCTCGGCCGCGATGCCGTCGACCAGGCGTCCGTCGCCCTGCATGGGGTGCGGCCGGCGGACGCCTTCGAACCGTCGTACGAGAACCTCGTCGCTGGCTTCGAGGAACAGCACGCGCGGATGGACGCCGCGCCGCTCGATCTCGTCGATCGCGGTCCGCAGGTCCGAGGAGAACGCCCGCGACCGCACGTCGGCGACCACGGCGATCTTGGGTACCGCTCCTTGCGCCCGCGAGCTGAGGTCGACCATGGTCGCGAGCAGCGAAGGCGGAAGGTTGTCGACGACGAACCACCCGAGGTCCTCCAGGCACTTTGCCGCCGTCGACCGACCGGCACCCGACAGCCCGGTCACGACGACCACCTCGAGCGGAAGTGCTGCCTCGGTCATGAGACGACCTCGCCGGTGACGGGGTCGAACGCAGGCATCTCGGGCGCCGACCCGGCGAGGGCCAGGACGACCGACTCGGCGGTACGACGGCCGATACCCGGCACCTCCATCACGTCCTCCACGCTGGCCGCCTTCAGCCGCTTGAGCGACCCGAAGTGTCGCAGCAACGACTTGCGGCGGCCCTCGCCGAGCCCGGCGATGTCGTCCAGGGCCGACTCGACCATCGACTTGGATCGCTTCTTGCGGTGGAAGGAGATCGCGAAGCGGTGGGCCTCGTCGCGGACGCGCTGCAGCAGGTAGAGCCCCTCGCTGGTGCGCGGCAGGATCACCGGCGCGTCCTCCCCCGGCAGCCAGACCTCCTCGAGCCGCTTCGCCAGGCCGCACAGGGCGACGTCGTCGATCCCCAGCTCGTCGAGGGCCCGTTGCGCGGCCGCGACCTGCGGCGCACCGCCGTCCACCACGACGAGCTGCGGCGGGTAGGCGAAGCGGCGCGGCTTGCCGGTGTCCGGGTCGATGGGTGAATGCGGGGCGGCGTCGTCACCGACGTCGGCGGCGTCGAGCTCGCCTTCCGCGATCCGCTCGGCGACGTAGCGGGCGAACCGGCGACGGATCACCTCGTGGATCGACGCGACGTCGTCCTGGCCCTCGACGCCCTTCACCGCGAAGGTGCGGTACTCCGACTTGCGCGCCAGGCCGTCCTCGAAGACCACCATCGACGCGACGACCGACGTGCCCTGCAGGTTGGACACGTCGAAGCACTCGATCCGCAGCGGGGCCTCGGCCAGCCCGAGTGCGTCCTGGATCTCGGCGAGCGCCTTCGACCGGGCGGTCAGGTCACTGGCCCGCTTGGTCTTGTGCAGCGCGAACGCGTGCTTGGCGTTGCGCTCGACCGTCTCGAGGAGCGCCTTCTTGTCCCCTCGCTGCGGCACCCGCAGCACGACGTTGGTCCCCCGCAGGGTGCAGAGCCACTGGCTGATGGCCTCGGCGTCCGGCGGCAGCACGGGCACCAGGACCTCGCGCGGGACGTCGCCGGCATCACCGGTGACGACGCCGTTGCCGGCCTCCATGCGCCGGTCCACCGGCTCTTCGGGATCGGGCTCGTCCTCGCCGTACGCCTGCACGAGGAACTGGCCGATCACCTCGCCGGTCGTCAGGTCTTCCACCTTGTCGACCACGAAGCCGCGCTGACCGCGGACCCGGCCGCCGCGGACGTAGAAGACCTGGATGGCCGCCTCCAGCTGGTCCTCGGCCACCGCGATGACGTCGGCGTCGGTCCCGTCGCCGAGCACCACGGTCTGCTTCTCGACCGCTCTGCGGAGCGCACCGATGTCGTCGCGCAGCCGCGCCGCGCGTTCGTACTCCTGCGCCTTCGCGGCGTCGGCCATCTCCTTCTCGAGCCGCTTGAGGTAGCGGCCGGTGGAGCCGGCCATGAAGTCGCAGAAGTCGTTGACGATCTCCCGGTGCTCCTCGACGGAGACCCTTCCCACGCAGGGCGCTGAGCACTTGCCGATGTAGCCGAGCAGGCACGGCCGGCCGATCTGCCCGGCCCGCTTGAAGACCCCGGCGCTGCAGGTCCTCGCCGGGAAGACCCGCAGCAGCAGGTCGAGGGTCTCGCGGATGGCCCACGCGTGGGCGTAGGGCCCGAAGTACCGGACGCCCTTCTTCTTCGGTCCCCGCATCACCTGCAGACGGGGGTAGTCCTCGTACAGCGTCACGGCCAGCGACGGGTAGCTCTTGTCGTCGCGGTAGCGGACGTTGAAGCGCGGGTCGAACTCCTTGATCCAGCTGTACTCCAGCTGCAGCGCCTCGACCTCGGTCGTGACCACGGTCCACTCGACCGAGCTCGCCGTCGTGACCATCTGCCGGGTGCGCGGGTGCAGGTTATGGACGTCTTGGAAGTACGACGAGAGCCTGCTGCGCAGGCTCTTGGCCTTGCCGACGTAGACCACCCGGCCGCGGTCGTCGCGGAACCGGTAGACCCCCGGCTGGACGGGGATCGTGCCCGCCGCCGGCCGGTACGTCGACGGGTCTGCCACGGGCTCCAGCCTACGTCCGCCGAGGACCCGGGTGACGGTCGCGACAAGGTCAGTGACAGCCTCGAAGGGTGGTCCAGGACGAGGTCGCGGCTGAGCACGTCCTCGACGACGGGCGGCTCACCGGCCGCGGCCTGATGACCGTGCTCCGGCTGAGCTGGCGGCCGGATGACCCGCTGGCGGTGAGCCTGACCCTGACGGCACAGCCGGATCACCCGAGCCTGCCGCGCGGCGAGTGGGTGATCCTGCGCGACTTCCTCCGCTACGGGCTGGAGGAACCCACCGGTGACGGCGACGTGCGGATCCGGCCGGATGCGCAGCTCGACCGCGTCTGGTTCGAGCTGGAGCGACCCGGCCGGGCAGCCTGCGTCTCGGTGCCCCGCCCCCTGGTGCTGGGGTTCCTGGACCGGACTGAGGTTGTGGTCGCCAGCGGTGAGGAGCGCAGCTCGGCGGCCATCGAGGCCCTGCTCGCTCGACTTCTTGGGGAATGACTCCCGGGGACACGACGAAGCGGCCGGCCCTCCCGCTCGGGAGGACCGGCCGCCGGTTCAGCTCGCTCCGGCCTACGGCGTCAGGTAGCCGACCATGTCGACGACCAGCTGCGTGCCCGGAGACCCGCCGCCGCTGACCTCGAAGACCACCTTGTGGTCCGAGCTCACGCCCGTCAGCACCTCGTTGGCCTGGTCGACGCCGCGGATGAAGTTGACGTTGGACGTCACCGGACGGGTCGTGCCCGCCGGATAGACCGTGACGACGCCGGCTGCGGTGCCGCCGGTCGATGTCACGTTGAGCAGCACGCCGACGATGCCTGCGGGCAGGTCGGCCGGCAGCGTGAACGTCGTCGCGCCGCGTTTCACGCCGGCCGGCAACCCGGTGCCGTTGCGGGTGTCGATCAGACGCCGCGGCTGCTCGAGCGCCGTGAAGTCACGACCGGTGCTGTCGGTGGTCGGGACCACCTTGCCGACGAGGTCGACGACCAACGCGGTGTTGACGCCGTCGACGATGCCGAGCGACACCTTGCCGCCGGTGCCGACGCGGACCGTCACCTGGTTGGCCTGGGTCTGGCCCTTCTCGAAGTTGACGTTGGACGTCAACGGACGAGCCGAGCCGGTCGGGAAGGCGACCACGTAGCCGCGGTGGTCCGGTCGCGTGACGGTGACGTTGAGGATCGCGACGGTGGCGGTTGCCGCGGTCGTACCGCTCAGGTCGACGACGACCTCGCCGGAGCGGACCGGCGTCGACGTCTCGCGGGTGTCCAGCACGCGCTGCGGCTGGACGGTCGCGACCCGGCCGGCGCCGTTGCCTGCGGTGGGTGTGAAGTAGCCGACGACGTCGATGACGACGTCGGCAGTGGTGGCGACGAACACGTCGGCCCTGCGGTGCTGCGAGAGGCGGGTCACGACCTCGTTGGCCTGGGTGTTGGCCAACGAGCCGGGTACGGCGGCGAGCACGTTGATGTTGCTCGTCGACGGCGTCGGGCTGCCCTCGGGGAACACCGACACGTAGCCGCCCTTCGCGGCGTTGAGGACCGTCACGTTCAGCACCGCGGCGCTCGCGGCGGCGTCGGTGATCACCGCACCGAGGTCAGCGGTGAAACGACCGGTCTTCTTGCCCTTGCTCGTGCCCAGACCGCTGCGACTGTCGAGGACGCGTTGCGCCGCAGGAAGCGCGACGTAGCGCGTCGCCGGGGCGGCCGCGGCCTTCACGACCTGCGCACTGCGGTCGGTGCACTCCGTTGCCGGCGCCGTCCGCGTCTGGTCCTGGCCCGTCTGCGGGTCCGGGAAGTGCAGGCAGTCGAGCGTGGTCTTGTAGTCGGCGGTCGGGGCCGACGTCGTCGCAGTCGGGTCGCTGGAGACGACCGGCGTGGATGTCGCCGGCTCCCAGTTCGGCTTGCTGCCGTCCGGATCGCGCTCGTCGGCGCCCTTCGAGGCGATGAAGCGACGGATCTGCTCCTGGCCCTCGAAGTGCGCAGGCGAGGCGACGTCGGTCAGGAAGGCGTGCGGGTTGGCCGTCGGTGTCGCCGACCGGTCGGCCCGGTAGACCCAGGTCTTGCCGTACAGGTCCCCTGCCCGGAGCAGCTCGTTGTTGTTGGGGTTCGGCACCGTGCCGTCTCCGTAGGCGACCTGAACGATGACGTTCTTGGTGGTGCTGGGCTTCAGCAGTGCCGCGTAGGCGTCAGGGCTGCCACCGCGGCCGACCCACTCGACGCGGGCGAGCTCCTCCTGCAGCGGGACGGCGCCTTGCACCACGCCGTCCTTCTTCGGGTCGAGGCGAAGCGGGATGTCCTCGGTGAAGCCGTTCAGGCCCGGGCCGCCGTTGAGCAGGTTCGGCTTGTCGAACTGCAGCACCTGGGCGAGCAGGGAGCGGAAGCTGCCGAGACGAGCGATGTCCGCGACCGGGGATCCCGGGACGTTGAGCACGCCGTACTGCACGTGCGGGTCGGAGCCGAGCAGGAGCGCGCCGTACATGCCACCCCAGCTCTGCCCGTAGTACGCGACCTTGGACTGCGCGGCGGTGCAGGTGTCGATGGTGCCGTCACCGTCGACGTCGACGCCCTTCTCGAGGACGCGAACGAGGGCCATCTCGTCGATCGCGGTCTGCGTGAGGCTGTCGCGCAGGCTCGCCGCGGTCTTCGGCGAGGGGTCGACGCCGGCGAAGGAGCCGTCGGCGTTGAAGCGGATGCGCGGCGACGGGGTCGAGCCCTCGGAAGCGCCGATCTTGCCGTCGCCGTCGAAGTCCTTGCCCCGGCCGTAGGCGATGCCGGTGGTGGACGTGGCGGAGGTCGTCACGGTCCAGGTCGACTGGGGGCCGAAGCCGTGGCCCAGCACATCGGTGGAGAAGACGGCGAGGTTGCTCGTGCCCAGGGTGTCGGCGGCGCGGAACAGGTTGAACTTGTTGTCGCCGTAGCCGTGCCCGAAGATCACCGGCTGGATGCAGGTGGCGCTGGGGGCGGGAGACACCATCGTCACGCCGAGCCGCGCGCTCGAGATCGGCGCAGGCGTCTTCGTCGTCGCGACGTTGGGGATGTACGCGTCCTGGTCGACGTACTGCGGCGAGACGATCGAGCCGAAGCCGTAGTAGGAGAACGTCTTCGCGCTGTTGACGACATTGGTCGTCACGAACGCGCCGGCTGCCTTCGGGTCGACGGCGACCTGGTCGGTCTTCGCGATGTTCTGGACGGCGCTCGCGGCGAAGACCGAGCGGCCACCGCCGTTGGCCTCTGTCAGGCGCAGGCTGCGGTCTGTTGCCGGGATGCCTGCGTCGGTGTAGGCCGTGCCCGCGTCGAGTGCCGCACGGACCTTGTCGAGGACGCCGGTCGTGGTCATCGTCGTGAAGCTGGTGCTGCGGCCGGTGCCGGTGACGGCCGAGCCGTCAGCAGCCTTGATGCCGGACCCGACGACGAGGGTGTAGGTCGTGTCCTGGCCGAGGGTGCGATCCGGGTAGCCGGACACGGTGCCGCTGGTCCGGTCCTGCGAGATCTGCACGAGTCCGGTCGAGAAGCCGCCGGGGCCGTCGATGCGCACACTGGTCGGCGTGATGGTGGTGAGGTCGACCACGCCCGTGAAGGGCAGCGTCACACGCGGCCGGATGTCGAAGCCGTCCAGCTGGTTGACGAGGACGAGGTCGTCGCAGAGCGACTGACCGGTCGTCGCGCAACCGGCCGTGGGCAGTGCGACCCGGCGACCCGTGACCTGCGTCGAGTCCGCCACGCTGAACGCATTGTCCGGGAACGGCCGGGTATCGGGCGTGGTCCCGGAGCGCAACGACACCGGGCCGGCAGCGACGGCGGGGACGGCGGCGACAACGCCGCCGCCGGTGAGAAGAGCCACCGCCAGGACGGCAACGGGCAACCTGCGATGCATGCGATCTCCGAGCTCTCGACGCTGATGGCTGCAGTTGACCATCCCGAGCCCGGTGCCAGGGGTGTTTCAGTCGAGTCGCGTGTCAGCGATCTCTCAACCGGAGTACACGGTCACCGGAGTGCCGATGGTCAGCAGGTCGTAGAGCCGGTCCATCGCGGGATCGGTGATGCGGACGCAGCCGTGGCTCGCCGGGAAGGCGGGCACGCTGCTGCTGCCGTGGATCGCCCAGCCCTGGTAGAAGAACGCCGGCCGGTAGAGGATGCCGAGCGGGCTCTTGTGGTTGGGGTCGTTGATCTTGCGCTGAATGGCGAAGCTGCCCAGCGGGGTGGTCGCGCGGTGCGTGACACCGTCCTGCTCGTACAGCTTCCCGCTCCCCGTCGACACGTCGAGGATGCGACGAAGCAGGCCGCCCTCGGAGAGGTAGAGGACCTGCTTGCGCAGGTCGATCTCGATCGCCCGGCCAGCTGCCGGGTTGCGTAGCCGCACTGCGACGGGAGCACCGAGCCGGACGCGGGTGGCCCCGTCGTACACCGACGTCCTGGCGATGCCCTGGGACTTCTGGAAGGCCAGTACGGCGTGCGCGAGGTCGTAGTCGAAGACGCCGTCGACAGCACCGACGTCCGCCTTCTGCGCAGCCAGCCGCTTCTCCAGGGTCAGCACGTCGCTGCCCCTGTCGCCCTGCCGCAGGTCCCGCGGATCGACCTGCACGGCCATGGGTGCAGTGCCGGCCTGGAGGTAGGCGGGCCGGGCCGGCAGAAGGACCGAGAAGACGTAGCGGCCGACGACTCCGGGCTTGACCGACCACGAGTAGTGGCCGCTGCCGTCGATGCCCACGGCGGCGGCGTTCTGCCAGCTGCCGTCGGCGAGCCGGCGCCGGACGGCGAGCCGGGTGCCCGAGTAGGCGGGGGTGACCGTGCCGCGCAGCACGGACGTCTGACCGAGCTTGATGCCGGCCGGCGTGAAGGCACCGTTGATGCGCGGCTGCAGAGCGACCAAGGTCTTGTTGCTGAGGGCGGGCGCGCTGACGGAGTCGCCGCCGTAGCGGAGCTGGTACTCCGAGGTCGTGCGTGGCGTCGTGCTGCTGCTGAGCCGCCCGGCGGAATCGGTGCGGACCGTGGCCAGGACCACGTTGGCGGACTGCCCGGCCGTCCGCGACAGCACCTGGACGGCACCGTCAACGACCGCTGAGCCGTCGCTGCGGGTCAGTGATCCCGTCAGGGTCAGCAGGCCGCCGTACGTCACGGTCCCGGCGGACCGGGACAGGGTCAGCGTCGTGGCCAGGGGCGCGCCGGACGGAGTCGGCGCCGGGGAGGCGGACGGATCCGGCGACGGTGACGGCGAGGGGTCAGCGAGGGCCGAGCCACCGAGCGGGACGAGCAGCGAGAGCGCCAAGGCGCCCGTCAGGACGGTGGAGCGCAGCGTGGAGCGGGTCATGCCGGGGCCTCTCGAGGCAGCGGGACTGAGCACGAACGGTAACCGAGCGGGCGCGTTGCGGCGGGGGTTCTCAGCGGCGGGCGGTGACCTTCTTGGGCCGCGGCGCCTTGGCTGCCGCCACCTTGGCGGAGGCTTTTGCGGCCTTGGGAGCGGCCTTGGGAGCGGCCTTGCGGACCGTGCCCTTCCGGGCCGGGGCCGGCTCACCCGCGGGAGCCGGGAACCGCCCGCGGCCGGCAAGGACCTCCTTGAGGAACCGGCCCGTGTGCGAGGCGTCGACCTCGGCCACCTCCTCCGGCGTCCCCTCCGCGACGACCAGCCCGCCGCCGGACCCGCCCTCGGGGCCCATGTCCACGATCCAGTCGGCCGTCTTGATCACGTCGAGGTTGTGCTCGATGACGATCACCGAGTTGCCCTGGTCGACCAGCCGGCCGAGAACCCCGAGCAGCTTGTTGATGTCCTCGAAGTGCAGGCCGGTGGTGGGCTCGTCGAGGATGTAGACCGTGCGGCCGGTCTGCCGCTTCTGCAGCTCGCTGGCGAGCTTGAC
>JAVXVI010000352.1:0-4144 GCA_032230005.1 Actinomycetota bacterium | reverse complement strand
ACCCTCATGGTCAACCTCTACCGCGACACCGGCTCCGGCGACCCGATCCTCACCGCGCGGGCCCGCGCCGACTCCGCCGGCCGCTACACGATCCACCGGACGTTCTCCGGCAGCGGACGCTTCGTCTTCTTCACCTTCACCGGCGCAGACACCCAGAACGCCGAGGGCATCAGCGACGACCGCCCCACCCAGGTCCACTAACGCGGCTCCACCCGTCCGTGGGTGACCATGGACGGGTGGAGGTGGCCGAGGTCGACCGGCGGATCGAGCTGCTGGCGAAGCAGCCGTTCCGGGCGCGCTTCCACCTGCGCGGCCGCGATCGCTCGATCGCCGAGCTACGCGGATCGGCGACGATCCGCCGGCACGCCGAGCAGCTGATCCGGGAGCGGGTCGGGCCGGCCGAGCCCAGGAAGGACGGCAAGCAGACGCCGTACCGCGGTCATCCGGTCTTCGTCGCGCAGCACGCGACGGCGACGTGCTGCCGCACCTGTCTGTCGAAGTGGCACGGCATCGCCAAGGGTACGGCGCTGACCGACGACGAGGTCAGCGACGTCGTCGACGTGATCGTCCGCTGGATCGGACGAGAGCTGCAGGCCTGAGCTACTTGCTGCCGACCGGTTGCTTGACCAGCGAGATGGTCAGCGGGGCGGTGTAGGCCTTGCGGACCGTGGCGGCCTTCTCCATGGATGCGATGCCCTGCGCGACAGTCAGCAGTGGCGTCGTCTTGTAGCTGCGGAGCGCACCGCTCGCCGACACGGCGAGACCGAAGGCGGCCGCGTCCTCCGGCTTCTTGAAGTCCATGATGCCGACGAGGTCGTTGTCACCGAACGCGTAGTAGATGCTCTCGATCTTCCCGCCGCAGGCCTCCAGGGCCGGCGTGATCCGCTCGACGACGTTGGCGTGGGTGTCGATCTGGGCGCTCCACGCCTCGGGCGTGTAGCCGACCTCGATCAGGTAGTGCGCCATGCGTAGCTCCTCAGGTTGACGACGACAGGCAGCCTCGTCCTGACCGCGGAGCACAGCCATGGGAAGAACGGACCCCTGCCGCCGAGGGCGAAAAGCGGAGGAAGGCGCTCAGTCCGCGTTGACGCGTGACGGTGCGTCGTCGGTGGCCTTGCGGGGTGCCGGTACGACGATGCCTGCCAGCAGCGCCCTCAGCTGGTCATCCCGGCGGCCCACGGCGCGGTCCTGCCGCCATCGGCGCATCGCGCCGACGGAGAAGCTCCCCCAGAGGGTGAGCAGGAGCAGGATGGTCCTCACGTCGGAGAGGTCGGCACCGCGGCAGCCGGACTGTTGGTGCAGTCGGGTGACATCGCCGCTTCTAGGGTGGTCGCGTGACGACACCCCGACAGCTCGACGGCAGCGCCCTCCTGCTCGGCGTCGCAACCGCGTCGTTCCAGATCGAGGGCGCGGCGACCGCTGACGGCCGCGGTCCGTCGATCTGGGACACCTTCTGCGCGCGGCCGGGCGCGATCGTCGACGGGTCCGACGGTGATGTCGCCTGCGGGTCGTACGAGCGCACCGACGAGGACCTCGACCTGGTGCGCGACCTCGGCGTCGACATCTACCGGTTCTCCATCGCCTGGCCGCGGGTGCAGCCGACCGGCTCCGGCGCCGTCAACAGCGCCGGGATCGACTACTACGACCGCGTCGTGGACGGCTGCCTCGCCCGCGGGCTGCGCCCCCTCCCGACGCTCTACCACTGGGACCTGCCGCAGCCCCTCGAGGACGCGGGAGGCTGGCCGGCCCGTGACACCGCCCACCGGTTCGCCGACTACGCCGCCGTCGTGGCCGCGCGGCTGGGTGACCGGGTCGCGTGGTGGGCGACCCTCAACGAGCCGTGGTGCAGCGCGTTCCTCGGCTACGCCGCGGGGGTGCACGCCCCGGGCCGGCGCGAGCCCGATGCAGCTTTCGCGGCGGCGCACCACCTGCTGCTCGCGCACGCCCTTGGCGCGCAAGCCGTCCGCGCCGCGGCCCCGGATGCGCAGGTCGGGGTCGTGCTGAACCTGGCGCCGGTGTGGCCCGAGGATGACGACGCGGCAGACGCGGTGCAGCACGTCGATGCGATCCAGAACGGCATCTGGCTCGGCGCGCTCGTCGACGGCGCCTACCCGAAGGTCCTGCCGGCGCTGCAGGACGGTGCCCTGGTGCAGGACGGTGACCTCGCCGCCATCGTGGGCAGCGCGGCCTGGATCGGCATCAACTACTACACGCCGTTCCGCATCGCCACCGGCGCCGGCGGGTCGGAGCGGGTGCAGTCACCGCACGCCTATCCCGGCGGCCCGGCCCTGCGCTTCGAGCCGCGCGCCCCCATGACGGAGATGGGCTGGGAGGTCGAGCCACGCGGCCTCACCGAGGCACTCGTGACGACGTGGGAGAAGACGAGACTGCCGCTGATGGTGACCGAGAACGGAGCGGCGTACGCCGACGAAACCCGCGCGGGTGACGGCGCCGTCGATGACGAGGACCGGGTGGCCTACCTGCGCGACCACCTCGCCGCCACCAGGGCTGCGCAGGCCGCGGGCGCCGACATCCGCGCCTACATCGCATGGACCTTGCTCGACAACTTCGAGTGGGCCGAGGGCTACACGAAGAAGTTCGGGATCGTCGAGGTGGAGCCAGGGACGCTGCGCCGGATCCCGAAGCGCTCCTACCGCTACCTCGCGCAGCTCGCCGCCTCCTCCCGCTGATCACCGAGACCTGACGCGGGATTTCCCAGCGGAAACTCCCGTTCAGATCTCGCTGATCAACCGAGGCGGAGGATGCTGCTGTCATGGCGGCGACCGCGGAGGTGCTCGACTCCGGTCGCGAGCGGCCGCTGCGGCGCTGGCCGGCGGTCGCGACCGTCGCCGTCGTACTCCTCGTCCTCGGTGCGGTCCGTGTCAACACGGCAGTACGCAGCTCCGAGATCTCGCGGCTGCTCACCCGAGCTGCGTCGGCGCAGGACACCATCGCCGACACCGACGCGCGGATCGCGTCGACCGTCACCTACACGCAGCCGTTGCTGTACGCCGCCGGACTGGACCCCGCCACGCACCAGAGCCTGCTCAAGCTGGTGCAGGACAGCGCCCGCGCCCAGGTCGCCGCGATCCGGCGGGAGCGCGCGGCCGCCGCCGGGGTGCGCATCCTGTCGTGGCACGGCGATGCGACGCGGGCCCGCACCCGCCTGGTCGCCTACCTCGACGCACGGCTGCACTACCTGCAGGTCGCGACCGACAACGCCGACGTGCTCTTCGACCCGCACCCGGACCTCGAGAGCGCGATGGCGCGCACCCGCGCGGCCTTCCTGCGAGCTGCGAGCGCGCACCTCGACCGCAGAGTCGAAGCGGTGTTCGCCGGCGGGGTCTACCCGACGGTGCGGGTCGGCGGCTAGGGCGTCAGCCCTTGAGACCACCTGCGAGCAGGCCGCGGACGAAGAACCGCTGCAGCGACAGGAAGACGGCCAGCGGGATCGCGATAGAGATGAAGGCACCTGCCGACAGCAGTTGCCACGCGGTCCCCTGCGTCCCGCTGAGGTTGGCCAGCGACACGGTCAGCGGCGCCAGGTCGGGGGTGCCGCCGGCGAACGTCAGCGCCACCAGCAGGTCGTTCCAGACCCAGAGGAACTGGAAGATGCCGAAGGCGGCCAGCGCCGGCGTGAGCAGCGGCATGAGCACCTGGAAGAAGATCTGCACGTGGCCCGCGCCGTCCATGCGGGCGGCCTCGATCAGCTCGCGCGGGATCTCCTTCATGAAGTTGTGCAGCAGGAAGATCGCGAGCGGCAGGCCGAACATCGTGTGCGACAGCCAGATGGTCCAGAAGGTGCCGTTGAGGTGCAGCTTCACGTACAGCGAAAGCAGCGGGATCAGCGTCACCTGGATGGGCACGATCTGCAGCGCGAAGACCGAGACGAACAGCAGGTTGCGGCCCTTGAAGTCGATCCAGGCGAAGGCGTAGGCGGCCAGCGCGGCCAGCGAGATCGGGATCAGCACCGCAGGGATCGTGATGATGGCCGAGTTGATGAAGTTGGTGCCGAGACCGCCGGAGCTGAGGGCCTGGTGGTAGTTGTCGAGGGTGAACGCCGGGTGGCTGACGATGTTCCACCAGCCGTTGTCGTCGATGTCCTTGACCGGACGGAACGACGTGACGAGCAGCCCGAACGTCG
>JAVXVI010000351.1:0-8574 GCA_032230005.1 Actinomycetota bacterium | reverse complement strand
GCCCGACTGCGGTGCGCACGAGGCGCTGGACGGGATGCCCGACCTCGTCCAGGAGCCTGCGGACCACACGCTTGCGGCCGTCGTGCAGGACGAGCTCGAGCATGACGCGGTTCCCGGAGGAGCTCACCAACCGGAACTCGTCGACCCGCGCGATGCCGTCCTCGAGCTCCACTCCTGCCTTGAGCCGGCGGCCGACATCGCGCGCCACCGGCCCCAGGACCTCCGCCAGGTACGTCTTGGGCACCTCGAAGCTGGGATGGGTCAGCCGGTGGGACAGCTCCCCGTCGTTCGTGAGGAGCAGCAGCCCCTCGGTCTCGGCGTCGAGGCGCCCGACATGGAAGACCCGGTCGGTGCGCTGCTCCACGAGGTCACCGACGGTGGGGCGGCCCTGGGGATCCGCCATGGCGGTCACCATGCCGCGCGGCTTGTTCAGCGCCAGGTACGCGCGGCCCGCGATCGTGTTGATGCGCATGTCGTCGACGCGCACCACTGCGACGTCGGGGTCCACCCGCATGCCCTGCTCGCGCACGATGACGCCGTCGACGGAGACACGGCCCTTCTCGATGAGCTCTTCGCAGGCACGCCGCGAGCCCACGCCGGCCGCGGCCATCACCTTCTGTAGGCGGACGCCTTGCTCATCAGTCATCTGAACCTCAGGTAGATGGTTGGGCGGTATCAAGGTCATCCAACTCGGGTAGTAGCGGAGCCAGGGACGGTAGCTCCTCCAGGGACTGCAGTCCGAGGCGCTCCAGGAGCATCGGCGTGGTGCGGTACAGCACGCCGCCGGTGTCCTCATCCTGGCCTGACTCCGTGATCAAGCCGCGGGCCAGCAGCGTCCGCACGACGCCGTCGACGTTGACGCCGCGCACGGCACTCACGCGTGACCGGGTGACCGGCTGGCGGTAGGCGATCACGGCAAGCGTCTCCAGCGCCGCCTGCGTCAGCCGGGCGGACTGGCCGTCGAGGACGAAGCGCTCGACGTAGGGGGCGCAGTCCGGCCGGGTGTAGAGCCGCCAGCCGCCGGCGACGTTGCGCAGCTCGAAGCCCCTGTCGCCGTCGCGGTAGTCCTGCGCCAGCTGCAGCAGGGTGGTCTCCACCTCGTCCGTCGGTCGCTCAGTGACCTGGGCCAGCGTCACTGCGGGCACGGGCTCGTCCGTGACGAGCAGGACCGCCTCCAGCGCGGCCCGCAGCGGCGGCAGCGCGGCCGGATCGAGCGCTCGCAGTCCGTCCGCTACCGCGGGTGCACCCGAAGAGCGCGAAGCACCAGCCGCCGTGTCGCCAGCGGGGTCCTCCCCCGCTGACACTGGGGCCCCGTCGTACCTGGGCGCCGTTATGTCAGCCTCCTCGCCGGTCCCGAAGGTCCCTGCCACCCCTTCCGCGGGCCCGCTGGGGGCCCCGTCCGGGCCTTCTGGTTCCGTCATGCCGACCCTTCCGTGTCCTCCGGCGGCGCGGCGCCGCCGTCCTCGTCCCACTCGGCACCGGCCGAGGAGAGCTCTGCGTCCTCCGCTGCCGGCTCGCTGCCGCCGGTCCACCGGACGTGCAGCTCGCCCAGGGCCTCTGCCTGCTCGAAGGCCACCAGACCCTCGCGGTACAGCTCGAGGAGGCCCAGGAACCGCGCGACGACCTCGAGGGTGCCGTTGCAGTCTCCCGTCAGAGCCCGGAACGAGCCGCCGCCGCTGCGCTGGAGGCGCGCCCGCAGCAGCGCGGTCTGCTCACGCACGCTGACCGCACCACCGTGGGCATGGTCGACGGCGACCGTGGGCTCGGCCCTCGGCGTCAGCGCCCGGGCGGCCATGGCCGCGAACTCCTGGGGGCCGAGACCGAGGAGGACCTCGGGGAGGAGGCCCGCGAACCGGGGCTCGAGCTGCACCTGGCGGGGGTACCGGTGCGACTCGGCAGCGAGCAGCCCGGCCAGATGGGCGGCCGCCTGCTTGTAGGCGCGGTACTGCAGCAGCCGGGCGAACAGCAGGTCACGTGCCTCGAGGAGCGCGAGGTCTTCTTCGTCCTCGACCTCGGCCGAGGGCAGCAGCCGCGCCGCCTTGAGGTCCAGCAGTGTCGCGGCGACCACGAGGAACTCGGTCGCCTGACCCAGGTCCCACTCCGTTCCGGCGGCGCGGATGTGCGCGATGAACTCGTCGGTGACCCTGGACAGCGCGACCTCGGTGACATCGAGCTGGTGCTTGGCGATGAGCCCCAGCAGCAGGTCGAAGGGCCCCTCGAACACGTCGAGATGGACCTGGAAGGCCGCCGGCCCTCCTGCGCCGGGCTCGTCGACAGCACTCACCCGGTCAGCCACCGGTCACGAGCCGCACCAGCGGGCTCACCACCGTGTCGAGGATGGCCGGCAGCACTGCCTGCGGCCCGCCCAGCGGCAGCAGCAGGAGCACGAGCAGGACCACGATGCCGACGTTCTGCTCGACCAGGTGGTACTCCGCCTTCTGCCAGCCGGCCGTCCGCGGAGCAAGCCCGAACAGCAGTCGCCCCCCGTCCAGCGGCGGCAGCGGAACCAGGCTCAGAATAGCGACATAGGCATTCATCAACCCGAACAGGAACGCGGCCCGTTCCGCCGTCGATGCGCCCGTGACGCCGTGCTGGAGCTGGGTCGCGGACACCGTCGCGATCCCCTGCCCGGACAGGAGCCGGAACCCCACAAGCGCAGCAGCCGCCAGCAGAAGGTTCACCGCCGACCCTGACAGGCACGAGGCGAGCAGCTGGCCGCGGCGCTGACGGGGCCCGGCCGGCTCCAGGGGCCGGGCCCAGCCGAAGCCCGCGATCGCGCCGGCGACGGCGCCGAAGGGGTCGACATGTCGACGAGGATCGGGCTTGGCGCGCCCCTCCAGACGCGGGCGTCGGTCGCCGGCCCGGTCGGCTGCCAGCGCTGATGCCCAGCCGTGAGCGGTCACGGCCACCACGAACGACGCCACCAGCAGGACGAACGACAACGGGTTGCCAAGGGCAAGAAGCACCTCAGCGGCCGCGCAGGCGTCGCACCAGGATCGCCGCGTCGCCCTTGGCCTCGAGGTCAGCGAGCACGACCGCCAGGGCCTCCCGGACGATCCGCCCACGGTCCACGGCCATGCCGTGGTCGCCGCGCAGCGTGAGCCGAGCGCGCTCGAGATCCATGAGCTCCTCGGCGGAGACGTAGACCGTGATCTTCTCGTCGTGCCGCTCACGCCCACTGGGCCGCCGGTCCCCCACCTGACGGGGGCGGCGGTGGACGGCGGTGTGCCGCACCCCAGTCACCCGCGCCTCCGCGTCCTCGGTGAGCTCACCGGTCGGCGCTCCCTCGTCCGGCTCGACGGCACGCAGGTGCTCGGCCGGACCGTCGTCGTCCCGGTCGGCGGCGCCCGGACCGGTTCCGGTCGTCCGGAACAGCTCGTCGGCACCCGGCAGCGACATCCGCCGGCTCATCGGGCCAGCACCTCCTTGGCCAGCTCGCGGTAGGCCTTGGCGCCGCCGGAGCTGCTGGCGTAGGACGTGATCGGCTCGCCCGCGACCGTGGTCTCCGGGAACCGGACGGTCCGGTTGATCACCGTGTGGAACACCCGATCGCCGAACGCCTCCACCACGCGGGCGAGCACCTCGCGGCCGTGCAAGGTGCGTGCGTCGTACATCGTTGCGAGAATCCCCTCAAGTTCGAGTTGAGGGTTAAGCCTTTCACGGATCTTCTCTATGGTCTGGATGAGGAGAGCTACACCACGCAGGGCGAAGAACTCACACTCCAGCGGGATGATCACGCCGTCGGCCGCCGTGAGGGCGTTGACGGTGAGCAGGCCCAGCGACGGCTGGCAGTCCACGAGGATCACGTCGTAGTCGTCGAGGACCGGCTTGAGGACCCGGGCGAGCGTCTGCTCCCGGGCGACCTCGTTGACCAGCTGCACCTCGGCGGCCGACAGGTCGATGTTGCTCGGCAGCAGGTCCATGCCGGGAACCTCGGTCTTGAGCATCACGTCGTGGACGTCGACGTCCCGCTCCATCAGCAGGTTGTAGACGGTGCGGTCGAGCTGGAGCGGGTTCACGCCGAGACCGACGGAGAGGGCGCCTTGCGGGTCGAAGTCCACCAGCAGGACCCGGCGCCCCCACTCAGCGAGCGCGGCGCCGAGGTTGATGGTGCTGGTCGTCTTGCCCACCCCGCCCTTCTGGTTGCACAGGGCCAGGATGCGGGCCGGGCCGTGGCGCTGCAGCGGCGCGGGATCCGGGAAGCTCGGCACCGGCCGGCCGGTGGGTCCCACCCCGTCCGCCACGCCCGCAGCGATGGAGGCCGGAATGGTGCCAGGCGGCGTAGGAGCGACCGCCGTCGCGCTCTTTGTCGACATCCAGACAAACCTCTCTGACGACCTACCGCGAACGTGACTTCTCGTCGTAGATCCTTGGCGACGAGTCGCGCGGAACGATAGGCGGCGCGGCGGGCCCGGACAACGGCTGTGGCAGAACTGGGGACGACGCCGGGCGTGTCTGTGGACAGCCCCCTCCCCTGCTGTGGACAACCGGGGGCTCACCTGTGGGAAACCGCGACCAGCCTCAGGCCCGGGCGCGCGGGTGCGCGGTCGCGTAGACCTCACGGAGCCGGTCGACCGTGACCAGCGTGTAGACCTGCGTGGTCGTCACGGACGCGTGTCCCAGCAGCTCCTGCACCACGCGCACGTCGGCCCCGCCGTCGAGCAGGTGCGTCGCGAACGAGTGCCGGAGGGTGTGCGGCGAGACCTCCATGGTCAGGCCTGCCTTCTCCGCGGCCGCCCGCAGCACGCTCCAGGCGCTCTGCCGCGACAGCCGGCCGCCACGAGCGTTCAGGAAGAGCGCACTGGTGCCTGTTCCCGCGGCCGCCAGTCCCGGTCGGCCGCGCACCAGGTAGGCCTCCACCGCACGCTGGGCGTAGGACCCGACCGGCACCATCCGCTGCTTGCCGCCCTTGCCGTCCAGCCGCACCAGACCCGTCCCCTTGTCCAGGTCGTCGACCGCGAGCCCGACGGCCTCTGAGATGCGGGCCCCAGTGCCGTACAGCAGCTCGAGCAGGGCGCGGTCCCGCAGCGCCAGCGGCGTCTGGTCGAAGCCCGCCGCCTCCAGTAGCCGCTCCACCTCGTCGACCGAGATCGCCTTCGGCAGGCGCCGGGCGGGTACCGGGGGCCGCACCTCACGCGCCGGGTCGGCCGCGGTCAGGCCCTCCCGGAAGGCGAAGCGGTGCAGTCCGCGTACGGCGACGACGGCCCGGCCGGCCGACGACGCCGACAGCGGCGGGTGAAGGGCATCGCCCTCCCGCAACCGGGCGAGGAACTCCGCGACGTGACCCTCAGTCACCGCAGCCAGGTCGTCGAGCCCCGCCTCGGCCAGGACCAGCAGGTAACGGCGCAGGTCGCGCCGGTACGACACGAGCGTGTTGGCGGCGAGGCCGCGCTCGACGGCCAGGTGGTCCAGGTAGGCCTGGACGGCCCGATGCGCCTTGCCGGCCGGCGGCGCCGTCGTACTCCCGCTCAGGCGAGCGCCTCGTCGAGCGATGCCAGCTCCAGGCCGTGGGCCTCCGCGACGGGTGCGTAGACCACCTTGCCGCCGATCGTGTTGACGCCGGGGGCCAGCGAGGCGTCGCCGGCCACCGCAGCTCGCAGGCCCTTGTTGGCGATCTCGACCGCGTAGGGCAGCGTCACGTTGGTGAGGGCGTACGTGGAGGTGTGCGGGACCGCGCCGGGCATGTTGGCCACGCAGTAGAACAGGCAGCCGTTGACCTCGAACGTCGGGTTGCTGTGCGTCGTGGGGCGGGTCGACTCGAAGCAGCCGCCCTGGTCGACGGAGATGTCGACGAGCACCGCCCCCGGCTTCATCGCGGCGACGAGCTCGTCGGTGACCAGGGTCGGCGCCTTCGCCCCGGGAACCAGCACCGCACCGATGACGAGGTCGGCGTCGAGGACAGCCCGCTCGATCTCGTAGGTGTTGGAGGTGACGGTCTGCATGTGACCCTGGTAGATCCGGTCGACCTCACGGAGCCTGGCGACGTTCTTGTCCAGCAGCAGGACCTCGGCCTGCATGCCCAGCGCGATGGCCGCCGCGTTGAGCCCAGACACGCCTGCGCCGAGCACGACGACCTTCGCCGCATAGACCCCCGAAACGCCGCCCATCAGGACACCGCGCCCGCCGGCGCCCCGCTCGAGACAGTGGGCGCCGACCTGTGGTGCCATCCGACCGGCCACCTCGGACATCGGCGCCAGCAGCGGCAACGACCGGTCCGGCAGCTGGACGGTCTCGTAGGCCACCCCCGTGGTGCCCGCTTCGAGCAGCGCCTGGGTGCAGTCACGGGACGCCGCGAGGTGCAGGTAGGTGAACAGCACCTGGCCGCGCCGCATCCGGTGGTACTCCTCCGCGACCGGTTCCTTGACCTTGAGCACCAGGTCGGCCTCGGCCCAGACGTCGTCGGCGGATCCGATGATGGTCGCACCGGCCGCGACGAACTCCTCGTCGAGGATCGACGAGCCCGTCCCGGCCTCCTTCTCGATCGAGACCTCGTGCCC
The DNA here is from genome assembly GCA_032230005.1 of Actinomycetota bacterium. Classification (GTDB taxonomy): domain Bacteria; phylum Actinomycetota; class Actinomycetes; order Mycobacteriales; family SCTD01; genus RYN-124. The sequence goes on along the minus strand of JAVXVI010000351.1, from coordinate 2,077 downwards.
GTGCGACACGAGCTCCTTCACCCCGGCCGGCGTGATCGCAACGCGGTACTCGTTGTCCTTGACCTCTCGAGGTACGCCGATTTTCACAGAGACTCCCTAAAACCCCAGGTCGGCGACATGATCATCGACGGCGCTACGTGAGCAGGCGCACACCGTCCTACTTCTCGAGGGATGGCGACCTGCACGCCGAGAAACTACGCCCCCGCCGCAGGCGCGGCCCTGACGCGACACAAGGCGTCTGTCCTAGTTGTTCGTTCGCTGCGTCCTGGTTGCCTTGACCGAGACGTGCTCGAGCAGGTCCGTGGCCGGGAGCTCTCGGGAGACGAGCATGTGGGAGAGGTCGCTGAGCCGCAGGTTGTGATCGCGGGCGTAGCCGCGCAGCGCCGCGAAAGCCGCGTCCATGTCCAGCGAGCCGAGCTGAGCGAGCAGCCCCTTTGCCTGTTCGACAATCACGCGGCTGCTAAGGGCGCTCTGCAGCTGCTCGTTGATGATCGTCTTGTCGGCGGACGCCTTCTCCGCGACGAGAGCCACGCTTGCCACGTGCGCGAGGGCCTGGCCCAGTCGCAGGTCGTCCTCTTCGAGCGACCCCACCTTGGTGCCGAACAGCCCTAGCGTTCCGAGCACGTTGTCCCGCAGCCGCATGGGCAGCGCGTGCACGGAGACAAAACCTGCCTGCAGGGCGGCCGCGACGAACTGCGGCCAGCGGGCCGTCTGCTCGCTGAGATCTGGCACGGTGACAGGCTCCCCGCTGTGGAAGCAGTCGAGGCACGGACCTTCATCGCGTTGGAGCTGGAACAACTCCAGGCTGCGGGTCCGCTCCGACGATGCAGCCACGACGTGCAGAACCCTGCGCTGATCAGCCAGCAGCAACCCAGCCGCTGCGACATCCAGCAGCCGTACACAATCCGCCGTCAGCCCACTGAGGAGGTCTACGACATCGGCTCCATCCACGAGGCCGTTCGCCAAAGACACGAACGCCTCACTGATTCCACGTTCCCTGTTGCCGTTCATGCCGCCGTTCCTCCGTCCACTGGCGGGATCCGCCACGACCTGTCTCCTTGCAACGACAGGCGCCCCTCGACGACCTGCCACGCGAGCTCACTCGCCGTCATACCCTGGGTGAACGCCCGCGCGCGGAGCCGTACAAGAGCCTCGGCTGGACCGATGTCGAGTTGCGCCATGATCATCCCAGTGGCTTGGTACACCTCGACGCGCTCGAGCGAAGCCAGCTGCGACCAGCTGTCGTCGAAGTCGCCGAGCGCCGACCAGTCGACGTCTGCGGTCATCAGATCAAGCACCGGTAGCGCCGCGAGCTCCGCAGCGAGCAGGGCACCCGTGAGCTGGTCATCGGTGAGTGGCCCTGGCGCCTTCCGGAAGAGGTCGAGGACGCCGACGTAGGAAGCCGCGACCGTCACTGGCAGGGCGAACACAGCCCGCACGCCCAGTCCCAGCACCGCTGGGCGGTAGGCCGGCCAACGCAGCCCCTCGGCTTCGTCGAGGTCGGCGACCAAGACCGACGCGCTGTCACGTACCGCATCGAGGCAGGGGCCTTCGCCGAACGTGTACTGCAGCTCATCGAGGCGGCGGCTGGTCGGCCCGCTCGACCCGAACGTCCCCTGCGTCTTTCCTTCGTGGATCAAGGAGATGGCTGCGCCGTCCACGCCCAGGAGAGCCACACAGCTCCGACAAAGGTCATCTGCTGCAGCCAAGCCCGGCTCCGCGCGGTTCACGGCTGCGCCGAGGGCGGACTTCATCTCATCGGCAGACGTCATCAGGGCCGTCCACATGGGCGCTCGCGAGCGGCTCCTGGCCTTCCAGCTGTAGCCAAGATCGCCTCGTCTCTCCACGGTCGGGGTCGACGCTTGATCAACGTCGAACCCCGGACTCCGTCGGCCTGGTGGCCGAGGCCTCAGCGGCGCGTCGAGGCGGGGTCTGGACGTCCAAGTGCGCTGGTCTGACCATCGTTGCACGTCTAGACATCGCCACGTGGGTCGCGGGTCCGGCCGCCCGCTCGGTTAGTTCTTGACGGTCGCCTCAGGTTGGGCCTTCGCGACGATCGACGCGGCCAATTCGCGCA
>JAVXVI010000350.1:0-12824 GCA_032230005.1 Actinomycetota bacterium | reverse complement strand
GCGATCGCAGGGCCATCGCGTCGTGCGGCGCGGGCACACCTCGCCGAGATTCCCGGGCACACCTCGCCCGAGATTCGCGGGCACACCTCGCCACTAGATTCGCGCCAAGACCCTGGTTGACGATCGCGGCCGCCCTGAACCGCCGCCTGCTGCGGACGAGCTCGCCACCCTGCTCGGCTTCTTGGACTACCAGCGCGCGACGCTGGCCTGGAAGTGCGCCGGGCTGGACGCGTCCGGGCTGAGAGCGACCGTCGGTGTCTCGTCGATGACGCTCGGCGGGCTGCTGAAGCACATGGCCTACGTCGAGAGCCACTGGTTCAGCGGATCGCTGCACGGCCGGGACCGCGAGGCTCCGTGGGCGGACGTCGACTGGAAGAGCGATCCCGACTGGGAGTGGCACTCGGCCGCGCAGGACTTGCCCGAGGAGTTGTTCGCGCTCTGGCAGAGCGCCGTCGACAGCTCGCGTGCGCTGGTCGAGGAAGCGCTTTCCGACGGGGGCCTTGATCAGCTGGCGCGACGCACCTGGCCCGACGGCTCCGCACCGAGCCTGCGGTGGATCCTCGTGCACATGATCGAGGAGTACGCCCGGCACAACGGCCACGCCGACCTCCTGCGGGAGGCGGTCGACGGAGAGACGGGGGAGTAGCGGTCATGGTCGAGCCGATCACGGCGCAGCAGTTCCATGAGGCCGACGGGGTCGCGGACTGGGACGTGGTCTCCGGAGCGGCCTGCGTGTGCTTCCGGACCGGGTCGTTCGCGGCTGGCGTCGCCCTGGTCGACGAGATCGGCAGGCTGAGTGACGCTGCCAACCACCACCCTGATGTCGACCTGCGCTACGCCGACGTGACCATCCGCCTGAAGACGCACGAGATCGACGCGCTGACGCATCGCGACGTCGAGCTCGCGCGGCAGATCTCCGCGGCCGCGCGTGCCCTCGGGGTGAGGCGACGATGACAACGGGCGTCGCGATGTGCCCGTCGGGCACGCGACTACCCACAGCCGCTAGTGCTGTTCGTCGGAGCGGAACAGCGCGATGTTGCTCGGCAGGTCCAGGGACTGGAGCCGCGCGGGCAAGACTCCGTGCTCGACGGCCCGACGCACCAGATGCCCGTTCGCCGCACGCGCGAGGTGCCCCGGCTCCATCACGGTGCCGCTGATGTGCTCGCGAGGATCGACCTCTTCGCCGGTCGCCCGCCGCCGCTGCAACTCTTCGCTGAGCCGGTCGAAGAGCCTCTCGAACTCCCGCCGATTGTCTACGACGGCAACAACGGTGTCTCGGCGCTCGTGCCGCAACGGGTCGAAGGCGTAGCGGCGCAGGACCAAGCGCCGCCTGTCGTCGTCCTCGTAGCGGACATCACCCATACCGGCAGCATGGCCTATTGGCCTGCACTCAGGCGACGATGACGACGTCGGCCGTGGTGCTCTCCGGCCCGTAGGTCGAGTGACGTCTCGCTCTGGCCTGCTGCGTGAGCTGCTGGCGCAGCGCGAAACGGGCCTCGCGGTGTGCCTCGAGGTCCGCGAGCGCGACCCGGCGGTGCCGCCCGTCACGGCCGAGGTACGACGCCACGACCCCTCTGTCGAGCAGCGCGGCGAAGGCTGCCGGTGACATGCCGACGTGCACGGCGGCCTCGAGCACCGTCAGGTCGTCGTCGACTCCGTCGTCATCCATCGCTCTGCGCATGTGTTCCCCCCTGGGTGCATCCTCGCACCCCGACCGTCTATCAGCCCGGCACAAGGCAGAACGGGTTGTCCTCGATGTCGGCGCAGACCCGCCATCGGGTCTCGTCGTGCACCTGGTCCTCGACGACGCGACCACCCAGGGACACGACGCGGGCAGTGGCTTCCTCGAGGTCGTCGACGTGCAGGTCGACGTGCGTCGTCCGGTGCGCGGGACGTGGCCCGGAGACCTGCTGGAACAGCAGTCGCGGGTGGCCCGGGGCGGGCGGCGTCAGGCCGACGTACTCATGCCACCGGCCGCGCACCTCCACACCGAGGAGTGCGGCCCAGAAGCCGGCCATGGCCTCGGCATCGGTGCAGTCGACGGTGATCGCGTGGACGAACGGGGTGGCCATGATGCGTTGATACCAGCGGCCGGATGCGCACGAACTGCCCGTCCCGGACACAGGCCGGGGCTAGGGTGTTGCGCGTCGAAGGGGGTCGGGCTTGTACGACGCACTGGTGGCTCAGCTGCGCGAGCAGTACTCCGCCCTGCCTGCGGGCGCCCCGGTTCGCCTGGGCAAGCGCACGTCCAACCTGTTCCGCACGCGCGCCGCGACGACCGCACCGCGCCTCGACGTCTCCGGCTTCTCAGGGGTCCTGAGCGTCGACACCGAGGCGCGCACGGCGGACGTGCTCGGTATGACCACATATGAGGACCTCGTCGACGCGACGCTGCCCTATGGGCTGATGCCGCTCGTCGTCCCGCAGCTGCGCACCATCACCCTCGGCGGCGCCGTCACCGGTCTCGGGATCGAGTCCTCCAGCTTCCGCAACGGCATGCCGCACGAGTCCGTGGTCGAGATGGACGTCCTGACCGGCGACGGGCGCATCGTCACCTGCTCCCGCACCGAGAACTCCGACCTGTTCCACGGCTTCCCCAACTCCTACGGCACCCTCGGCTACGCCCTGCGGTTGCGCATCGAGCTCGAGCCGGTGTCGCCGTACGTTGCCCTCAAGCACGTCCGCTGCAACAGCACAGCCGAGGCCGCCGATGTCATGGCTCGGGTCTGCAGCAACCGGGAGGCCGACTTCGTCGACGGCACGTGGTTCTCGCCGACCGAGGTCTACGTCACCTTGGGCACCTGGGCCAGCTCAGCCGAGCGCGTCAGTGACTACGGCGGCATGGACATCTACTACCGCTCGATCCAGAGCCGCGAGACCGACGCCCTGACCGTCAAGGACTACCTCTGGCGCTGGGACACCGACTGGTTCTGGTGCTCGCGCGCCTTCGGCGTGCAGAACCCGCGCTACCGGCGGTGGATCCCGCGCCGCTACCTGCGCAGCGACGTCTACTGGAAGCTGGTGGCGTTCGAGAAGAAGCACCGGTGGAAGACCCGGTTGGACCTGCGCAAGGGCCTGCCGCCGCGCGAGGACGTCGTACAGGACGTCGAGGTGCCGGTGGGGCGGCTGGCCGAGTTCATGGACGTCTTCGCAGCAGAGGTCGGCATGGAGCCGGTCTGGTTCTGCCCGCTGCAGCAGCGGGATGCAGAAGCCGTCTGGGAGCTCTACCGCTTCGAGCCGGAGACGCTGTACGTCAACATCGGCTTCTGGGGCACCGTCCCCATGAAGCCGGGCCAGCAGGACGGCGACCACAACCGGCTGGTCGAGCGGCTGGTCGACGAACTCGGCGGTCGCAAGTCGCTGTACTCCACGTCGTTCTACGAGGCGGAGGACTTCTGGCGGCTCTACAACGGGCCGGCGTACGACGTCCTCAAGAAGTCCTATGACCCGGACAGCCGCCTGCTCGACCTCTATGCCAAGACCGTGCAGAACCGCTAGGAGATCGCCATGGCCACCACCCGCATGCCCGTCGCCCAGGCGCTGGCGCACGTCCTCGACCTGCCCGTGCGGATCGTGGCGTACGACGGATCGACGTCGGGTCCGGAGGACGCCGCGATCACCGTCACCATCAAGAGCAGCAAGGCGCTCTCGCACATGGTCAGCGCTCCTGGTGAGCTCGGGATGGCCCGCGCCTACATCTCGGGCGAGATGGACATCGACGCCCCCGACCACTTCACCGTGCTGTCGGTGGTGGCCCGGCAGAAGATCGGTGACCTCACCTGGGCGCAGCGCCTCGAGGTCCTCAAGGCGCTGGGTCCCGAGGTCATCCAGTGGGTCGAGCCCCCGCCGCAGGAGGTCGGTGCCAAGCGCTACCTGTCCGGGCTGCGGGCGCACACCAAGAACCGCGACGCGAAGGCCATCTCGCACCACTACGACGTGAGCAACACCTTCTACGAGTGGGTGCTCGGTCCCTCGATGGCTTACACCTGCGCCGTCTACCCGCGTGACGAGGCAACCCTCGAGGAGGCGCAGGCCGAGAAGTTCGACCTCGTCTGCCGCAAGCTGGCGCTCAAGCCCGGGATGCGGCTGCTCGACGTCGGCTGCGGCTGGGGCGGCATGGCGATGCACGCGGCGAAGAACTACGGCGTCGAGGTCATCGCAGTAACCCTGTCCCGGCAGCAGGCGGAGTGGGGGCAGAAGGCGGCTGCCGAGGCCGGGCTGTCCGACGCCGTGGACATCCGCTTCCAGGACTACCGCGACGTTCCCGAGACCGGTTTCGACGCGATCAGCTCGATCGGCCTGACGGAGCACATCGGCATCGCGCAGCTCCCGTCGTACACCTTCCGTCTGGCCGGCAAGCTCGGGCCACAGGCCCGGCTGCTGAACCACTGCATCACCCGGCCGGACGACCACAGCAAGGCCATCTCGCGCCGCGGGTTCATCGGCCGCTACGTCTTCCCGGACGGCGAGCTGCCCGGGGTGGGCCGGCTGGTCAAGGAGTTCCAGCGAGCCGGCCTCGAGCTGCAGCACGAGGAGAACCTCCGGCTGCACTACGCCAAGACCCTCCACGCCTGGTGCGACAACCTCGACGCGCACTGGGACGAGGCGGTCCAGGAGGTCGGGCTGCCGACCGCACGGGTCTGGGCCGTCTACCTCGCCGGGTCGCGGCTCGCCTTCGAGCGCAACGACATCCAGCTGCACCAGCTGCTGCTGACCCGCACCACCGACGGTGTGTCCGGCTTCCCGCTGCGCCCCGACTGGTGACCGCTACTCCCTGACCGTGGGCATGCGGTTCGCGGGACGGATAGGCGACATCGGCAGGTCCGAGGTGCGCCGGGGGCCGGTCCACTGGGCCGGGACCGCGTCCAGCCGGGCGGCCAGCCGGTAGGCGACGTCCTCGTAGTTGACCCGCCAGCCGCGAAAGTGCGGCCAAGCCTGCTCCGGCGTCCGCTCCATCGCGAACGACGCCGTCTCCATCCTCGTCACCCCGAAGAGGAACTCCTCGTAGGTGAGCTGGATCGGGTCATCGGGGTTGGGATCGTGGTCGACCGGCAGCCCTGTCGTGGCGGCAATCGACCGCAGCGCCGTGAACCCCATTCGCAGGCACAGTCGCGCCTCGACCGATGGCGCCTTCTCCGGCGAGAAGGCCAGCCACAGGGCTGCCGAGTCGAGCACCGCCACCAACCCGACCAGCCACGAGGAGTACGGCTCCGGCGAGCGGAACCGCGTCAGGACCGGGTAGTTGGTGTGGCTCTCGGCGACGTCGGCCGACCAGCGCTCCCAGGACAGGTAGAAGTCCTGCAGCGGTGCTCCCTCGGAGCCCTCCGCGAACCCGAAGCGGGTGCGGGCCAGGATCTCCGGGCCCCACGCGGGCACTCCGGCGCGGCCCGTCAGCATCGTCACCTCTGTCTCACGGCGGTTGAACGCGCCGTACAGCGTCGGCAGGTAGCCGACCTGCAGGGCCACGACGACCAGGCCGGTCGCTGCGGCGAGGTAGTCGACGGCCGTGGTGCGGGTGCCGTCAGGTGCGGAGTAGCCCAAGGTGAACAGCGAGGAGCCGGCCTGCGCGGCTGCGTGCGACAGGCTGGCGTCATCGAGCGCCCACAGCAGCAAGGTGAAGCCGCCGCCGAACAGCAGCAGCCAGAGCCCGAGCTGCACGAGCAGCATGACGGGCGCCTGGGCCGCGAGGCGGCTGTCGCGCATCTCGTAGGTGCGGGTGTGCCGGGACAGCGCCCGGAACGCCACGTCCACGCTGCGATCGACGACGCGGTTCAACCGTGACCTGCTGCGACGCGGTACGACGAGGGTGGCCACGACGCTGGCCCAGGTCGCCAGCACGATCAGGCCGCCGAGGATGCCCGCACCGGCGTGCACCAGGGTCCTCACCGCGACAGCCTGACACGATCGGCGGGTGAGCCTCGACCTCGTTGCCGCCCTCGACCGCCCCGACCTGCTGGCGGCCCCGGTCGCCGCCGCACTGACGGGATGGAGCCGAGCCGCCGAGGTGCGCGTTGCCGCGATCGACCCGTCGCTCGCCGACACCGCTGCCTTCTGCGCGGCGTACGACGTCGCCCTCGACGCCTCGGCCAACTGCGTCGTCATCGCGGCCAAGCGCGGCGGTGAGGTCCGCTACGCAGCCTGCATGGTGCTCGCGACGACGCGGGCCGATGTCAACGGCGTGGTGCGCCGGCACCTCGACGCGCGCAAGGCGTCGTTCGCGGCGATGGACGAGGCGGTCGCGCTGACCGGCATGGAGTACGGCGGCATCACGCCGATCGGGCTGCCCGACGGTTGGCCGGTCCTGGTCGACGCCGCGGTGATCGCCGCGGGCGACGTGATCATCGGCAGCGGCATCCGCGGCAGCAAGCTGGCCCTGCCGGGCGCCGCCCTCGCCGACCTTCCCGGAGCCGTCGTCCTCGACGCCCTGGCCACGTAGACAGGCCAGCTAGCCCTTGGCCCACTCCGCGAAGGACATGTTCCAGTCGCTCATGCCGGCGTCCCACAGGACCGGCTTCACCGGTGAGTTGACGACGTTGACGACGTCCCCGCGCTTGGCCAGTCCGAAGAACCACTGGGCGTCAGCGGGGGACATGTTGACGCAGCCGTGGCTGACGTTGGCGACGCCTTGAGAGCGCACCGACCAGCTGGCCGCGTGGACGAAGGCGCCGCCGTTGGAGATCCGGACGCTGAAGGGGACCTTCTCGTAGTAGCCGTCCGGGCTGTTGCGTGGGATCCCGACCGTGGCCGAGTCCATGATCTTCAGCCTGGTCTTCTCGAGGACGATGTGGACGCCGCCCTTGGTGGGGTACTTGTCGCGCCCGGTCGAGACCTTGGCGATCCGCAGCAGCTTGCCGTTGCGGCGGATGGCCATGACGTGCTTGGTGACGTCGACCGTGCTGATCATCTCGTCGCCGATGCGGTACGCCGTTCGGCGCGTCCCCGAGCCCCACGTGCCATCGGAGAGCTGCAGGCGCCGCAGGTTGGCGGTCATCGAGATGGTCGTACCGCTCTTCCAGTACGTCGGTCCGCGGTAGTGCAGCTCGCTGCTGTCCATCCAGTGCCAGGCGCCCACGACGGCCGGCTTGGTGACGACCGTCAGCCGGCTGACGAGCGCCGCGCGGTCGGCGGCCTCCCTGACCGGGTGGTCGAGCGTCACGATCAGCGGCATCCCGACGCCCACGACGTTGCCGTCACCTGGGCTGATCACTGCGTGCAGGACCCGCGCAGCGGGCGTGGTGTGGACGGTGAGCGACATCGGCTCGGTGTCGCCGCCCTCGTCCGTGACCTCAGCGGTGATGCGGTAGGTCGCTGCCGGAAGCAACGTCGCCGCCGTGGACTGCCAGCCCGTGGGCCCCAGCGTCCCCGGCAGCGGCGCCTGGTCCGGGTCGAGCACCGTGACGTTCTTCAGCGTGCCGTGGCTGACCGTCAGGCTGAGCGGTGCCTGCCACGGAGTCGCGATGTGCGGCCCTGACGGCGCACCCGCCGTCAGGACGGGATGCGGGATCGGCTCGGAGGCAGCCGCGGCCGACCCGATGACCTTGTCGTTGCCCGCCGACAGCCATGCCACCGTCGCGCCGGCCACCAGCGTCGCGGCCAGCAGCCCACCCACGACGGCCGGCACCTGGCGACGCCGTCGCGGCTGCTCGTCGGTGGGGCTGGTCACTGCTGGCTCCTTGCACGCGGCGTGAGGGGTCGGGTCGCACCGCTCAGGTCCATCTTCCCTTGGAATGCCCCCGGCTGTCAGCCGGCAATCGCGTGACATTCGTCAGCCCCCGTGAGCTCCGATCACCGACACGACCACGATGAGCGCGAGGGCGGCGATCATCACCGTGGGGATGAGCCAGGGCCGGCGGGTCGGCTCGGCGCGCTGCACCGGCGTGCGCTTGGCCATCACGACCGCGCCCCCGACGATCACCTCGATGACGACAAGGGCGACGGCGAGTACGCCGAGGCCGACCAGCGCGAGGAGCACGGCGGCGGCGCCGACCGGCACCACGTAGACCACCAGCAGCAGGACGAGATCGGCGCGGCGCACAGCGAGGACCCTAGGCTGGGGACCTGTTGTGCTGGCAGCATGAGGGGCCCGCTCGCCGCGTCGGCGACAATGGTGGGCACGCAGTCGGTCGGGAATCGGGAGTGTCATGAGTGAGTGGGGCCGGGTCGGCGACGACGGCACCGTCTACGTCCGCACCGCCGACGGCGGTGAGCGGGCCATCGGCTCGTGGCAGGCCGGCTCGGGCGCGGAGGGCCTCGCGCACTTCACCCGCCGCTACGAGGCGCTCGCGACCGAGGTGACCCTGCTCGAGCAGCGGCTGCGCAGCGGTGCCGGTGATCCCAACCAGGTCGCGACCTCCGCGAAGCGCCTCGTCGAGACGTTGCCGACCGCCAACGCCGTCGGCGACCTCCCGCAGCTCGAGCGCCGGGCTCAGGCGCTGCTCGATGCGACCGCCGAGGCGGTGGAGAAGGCCGAGGCGGCCCGCGCCGAGGCCCGCGAGCAGGCCGCCGTACAGAAGACGGCTCTCGCCGACGAAGCCGAGAAGCTGGCCGGCAGCAGCGAGTGGAAGACGGCCGGCGAGCGGTTGCGCACGATCGGCGACGACTGGAAGGCGCTGCCCAAGCTGGAGCGCAAGGCCGACGACGAGCTGTGGCAGCGCGTCGCCGCGGCCCGCAAGCGCTTCGCCGAGCGGCGTACGACGCACTTCGGCGCGCTCGAGGAGCAGCGCACGGTCTCGAAGTCGCGCAAGGAGAAGCTCATCAAGCTCGCCGAGGAGCTCAGCGGCTCCACGGACTGGAAGGGCACGGCGGAGCGCTTCAAGTCGCTGATGTCGGACTGGAAGACGGCCGGCCGGGCGCCCCGCGAGGTCGAGGACGCCCTGTGGGCGTCGTTCAAGGCGGCGCAGGACGCGTTCTTCACCGCGCGCAACGCGCAGTTCACCGCGCAGGACGAGGAGTTCCGCGGCAACCAGAAGGTGAAGGAGGAGATCCTCGCCGAAGCCGAGGCGCTCGACTTCGCCGGTGCTCCGGAGAAGTCCACGGCCCGGCTGCGGGAGCTGCAGGAGCGGTGGGAGAAGGCCGGCAAGGTGCCGCGCGATGCGATGCGCTCGCTCGAGGACCGGATGGGCGCGGTCGAGAAGAAGGTCCGCGAGACGTCCGAGAAGCGCTGGCAGGCCGCGTCGGCGTCGCCGTTCGAGATCCGGCTGCGCGAGAAGGTCGCCGAGCTCGAGCAGAAGCTGGAGAAGGCGCGCGCCGCGGGCCGGGCCACCGACGAGCTCGAGCAGCAGCTCGCGACGCAGCGCGAGTGGCTGGCCCAGGCCGGCGGCGGCTCGGGGGGCAGCTCATCCGGCGCGGCGAGCGGCGGCGACCGGCCGGCCGCGGACGCGCCCGCCCGCAAGAAGCCGACGACCGCCTGGGTCCGCGCCGACGCCTGACCCCGCCCTTCCCCGCCGCTGGGGTGTCAGAAGGCTGGCGCGGCGGACGCGCACGCGTGTTCTGACACCCGCCGGGTGGCGGGGGGATGGGCTGCCGGTCAGGGGTGGCGGCCGACGAAGCAGAGCAGGCGGGTCTGCTCGTCAGCGCCTTCCGGCGGGTCGATCTTGGCGCCGAACGCGCCCGGCCCGCGCAGCATCGCGTCGTTGGGCTCGAGGAACGCGTGCGCGGCCTCGACGGCCGCCGGGTCGAGCGTGTCGTACTGCCCTGTCGCGCGGGCCAGGTCCCAGGTGTGGATCAGCGTGTCCGCGCACAGGACCGTGCCGATCAGGTCCTCGAAGGCCTGCTCCCCGCCCATTCCCTTGACCTTCGTCGCCGCCTTGGCCGGATCGTGCAGGGCTGCCTGCACCGCCGCTGACTCGACCTTCCACGCGGTGACCACGTCCTCGCCGGTGTCCGGCGGCGTCGGGTCGCCCCCCGACAACCGCGTCAGGAACCCGCGCGTCGTGTCCACGACGTGCTTGACGACGTCGTGCGCCGACCAGTCCTCGCACGGCGACTGCTTGGCCCAGGCCCCCGGAGGAACCGCGTCGATGCGCGCGGAGAAGGCGTCGGCGATCCGCTCGTAGCGGTTCGCGATCTCGCTCACAGCTGCTCCTTGAGGAAGGCGACGGCGCGGGTCCAGGCGGTCTTGGCCTGCTTCTCGTCGTACGTGCCCATGAGGTTCTCGTCGTTGTGGAAGGCGTGACCGGCCGGGTAGTAGAAGAACTCCACCGGCACGCCGGCCTCCTCGCGGATCTGCTTCTCCAGCGCCCTCGCGTCGTCGACCGGATACATCCCGTCCTGCTCGGCGTAGTGGCCCTGCACCGCGGCGCGCACCCCGGTATAGGTGGCGGGGACACCCGGCCCGACGCCGTAGAAGGGCACGGCGGCGCCGATCTTGTCGCCCTGCTGCGCGGCCAGCATCAGCACGAAGCCCCCGCCCATGCAGAACCCGATCGCGCCCGCCTTCGACGACGTGACGGACTCCTGCGCGAGGAGGTAGTCCACAGCACCGGCCAGGTCGCGGGCGGCCCGGTCGACCGGCAGCTCGGTGAGCAGCTTCATCGCCTCGTCGGCGTCGTGTGCGACCTTGCCGCCGAACAGGTCGGGAGCGAGCGCGACGAAGCCCTCAGCGGCCAGCCGGTCGGCGATCCCGGCGATGTGGTCGGTGAGCCCCCACCACTCCTGGATGACGATCACGCCGGGACCGCTGCCCGACGCCGGCGTGGCGAGGTAGCCGTGGGCCTGTGAGCCGTTCGAGGGGAAGGTGACGTTCTGGCGGGGGTTGTCAGTCATCCTCTCGTCCTATCACCTACACCAGGGCGTGCGCATTCCCGAGGGTCTCCAGCAGGGCCGGGGCGCCGCGGCGGACGTACCACTCCAGCTCGTAGGTCTCGGCAAAGTCCGGCCCGGCCAGCGACTCCGGCCCGATCTGGCTGGCGTGCGCGAGCATCGCGGCCCGCTTGGCCGCCAGCTCCGCCGGCGTGGCCGCCACGGCCGTCGTGATCTCCGCGGTGACCCGGCCGTAGCCGCGACGCCCGCTGGCGTCGTCGAGCAGGTGCTGCCCGGCGAAGTGCAGGTGCTCGCGATCGACCGTTGCTTCGTACGACGTGACGCCGGCCAGTGCCGCCGCGTGTCGTCCGATCAGGTGGACCGCCACGTGATCGGGGTGCCCGTAGATGCCGTCGGCGTCGTAGGCGACGACAGCCTCGGCCCGCTCGGACTCCACCAGCGCAGCCACGGTCCTGGCGAGCCCCCGCAGATCGGCCTGTACGAGCGCCCGCGGGTGCGCGGTCGAGTCCCAGCCCGGCAGGCCGGAGTCGCGCCGGCCGAGCAGGACGAGCCGCGCGACCCCCAGCGTCTCGGCCGCTGCCTCGACCTCACGCCGCCGTACGTCGGCCAGGTCGACGCCGCGGGGGAGCGGCGTCCGCGGGCGGCCCATCTCGCCTGCTGTGGCGGTGACGAGCACGACGCGCGCCCCGCGGTCGGCCAGCCGGCGGATCGTGGCGCCGGTGAAGATCGCCTCGTCGTCGGGGTGGGCGTGCACGACGATGACGGTGCGCCCGTCGAGACGCGGGGCGGTCGGAACCGAGGGATCGAACAGGAGTGACATGGGACTGCTCTTCTGCTGAGGCCCGCGGGACGCGGGCGGCTGTCGGACCGGGGACGGGGTCAGCGACAGCAGCGACAGCAGGACACGCGGCACGCAGCGAAGGCACGGGCCTTCGGGCGGGGCGACGTCGCGGTCATGGGCGACATTGTGCAGGTACGACGCCGTCCGTGTCGAACGTGTTGCTGCATGCGTGCGCCCCTGATCCTTGCTGCTCTTGCCCTCGCGCTGGGAACTCCCGCTGTCGCTTTGGCCGACCCGGTCGCCGGCCCGCAGCGCGTCGTTGAGCAGGCAGCCGCGAACGCAGCCGCGGCGTGCCGCCGCGACCTGCCGGCCACCGACGACCAGTGCGCCGTCGTACCGCTGGCGCCTCCGGTGAGCGAGCAGTCGATCGCGGCGTACGAAAGGAGCGTCGTGCACCGAGCGTTGCAGCTGCAATACGAGCTCGGTAACGACGTTCCGTTCCGCAACGCCGCATGGCTCGGCACGCACAACTCGTTCAACACCTCGACGCGTGAGCCGACACTCAGCGGCTCTGACGCAAACCAGCAGCTGTCGATGACCGACCAGCTGCGCATCGACATGCGCAGCCTCGAGGTCGACGCCCACTGGTTCCCGAGCGCTGAAGCGGGTGGCAGCTACGCGCTGGTGCTCTGCCACGCACGCGGTGAGGACCAGAAGCATGCGGGATGTACGACGGAACCGCTGCTCATCGACGGGCTGAAGGAGATCGCCGCCTGGCTGCGGGCCAACCCCCGGCAGGTCCTGCTGCTCTACGTCGAGGACCACCTCGAGACGGCCGAGGGCTACGCCCAGGGTGCCGCCGCTCTGCACGACGCGTTCGGTGGCCTGCTCTACGCACCCGGCGGCACGGCGTGCGTGCCACTGCCGATGGACGGCACCCGTAACGATGTGCTGGCGGCCGGCAAGCAGGTGCTCGTCATCAGCGGCTGCCACGACGGCGTGGGCTGGAACGGCGCGGTCTTCAGCGGCGCTGCCCGGGCGCGTGACGAGACCGGCGCCGCCGGGTACGGCGAGGACGGCTCCTGCGACCCGGCGCGACCGCCGGCGGTCTTCGACAGCCACCTGCTGCGCGTCTTCGAGGACTCGACGGCCCTGTCCGCGACGGTCAACCAGGGCATGGACCCGATCACCCCGAAGAAGGCTGCTGCCCTGCAGCGCTGCGCGGTGGACATCACCGGTTTCGACCAGCTGCTGCCCGATGACGGCCGGCTGGCCGCGTCGG
>JAVXVI010000349.1:0-4493 GCA_032230005.1 Actinomycetota bacterium | reverse complement strand
AGCTCGGTGGCCGCCAGCCACTCCAGCGTCAGGGCCTGCACGGCGAACGACATGTCCATGACCGCTGCCGGGTGACCCTCGGCCGCCCCGAGGTTGGCGAGCCGGCCCTCCGCGACGAGCAGCAGCCGCCGCCCGTCAGCGAGGACGTACTCATCGACGTGGGGGCGCACGCGCCGTCGTACCTCCACAGCCGTCGACTCCAGCCCTGCCACGTCGACCTCGACGTCGAAGTGCCCTGCGTTGGCGAGCACGGCGCCGTCACGCATCGCCGCGAAGTGCTCGCCGGTCAGGACATCGCGGTTGCCGGTGACGGTGATGAAGACGTCGCCGAGCGGTGCTGCCTGTGCCATAGGGAGGACCCGATGGCCTTCGAGTACGGCGTCGAGCGCGCGTCCGGGATCGACCTCGGTCACGATGACGTGCGCGCCCAGACCGCGCGCCCGGGTGGCGACCCCCGAGCCACACCAGCCATAGCCGGCGACGACGACGGTGGACCCGGCGAGCAGCGTGCCGGTGGCGCGCATGATCGCGTCGAGCGTCGACTGACCTGTGCCGTGGCGGTTGGCCACGAGGCGCTGCATGCCCGTGTCGTTGACCGCGACCATCGGCAGGCCGAGGGCGCCATCGGCCGCCATCTGCCGCAGCCGCAGCACGCCGGTGGTGGTCTCCTCGCACCCCGCCCGGACACCGCTGAGCAAGGCGCGTCGAGTCGTGTGCAGCACGCCGACCAGGTCGCAGCCGTCGTCGAGCAGCAGCGACGGGCCGGGGTCGAGCGCGGCCTCCAGGTGCGCGAGGTAGCCGGCCCTGTCGACGCCATAGCGCGCGTGGACCGCAACGCCCTCCGCCACCAGAGCGGCGGCCACGTCGTCCTGCGTCGACAGCGGGTTCGACGCCGCGAGGTGCAGCTCGGCGCCGCCGGCGGTGAGCGTCCGCGCGAGCACGGCGGTCTCCGCCGTCACGTGCATGCAGGCCGCGATCCGGATCCCCGCCAGCGGCCGGGACCGCGCATAACGCGACCGCAGCAGCGCGAGCACCGGCATGGCGCGCTCGGCGAAGTCGACCCGACGCCGGCCCTGCTCCGCCAGCTCGGCGTCGGCGATGTCGGAGGGCACAGGTGATCCTTGCGCATCGCGGCCGCGTGACAGCGCGCCCGCGGCGGACAGGAATGCACCAGCTCCTGCTCACGGGGGGCCTCTGGCCGCCCACCCGTGCAGTTCTGGTGCATCTGTGGTCAGTCCCGAGCCGCGGCCCTTACGGTCGGTGCATGGACGTCCCAGCGCTTCTCAACACTGCCGGCGGGTTCGTCGGCACCCTCGGCGCACGGGTGCAGTCCTCGAGCCGCGACGGCGCACTGCTGCGGCTCGACGCCGGCCCTGAGCTGCACAACCACATCGGCGGGCCCCATGCCGCCGCGATCTTCGGCCTCGGCGAGACCGCGGCGTTCGCGCTGCTGCTGGAGGTGTTCGGCGACCTGGTCGAGTCCGGCGCCGCCGTACCTCTCATCAAGTCAGGTCACATCGACTACTCGGCGGTGGCCACGGGTCCGCTGCTCGCGACGTCACGGCTGATCGACGACGAGGACACGGCACGGGCGTCGCTCGCCCAGCGCGGCGTCGCCACCTTCGACGTCGAGGTGCTGTTCCATCGCGAGGCCGACGACGTCCAGACCGCCGTCATGACCGCCCGGATGGCCCTCAAAGCCACCTAGGGAGTGCCGCCGCGGTCGAGGTCGGGCTCGAGGTACATGACCCGGGCGAGCGGCTCGACCGCGCGGACCCGCGCCTCCGCGTCGTCGATGGCTCGTGCAACCGCGGGCAGCGCGAGACCAGGAGCGACAGCGATCTTCGCGGCGACCAGCAGCTCGTCCGGCCCGAGGTGCAGGGTGCGCAGGTGGATGACCCGCGTCACCGACTGACCGTCGACGAGGGCCGACCGGATGGCGTCGACGGCCGAGCGGGAGGCGGACTCACCGATCAGCAGGCCCTTCATCTCGATCGCGAGGATGACGGCGACGATCGCGAGCAGTACGCCGATGGCAAGGGTCCCGATGCCGTCCCACACCGGTGCATCGAGCACGAGGGACAGGACGACGCCGGCGAGCGCGAGCACCAGGCCGATCAGCGCGGCCAGGTCCTCGAGCAGCACCACCGGCAGCTCCGGCGACTTGCTGTGCCGGATGAACGCCACCCAGCTGCCGGCGCCCTTGCCCTCGCGTGACTCCGCGATCGCGGTCCGGAACGAGAACGACTCGGCCAGGATCGCGAACACCAGGATGCCGATCGCCACCGCGGGGGTGGTGAGCTCGTGCGGGTCGTGCACCTTGTGGTAGCCCTCGTACAGGGCGAACAGCGAGCCCATCGTGAACAGCACGAGGGCGACGACGAACGAGTAGAAGTAGCGGTCCCGGCCGTAGCCGAACGGGTGTCGCTCGTCGGCCGCGCGGGCTCCGCGGTTCTGCCCGACCAGCAGCAGCACCTGGTTACCCGAGTCGGCCAGGGAGTGCACCGACTCGGCGAGCAGCGACGACGAGGACGTGATGAGGAAGCCGACGAACTTCGCGACCGCGATCGCCAGGTTGGCCCCCAGCGCAGCGACGATCGCCTTCTTGCCGCCCCCAGCACTCAACGAGCTATCCGTGCTTTCAGGGCGGTGATGGCGTCGACCGGAGTGGGGTCGCGGCCCTCGAGCAGGGCGAGGTAGGCGCTCGCCCAGTCGCCGAGCGCCACCAGCGAGGCGAGGCGCTCGAACGTCGAGGCGCCGACCGCCTGCACCGTCGAGACACCTACACCGCGTTCCTCCGCCAGCTCCTGCGAGACAGCCGTACGACGGGCGACCTGCGGGTGCTCCTCGGTGTCGCGCAGCAGCACCAGCCGGATGCGGGTCCGCTCATCACCCGGCTCGTCGATGCGGTCGCGGAACAGGTCCTCCACCGACGTCGCGCCACTGCCTGCGAACGGCCCGTCGAACGCGACCACCTGGTTGTGGTTGGCCTCCGGCAGGACCCCCCAGACGGCCGGCACCTTGGCGTTCTCGTTGAGCTGGCAGGCCAGCCGATAGGCGGCCACCCCTGCCAGGGGGGACGTCCCCCACACCACCGGGAGCGCCCCGCTCAGCTCGAGCGCCAGCCGCTTGCCGGGGTTGACGAAGTGGTCGGCGTCAACGCGGCAGCGCAGCGCGGTCTCCTCCAGCTGCGTCGCCGTCGCCTCGATGGCTTCCTCACCGACCGACACCAGGCCGAGCGCGTCAGCGGCCACGACGAGCGGGGTGGACAGTCCCCAGACGGTGGCCCGGGGCTGGCGGCCCTGTGACACCGGCACGAACAACCCCCGGCCGCGCGCACCAAGCGCCTCGAGCGGTGAGTCCACGGCGGCCACGACGAGCAGGCGGCAGCCCCGTCGTACGGCCTCCTCGGTCGCCGACAGCGTCTCCTCCGTCGACCCGGAGCAGGACACCGCGATCACCAGGTCGGCAGCGCCGACCCAGGCGGGCAGGCCGTAGCCGCGGTGCGTCAGCACGGGGACGGGGCAGCCCGGTCCGGCGACGGCGGCAAGCACGTCGCCGGCGATCCCCGACCCACCCATGCCGCAGACGATGACGGCCCGCGGCCGGCCGTCCTCGGCCAGCGCAGCGATGCCGGCCTCGCGCGCGAGGAGGGCGGCCTCCCGCACCTGCGCTGCACCGGACGCGATCGCCGGAAGCATCTGCGCGGGGTCGAGCGCGTCGAGCTGGCCCGCGTCGTCGAGCAGCTCGTCCGACGGGACCGTCACGAGGGCTTGCGGGCCTCGTCGACGAGCAGGACCGGGATGTCGTCCCGGACGGGGTAGGCGAGCCCGCAGCCGGTGCAGACGAGCTCCGAGGCGGCCTCGTCGACGCGCAGCGGGGACTTGCAGTCGGGGCAGGCGAGGATGTCGAGGAGGGCGGGGTCCAGCTTCATGAGTGCAACCTTAGTCAAGCGCGGATGAGGGCCAGCACCTCGTCGCGCACCGCGTCCAGCGTGGCCTGGTCGGGAGCCTCCGCGTTGAGCCTCAGCAGGGGCTCGGTGTTGGAGGCGCGGACGTTGAACCACCAGCCGTCCGGCGACGTGACCGTCAGTCCGTCCAGCTCGTCCTGCTCGAGGCCCGCGTACTTCTTCTTCAGCTGGGCGATCTTGGCGGCCGCGTCGGTGACCGTCGAGTTGATCTCGCCCGAGGGCACATAGGGGCTGTACGACGAGAGCAGCTCGGACAGCGGACCGTCCTGCGTCCCGAGGGCGGCGAGGGCGTGCAGCGCGGCCAGCATGCCGGAGTCGGCGTTCCAGACCTCCTTGAAGTAGAAGTGGCCGGAGTGCTCGCCGCCGAAGACCGCGCCGGTGCGGGCCATCTCGGCCTTGATGAATGAGTGCCCGACGCGGGTGCGCACGGGGGTCCCGCCGAGCGACCGCACGATCTCGGGCACGGCCTTGGAGGTGATCAGGTTGTGGATGATCGTCGCGCCCGGCACCCGCTTCAGCTCGC
>JAVXVI010000348.1:0-7915 GCA_032230005.1 Actinomycetota bacterium | reverse complement strand
CGGGCGTGGCGTAGGACAGGCCATCACGGTGGGGGAGAAGGAGACCCGTCAGCGCAGGGAGTCCCAGCAGAAGAAGCGCGGCACCGACTGTCTTCCGACTGCTCGAGATGCCGGCCGAGGCGACGGGCAGGGCGAGTCCCGCCTCCGCGCGCCGCGTCGCCGGCTCCTCGCTCACGCGTTCAGGTTCCCACTCTCACGCCAGTTGCCGCTCCTCGAGATCCATGGCATGAGTCGACGATCGCAGCTGCCACGGGACAGACGTGACCATCACCCCCGGCTGGAACAGCAGTCGTCCCTTCAGTCGCAGTGCGCTCTGGTTGTGCAACAGGTGCTCCCACCAGTGGCCCACGACATACTCCGGGATGTAGACGCAGACGACGTCCCCCGGGCTCTGCCGACGGAGACCGCCGATATAGGCCAGCAGCGGGCGGGTGATCTCGCGATACGGCGACTCCAGGATCATGAGCGGGACCGGCACGTCACGGGCCTCCCACTCGGCCACGAGCCGTTGTGTCTCGTCTTCATCGATCTGGACCGTGACGGCAATGAGGTCGTGTGGACGCGTCGCGCGCGCGAACGCGAGCGCGCGGAGAGTCGGTTCATGCAGCTTGGACACCGGCACGATGCCGTGGATCCGGGTGGGTTGTGCGACACCCGCCGGACCGGGCGTGAGCTCGGTGGCGACTTGGTCGTAGTGGCGCCGGATGGCCCGCATCAGAAGGAACAGCACCAGCATCGCCGCCATGGCGAGGTAGGCACCGTGGGTGAACTTGTACCGAACCACGATCAGCAGGACAAGCCCGGTGACCACAGCGCCGGTGCCGTTGATGACCTGGGACCGGCGGATCTTGCTCCGCTGCCCGGCCTCGACCGGGCCCCTCAGGAGCTCAGCCCAGTGCCGGACCATGCCCACCTGCGACAGCGTGAATGACGTGAACACACCGACGATGTAGAGCTGGATGAGCTTCTCGATGTTCGCGTTGAACCCGACGATGAGGGCGATCGAGACGGCGGCGAGGGCGACGATCCCGTTGCTGAACACCAGCCGGTCGCCGCGGTTGTGCAGCTGCCGCGGCAGGTAGCGGTCCTGGGCCAGGATCGAGGCCAGCGTCGGGAACCCGTTGAAAGCAGTGTTGGCGGCCAGGACCAGGATCCCTGCGGTGGCCGCCTGGAAGCCGTAGAACAGGATGGATCGCCCCCAGACGCCCTCGGCGATCTGGCTGATCACGGACGGATTGCCGTCCGGGTACGCGCGGGCGTGCGTAGCGAGGGCCAGCGCGGTGATGCCGCCGAACATGGCGACCGCGAGGACCCCCATGATCGTGAGGGTGGCCGCCGCGTTTCTGCTCTTCGGCGGCCGGAACGACGGCACGCCGTTGCTTATCGCCTCGACGCCGGTCAGGGCGGTGCACCCGCTAGCGAAGGCACGCAGGCACAACAGGAGGGTGAACACCCCACCGACCTTCGCCGTGTGCGCGAGCGTCAGCTGGGCGCTCGGTGCGGTCGGGACACCGCCGGTCAGGGCTCGGTACACACCGCTGGCCAGCAGCAGGAGCGTCAGGCCGATGAACGCGTAGGTCGGCAGCGCGAACGCTGTGCCCGACTCCTTGACGCCGCGCAGGTTCACCAAGGCCAGTACGACGACGAAGCCCACGGACAGGGCAACGGCGTGCGGCGCCAGTGTCGTGACGGCCGACGTCACGGCAACAACGCCGGACACCACGGAGACCGCCACCGTCATGACGTAGTCGACGAGGAGGGCAGCAGCCGCTGTCAGCGCCGCCTTCTCGCCGAGGTTGTCCTTGCTCACGACGTACGCGCCGCCGCCACTTGGATAGGCGAAGCAGGTCTGTCGATAGGAGGCCACCACCACCGCAAGCAGGAGCGCCACCGCGACGGCGATGGGGGCTGCCAGCCCGAGGAACGATGCGGCTCCTGCAGCACCGAGCACGAGCACGATCTGCTCGGTCGCGTACGCGACCGACGAGATGGGGTCGGAGCAGAACACCGGCAGGGCGATCCGCTTGGGCAGGAGCGTCTCGTTCAGGCGGTCGCTGCGCAGTGCGCGGCCGACGAAGAGACGCTTGGGTACGGAGGGCATGCCAGCTCCCAGGGTCGAGGGTTCACCTCGACCATCGAGCCGGCAGCGACCGACCGAGCCCTCGCTTTACGGAGCTCGCACGTCGCAAGAGCCGATCTTTACGCGATCTTTGCAGCGAGCGTTCTGACGATCAAAGTCGCACGTACCGCCTCGCCGTCAGCAACGAAGCGATGGCGGAGATGACGACCCCCAGGATCGTGAGCACCGGCAGCATCATGAGCACGGCAGCCCAGTGCACAGCCGGGAGCAGGCCGCTCGCGAACAGCGGCTCGAGCTTGCGGTCGAGAACAAGCCCTTTCCCGGCGGCTAGCAGACCGACGGCGATGAAAGACCCCGTCGCACCGGCGACAACGCCTTCGATCAGGAACGGCAGCTGGATCTGCAGCCGCGTCGCCCCGACCAGCCTCATGATCGCCGTCTCGTGCCGGCGGGCGAAAGCCGTGACGCGGATCGTGTTGGAGATCAGCAGCGTCGCGGCCACCAGCTGCACGGCGGCAAGCGCAAGCGCGGCGTCACGCAACCCGCCGAGGACTCCGAACAGCTTGTCCAGGATGGCCTTCTGGTCGACGACCTCCTCGACTCCAGGCGCGCCGGCCAGGGCGCTCCGAACCGTCTCGAACTTCGTCGGATCACGCAGCTTGACCCGGTAGCTCTCCGGCAGGTTGGTCTCGGTCGCGGCCGCTCGCAGGTCCGGTTGGTCCTTGAACTGCAGGAGATACCGCCGGTACGCCTCTGCACTGGACTCGTAGTCGACGCTCTTCACCACCCGCAGGGCGCCGATCTGGGCGCGAATGTCCCTGCGCTCCTGGTCCGTCACGTCGGCGGTGAGGAAGACCGAGACCTCGATCTTCGTGTAGTAGTACGCCTGCATGGTGGTGATCTCGTTGCGCAGCATCAGGGCGGCACCGAGCAAGGCCAGTGACAGGGAGACCGTCAGCACGGCAGCTGCCGTCATGACCGTGTTCCTGCGCAGCCCCACGACCGCTTCCGTTACCGCCTGCCGCACGCGCACGGCCTGAGCCTGCCACGGACAGTTCTCGGTCAGCGTCGAGCGGCGGTGCGCCTGGGCTTCTTCGCCGGCGCCGTCATCACGAAGTCTGTATCGCCAGACGTCAGCCGGAGCACATCGTCCTTCGACACCGGCTCACCGTCGGCCAGCCAGCTCCGGGTCTCGCAGCGCGGGCAGGACAGCATGGTGAGCACCGCCCCGCTCTTGACCCTCATCTCCAGCTCGATCGGACGACCTTGCCCGCATGCTGCGCATCGACCAGGCGTTGTCATAACGTCCTCCTCGGCGGCGCCACCCGCACGCCGGATATGTCGGCCCCCGTCACTCGTCCTGCCCCTTGCCGGGTTCGTCAAGCTAGCCCTTTTGGTCCGGTTGACACAGGACGCGCCCGACGCGCCCGTGTGCAGGCGGCCGGAGCCGGCATGGTCATCACCCGACCGGTGGGGGTCGACCATCTCAGCCGAAGTCGCCCGTTACCCCCTCCTTCATAGGCTCCCCATAGGGGGACTGGGGGTACAGAGTTGAGGCTGACGGACCATGGCAGTGGTCAGCCCGAAGGAGCAGGGTGTCGCCAGCAGGAGTACCACCCCTGCTGGGTGTAGCCGCAGCTAGGCACCTGTTCGTCGATGCTCAGCACGACCGCACCATGTGCACCACGAGGCTGGCCCGGGGGGGACCGCCATGATCTTCATCAAGCTGTTCGGCTCGATGTCTGCGGAGGTTGACGGCCGCACCATCACGGCCAGCGAGCTCGGGGGACGTCCGCGCCAGGTGCTCGAGCTGCTCGCGCTCGAGGCCGGCACACCGGTGGCGAAGGAGCGCATCGCCGACCTGCTTTGGGAGGGGGCGCCGCCGGCGTCGTACGTCGGCACTCTGGAGAGCTACATCTCCGTGTTGCGCCGCAACATGGGGCTGGGTCGCGGACGCAGCTGCGTCCTGGCCACCCTGCCCAACGCATACCGCCTCGAAGCGGACGCGGTGACGGTCGACCTGCTGGAGTTCCGTCGCCTCGTCGCGTCGATGGCCGACGCCAGAGCCTCCGTTGCCATCCCGGCGATGCGGCACGCGCTCGAGCTCGCCAACGGCGTTCTGCTCGCCAACGAGCCGTACGCCGCGTGGGCTTGCCGCTCGCGTGAGCTGTTCCAGCGCGAGCTGGTCACCGCCTGCATCAACGCCGCCCAGCTCTCCAACGGCATCGGCGACTTCCGGGCTGCCGAGCACTTCGCAAGCATCGCCACGGAGCACGACCCGCTCAGTGAGGTCGCCTGGCAGCACCTCATGCGCTCCTTCTGGTTCTCCGGCCTGCGTGCCGAGGCCCTGCGCGCCTACATGACCCTGCGCGAGCGCATGCTCGACGAGCTCGGCGACGAGCCGGGAAGCGAGAGCCAGGAGCTGTACTTCGCCATCCTGCGCGACACGCCGAGCGTGCGACGCGACAGCACCGGCGGTGGCGGCATGGAGGTCAGGACGCTGCTGCTGCTGCTGCGCCAGGCGCTCGACGTCCTGCCCGGCATCCAGGCGCCGGCCAAGGACGCGGCGCTCGCGCAAGTCGCGGTGTCAGCGCTGGAGCGGACGCCTTGACCACACGGGCCGCTGTCTTGACCACTGACGACGACTTCGTCGAGCACGTCGCTCAGACCCTGCGCGTGCTTGTCGTCGACGACCATCGCGTCTTCGCCGAAGCCCTTGCGCTTGCCCTCTCCGTCGAGGACAACCTCGAGGTCGTCGGTCTGGCGCACAGCGTCACGGCTGGGATCGCGATGGCACAGCAGCTGGTGCCGGACCTGGTCGTCATGGACGTCCGGCTCGGTGACGGCGACGGAATCGCAGCAACTGCCCAGCTGACCCGCCAGTTCCCCGCCATGGCTGTCGTGGTGCTGACCGGTTTCGTGGACACGGGGCTGATGGAGCGCGTCTCCGCCGCGGGTGCGTCCGCCCTGCTGCCGAAGGACGGGGAGCTCACCGAGATGCTGCAGGCGCTGCGCACGGCGCGCCGCGGCCGGTTCATCGTGCACCCCACGCTGCTGAAGACCCTCGTGGGCCGAGAGGGCGCGAAGGCCAAGGACGCTCCGGACCTCGTCGGACAACAGCCGCAGGTGCTGTTGCTCCTGGCCGCCGGTCTCGACACGGCGGCCATCGCTCGCGAGCTCGGCATGACCGTGCTGGCGACGAGGGACTACGTGCAGGCCCTTCTGACGAAACTCGGTGCGCGTTCGCACCTCGATGCCGTGGTCATCGCGATGCGAAACGGACTGCTGCATGACGCCTCCTTTGATTGAGGAGTCTCCGCAGGAGAGCCCCGCCAAGACCAACCGATCGGCCGTACGACGGGCGATGACCCGCTTCGTCGCGGGCAGCCTGCTCGCGCTCATCCTGGTCGGCCTCGCGACGAGTGTCGTGGCTCGCAACATCGCCGAGGCCGGAGCGCTTCGCGACGCGCGTTCCCGCGGCGGTCTGTTCGGCCGCGCGGCGGCGGTCTCGCTGATCAACAGCGCGGTCCGGTCTGGTGACAAGGAGCAGCTCGGCCGGCTCGACTACGTCATGCGCAATCGCCTGCTCGACGGCTCGATCGTGCACATCAAGATGTGGGACAGCAGCGGCACGGTCATCTGGTCGGACGAGCGTGGCTTGCGCGGTCACAAGTTCGAGCTGGAGCCCGCAGTCCAGAGCATCTTCGGCACGGACAAGGTTCTTGCCGGCATGACGACGCTGTCCAAGGCGGAGAACCAGAAGGAAGTGGGCGAGGGGCCGCTGTTCGAGGTCTACACCGCGGCATGGGACGCCGACGGCCTACCCGTCGTGCTGGAGTCCTACTGGTCGACCACGTTGCTGGCCGCCGACCAGCGGGCGATCGTCCGACGTGTCGAGCCACTGGCTCTCGGCTCGTTGATCCTGTTCCAGCTTGCGCTGTTCCCGCTGGCGCTCTCCTTGGCACGGCGGGTCGACCACGGCTCGGCGGAACGCAGCCGGATGCTGCGGCACGCGCTGTCGGCGTCGGAGCTCGAGCGCCGTCGTATCGCCCAGGACCTCCACGACGGCGTGATCCAGGACCTGTCCGGTCTGGGCTACGTCCTGCCGACCGTCTACTCGCAGCTACCGGACACGCCGCGGGCCGACGCGGCCCGCTCCGTGCTGCAGAAGATCAGCTCCGTCGTCGAGCGTGACGTCGCTTCGCTGCGGTCGCTGCTGACCGATCTCTACCCGGAGCGGCTCGCGCCGGGCGGACTCGTCTCGGCGATCGAGGAGCTGGTGCGAACCCCGATCGCCTCCGGTCTGGCAGTCTCGGTCGACGTCGAGCGCGCGGCCGGCGAGTCGATGGAGGTCACTCAGCTGACCTACCGGGTCATCCGGGAAGGGCTGCGCAACGTGGTCGCGCACGCTGAGGCGCGCAGCGCCCGCATCGTCGCAGAGCGTCGCGGTACGACGATGCTGGTCACCGTCACGGACGACGGCAAAGGTCTGCATAGGGACGAGTCGTCAGAGACCGGGCATCTCGGGCTGCGACTCCTGGCCGACATGCTGCACGACGTCGGGGGCACGCTGGACCTCTCGCCAGGGGCCGCCGGCGGCGCTGTTCTCACTGCGACATTTCCCGTGGGTTTCGCGTCCGACTGACGGGCGTCGCAAGTATTCTGCAAGCACGGCCTGTCACTCTGAGTACGTGCTCAAGGCGCGGGCACTCCCATAGGGCCTTGGCCTGCAGAGGAGGTGCTTGGTGATCCGCGTACTCATCGTCGACGACCATCCGATCATCAGCGCCGGTGTGCAGGCGCTCGTCGGTGACCAGCCGGACCTCGAGGTCACGGGCTGCGCGCCGGACGGCGAGACGGCGGTGCTGATGGCGCGCGAGGACCCACCCGACGTCGTGGTGATGGACCTGTCGATGCGCGGGATGGGCGGGATCGCCGCCACCAGCGCGATCCTGACCGAGCACCCCAGCGTGCACGTGCTGGTGCTCACCTGGCACGCCGACCCGGCACGGGTTCGCGGTGCGCTGGCGGCCGGCGCAACGGGCTACCTGCTCAAGGACGCGGACCACGAGGAGCTGCTCGAGGCGATCCGCGCGGTGCACCGCGGGGAGTCGCGCGTGAGCGCGATGATCACCCGGGCGATGACCTCGTAGGAGCTGCTCAGCTTCCGCTGTGCAGGTGCGCGTGCGGGACAGTGGTCCCCGAGATGCTGGGCAGCAGGCCCCACGTGGCGACCGCCAGGAGCAGCACCGCCAGCGAGCCCGCCAGCACCAGGCCGAGCCGGCCCACCTGAGCGCGCTGGGCCCGGCGGCGGGGCCGCGGGCTGAACGCGAGCGGCGCGGCAAGCAGAGCGGAGCCGAGCTCCAGTACGCAGCAGGCCAGGTCGGGTACGCCGATGGCCTCAGGCGTCCGGAACGCGGCCGGCCCGAACGGCATGCCGAAGGCGCGCGAGACCAGCCACACGAACACGGTGGCGATGCTGGTGACGAAGACCAGCTGTGCCGTACGACGGTGCCACGCATACACGGCGGCGACCGCCAGCCCCCCCTCGACGAGCTGGGTGCCGAGGAAGAAGAGACCGGCCAGCGGCCAGAGGGCGTAGTGCTCGCTGACGACGGTGCCGTGGATGACCGCCGCGCCGATCAGGGCGGCGCACACGCCGGTACGCGCGGCGACCTCCACGTTCGCTCTGGCCATGGGCATCGCAAGGGCACGGTCGGTCATGGCATCACCATGACCGACCGGCCTTGCGAATTCCTTGGAGACCTCAGCAGGGGTTGCCGTCGATCTTGAGGATCGGGCAGTCGAGGACACCGGTCGGTTGGGGCAGGACCC
>JAVXVI010000347.1:0-8133 GCA_032230005.1 Actinomycetota bacterium | reverse complement strand
CCTCGACACCGGTGCCGCACGGATCGCCGTCTGCTCGACCGGCCTCATCGGCACCCGACTGCCGATGGACCTGCTCCTCAAGGGCGTCGATGCAGCCGCGGCATCACTCGAGGTCACCGGCGGTGCGGATGCCGCTGAGGCGATCCGCACCACTGACTCGGTCGCGAAGACGGCGTCGTACGACGGCGATGGCTTCTCGGTGGGCGGCATGGCGAAGGGCGCCGGCATGCTGGCTCCGGCGCTCGCCACCATGCTCGTCGTCGTCACCACTGACGCCGTTGCCGACTCGGGCGCCCTCGACAGTGCACTGCGCGCCGCGACGCATACGACCTTCGACCGGGTCGACAGCGACGGCTGCATGTCGACCAACGACACCGTCTTACTGCTGGCGAGCGGCGCCTCCGGCGTCGAGCCGTCTGCGCAGCAGCTGTCGGTCGCGGTGACTGCCGTCTGCGCCGACCTGGCCCGCCAGCTCGTCGCAGACGCCGAGGGTGCGAGCAAGGAGGTGGCCGTCGAGGTGGTCGGAGCGGCGACCGAGACCGACGGCCTCGAAGTCGCCCGCAGCATCGCGCGCAACAACCTGCTCAAGTGCGCGCTGCACGGCAACGACCCCAACTGGGGCCGTGTCCTGGCGGCGGTCGGCACCACGTCCGCGTCCTTCGAGCCAGACCTGCTTGACGTCTCCATGAACGGCGTCATGGTCTGCCGGGCCGGCGCCCTCGGCGACGACCGCGACCTCGTCGACCTGTCCGGCCGCGAGATCCGGATCACCGTGGACCTGCACGCTGGCACCGAGTCCGTCACGGTGTGGACCAACGACCTGACAGCGGACTATGTGCACGAGAACTCGGCCTACTCCACATGACGACGGCACGCGGTCACGCCGCTCTGACCAAGGCCGGCACCCTCGTCGAGGCGCTGCCCTGGCTCAAGGAGTTCTCCGGCCGGACGGTCGTCGTGAAGTACGGCGGCAACGCCATGACCAGCCCCGAGCTGCAGACCGCGTTCGCCGAGGACGTGGTGTTCCTGCGTTACGCCGGTGTGCGGGTCGTCGTCGTCCATGGCGGCGGGCCACAGATAACTGCCCACCTCGAGCGGCTCGGCGTCCCGTCGGAGTTCCGGGGCGGCTACCGCGTCACGACACCGGAGACCATGCAGGTCGTACGCATGGTGCTCGTCGGCCAGGTCAACAGCGACGTCGTCGGCACCTTGAACGCCCACGGGCCCTTCGCCGTCGGCCTCTCCGGTGAGGACGCGCACCTGTTCACCGCCGAGCGCCGCGACGTCCTCGTCGACGGCGAGCCGGTGGACGTCGGGTTGGTCGGCGAAGTGGTCGACGTGCAGCCGGCGATCCTCACCGCGTTGCTGGACGAGGGGAAGGTGCCGGTCGTCGCGACCGTCGCCCGCGGTGAGCACGGCGAGATCTTCAACGTCAACGCCGACACTGCTGCGGCTGCTGTAGCAGTGGCTCTGCAGGCCGAGAAGCTCGTCGTGCTGACCGACGTCGAGGGGTTGTACGCGGACTGGCCGAACAGCGACGAGGTCATCAGCTCCCTGACGGCCGACGAGCTCGAGCAGCTGCTCCCGTCGTTGACGACCGGGATGATCCCGAAGATGGAGGCCTGCTTGGCAGCGGTCCGTGGAGGAGTGCCGCGCGCGCACGTCCTCGACGGCCGGGTCCCGCACTCACTTCTGCTGGAGCTGTTCACGGACGAGGGCATCGGAACCATGGTGGTCCCGAAATGACGACGTCGGACTGGCAGCAGCGCTGGGACGCCGCCCTGATGGGCAACTACGGAACGCCATCGGTCGTCCTCGCCCGAGGCGAGGGCGCGACTGTGTGGGACGTCGATGGCAACGAGTACGTCGACCTGTTCGCCGGGCTGGCCGTCAACGTCCTCGGCCATGCCCACCCCGCCATCCGCGCCGCCGTCGACCGCCAGCTCGCCACCCTCGGCCACGTCAGCAACCTCGCGATCAGCCAACCTGTCGTGCTGCTGGCAGAGCGTCTCAAGGAGCTAACCGGCTTCGACCGGGTGCTGTTCACCAACTCCGGGGCGGAGGCCAACGAAGCCGGCCTCAAGCTGTCCCGTCGCGTGCGCCCGGGCGGTGGCTGGGTGGCCTGTGAGCGGGCCTTCCACGGCCGGACGCTCGGAGCGCTGGCCGTCACGGGTCAGCCGAGCAAGCGCGAGCCCTTCGAGCCGCTGCCCGGACCGGTGACCTTCGTGCCGTACGGCGACGTCGACGCCCTTCGGCAGGCCGTCACCGGCAGCACAGCGAGCGTGATCCTCGAGCCGGTACTGGGCGAAGCGGGGGTCGTCGTGCCGCCACCGGGCTTCCTCGAAGCGGCCCGCGAGATCTGCACCGCAACCGGTGCGCTGCTGCACCTCGACGAGGTGCAGGGCGGCATCGGCAGGGCCGGTGCGTGGCTGTCCGTCTCGGTCATCGCACCGGGCGTCGAGGCGGACATCGTCACCCTCGCCAAGGGACTCGGCGGTGGACTTCCGATCGGTGCGGTCCTGGCCCGCGGGGTCGCCGCGTCCGCGCTGCACAAGGGCGACCACGGCACGACGTTCGGCGGCAACCCGGTCGTCTGCGCCGCTGCCCTGGCGGTCCTCGACACGGTCGAGCAGGACGGGCTGCTCGATGCGAGCACGAAGCTGGGCAATGCCCTCGCGGACGCCATCACCGGGCTCGGGCATCCGCTCATCGACTCGGTCCGCGGTGCCGGCCTGTGGCGCGGGATCGTCCTGACCGAGCCGGTGGCGTTCGCGGCCGAGAAGGCGGCCCGCGACGCCGGATTCCTCATCAATGCCCCAGCCGCCGACGTGCTGCGGCTGGCGCCGCCGCTCGTGGTGCGCGAAGAGCAGCTCGACGCGTTCGTCGCCGCGCTGCCAGGCGTGCTCGACGCCGCTAGGGTCGGCGCCACATGATGCCGTCGAACGGAGCCCGTCAGTGAGCGCCACCCGCGTCCTCGTCGTCGAGGACGACCCCAGTGTCCGGGGCCTGCTGCACACCCTGCTGTCCGCCGAGGGCTACGAGGTCGCCACGGCCTCGGACGGTCTCGCCGGGCTCGTGAAGGCGACCGCGTCGAAGCCCGAGCTGGTGCTGCTCGACCTGATGATGCCCGACCTGGGTGGTGTCCGCGTGCTCGAAGAGCTGCGCGACGACCCCGAGCTCGCCGACATCCCCGTCATCGTCGTCACCGGCAAGATCGATGCCGTCCCGGGGATGCGCGCGCTCCTCGGAGACGACAACGTCTTCGTCAAGCCCTTCGCCGTCGCGGAGCTGCTGACCCGGGTCGGCGACGTCACCGGAGGGCCGGTGGCCGAATGACCCGTCACTTCCTGGCCGACGACGACCTCAGCCCCACTGAGCAGTCGCAGGTCCTCGACCTGGCTGCCGAGCTGAAGGCGAAGCGCTACGGCGGACCGACGCCCCTGCAGGGCCACGCGATCGCGGTCGTCTTCGAGAAGCCGAGCACCCGCACGCGGCTGTCGTTCGAGGTCGGCATCGCCGAGCTCGGCGCGCATCCGGTCATCATCGACGCCGCCACGACGCAGCTCGGTCGGGGCGAGACGATCGAGGACACAGCCCGGGTGCTGTCTCGCTATGTCAGCGCGATCGTCATCCGGACGTTCGGGGATGACCGCATCCGTGACCTCGCTGCCGCCAGCACAGTGCCCGTCATCAACGCGCTGACCGACGGATATCACCCCTGCCAGATCCTGGCTGACCTGCAGACCATCCGGGAGCGCAAGGGCAGCACTCAAGGCCTGACCCTCGCCTACCTCGGCGACGGCGCCAACAACATGGCGCACTCCTACCTGCTCGGCGGGGCCATGGCCGGCATGAACGTCCGCATCGGCGCGCCAGAGGGCTACCTGCCCGATGACGACGTCGTCGACCGCGCGCAGGAGTACGGCACGGAGATCCTCGTCACGACCGACGCCCAGGCGGCCGCCGCAGGAGCGGATGTGCTCTGCACCGATGTCTGGGTTTCCATGGGTATGGCTGGGGAGGCCGAGCGTCGACGGGACCTCGCTCCCTTTGCGCTCAACGAGACCGCGCTCGCGCTGGCGGCGCCCGACGCCGTCGTACTCCACTGCCTTCCCGCCCACCGCGGCGAGGAGATCGCTGCCGCCGTCATCGACGGCCCGCAGTCGGCCGTGTGGGACGAGGCCGAGAACCGGCTGCACGCGCAGAAGGCGCTGCTCACCTGGCTCCTGGATCAGGGCTGAACCATGGCCGCAACCCGTCGCTCGCCGTCATCAGCGGTCGTGCCGCTCGTGCCGGTGACGAAGGCCGCGCGGCAGGCCCGGATCGTCGAGCTCCTCGAGGCCACGCCCGTGTCCAGCCAGACCGAGCTCGGCCGGCTCCTGGCGGCGTCCGGTGTGCAGGTGACCCAGGCGACGCTGTCGCGTGACCTGGACGAGCTGGGGGCCGTCAAGGTCCGCAGCAGCGGCGGGATGACCTACGCGGTCCCGCCGGAGGGCCAGCCCCGCAAGGGCACGCCTGAGGCCGTCGACGCTCGCCTCGCCCGGTTGCTCGAGGAGCTCCTCATCGGCGCCGAGGCCACCGGTGGCCTCGTCGTCCTGCGCACCCCGCCGGGGGGCGCCCAGCTACTCGGGTCGGCGCTCGACCGCGCCGGCCTGCCCGAGGTCGCCGGCACCGTCGCCGGTGACGACACCGTCCTGCTCATCACCAGGCAGCCACCCGCAAAAGCCGGACCTGCCGATGCCCTCGCCGCGCGCCTCCTGCGCCTGGCCGAGGGTCGACACCAAGGAGACTTCCAGTGACCGACCGCGTCGTCCTCGCCTACTCGGGAGGGCTCGACACGTCCGTGGCCATCGGCTGGATCGCCGAGGAGACGGGGATGGAGGTCGTCGCCGTCGCGGCCGACGTCGGCCAGGGCGGTGAGGACCTCGACGTCATCCGCCAGCGCGCCTTGGACTGCGGCGCGGTGGAGGCAGTCGTCGTCGACGCGCGCGATGAGTTCGCCGACGAGTACTGCCTGCCGGCGCTGAAGGCCAATGCGCTGTACATGGGCCGCTACCCGCTCGTGTCCGCGCTGTCGCGGCCGCTGATCGTCAAGCACATGGTGCGGGCCGCCCGGGACCACGGGGCATCGACGATCGCGCACGGCTGCACCGGCAAGGGCAACGACCAGGTGCGCTTCGAGGTCGGCATCGGCGCTCTCGCCCCTGACCTCAAGGTGTCGGCGCCGGTACGCGACTCCGGGATGACCCGCGACAAGGCGATCGCGTTCGCCGAGTCCAAGAACCTCCCGATCGACGTCAACAAGAAGTCGCCGTACTCCATCGACCAGAACGTCTGGGGCCGTGCCGTCGAGACCGGCTTCCTCGAGGACCCGTGGAACGGCCCGATCGAGGACGTCTACGACTACACGTCCGACCCCACGAAGAGCCCCGAGCCGGACGAGCTCGTCCTGACCTTCGAGCACGGCGTCCCGGTCGCTCTCGACGGCGTCAAAGTGACTGTCCTGCAGGCGATCGAGCAGCTCAACGCACGAGCCGGCGCGCAGGGTGTGGGCCGGCTCGACATGGTGGAGGACCGGCTCGTCGGCATCAAGAGCCGCGAGGTCTACGAGGTCCCCGGTGCGCAGGTCCTCATCACGGCGCACCAGGAGATGGAGAACCTCACGGTCGAGCGCGACCTCGCCCGCTTCAAGCGGTCGGTCGACCAGCGGTGGACCGAGCTCGTGTACGACGGGCTGTGGTTCTCGCCGCTGAAGCGCTCCCTCGACGCCTTCATCGAGAGCTCTTCCCGCAACGTCTCCGGTGAGATCCGGCTGACCCTGCATACCGGCACCTGCACCGTCAGCGGACGCCGTAGCGAGGCTTCCCTCTACGACTTCTCCCTGGCGACGTACGACGAGGGCGACACCTTCGACCAGTCGCTCGCCAAGGGGTTCGTCGAGCTCTGGGGCATGCCCAGCAAGATCGCCGCCCAGCGCGACCAGCGCCTCGGCGACCTCAAGCTGTGACCGAACGCACCAGTCTCTGGGGCGGGCGGTTCGAGGGCGGTCCGAGCGACGCGCTCGCGCGGCTGTCCGTGAGCGTCCACTTCGACTGGCGGCTCGCGCCGTACGACCTGCTCGCCTCGAAGGCGCACGCACGGGTGCTGCACCGCGCGCACCTGCTCGACGACGACGAGCTGGCCAGGATGCTCGGCGCGCTGGACGAGCTGAGCACGGAGGTGGTGGACGGCTCCTTCCGGCCGCGGGTCGAGGACGAGGACGTGCACACCGCTCTCGAGCGCGGCCTGCTGGAGAAGCTCGGCAGCCTGGGCGGCAAGCTACGTGCCGGCCGGTCGCGCAACGACCAGGTGGCGACGGATCTGCGCCTCTACCTGCGCGACCACGCCAGAGAGGTCGTCCGCCGGCTCGCGTCCCTCGAAGAGGCGCTGATCGCCCAAGCCGAGCAGCACCTCGACACCCCGGCGCCCGGCATGACGCATCTTCAGCACGCGCAGCCGGTGCTGTTCGCGCACCAGCTGCTCGCGCACGTCCAGGCGTTCGCCCGCGACGTGCACCGCATCCGTGACTGGGACCTGCGCGCCTCGGTCTCGCCCCTCGGGTCCGGCGCCCTTGCCGGCTCGAGCCTCGGGGTCGACCCGATCAGCACCGCAGCGGAGCTCGGCTTCGGCTCCGCTGCTCCCAACTCCATGGACGCGGTGTCCGACCGCGACTTCGTCGTGGAGTTCCTCTTCGTCGCCGCACTTCTCGGCGTGCACCTGTCGCGCTACGGCGAGGAGGTCGTCCTCTGGAACACCTCCGAGTTCGGCTGGGTGACCCTCGACGACGCCTTCTCGACCGGGTCGTCGATCATGCCGCAGAAGAAGAACCCCGACATCGCAGAGCTCGCACGTGGCAAGGCCGGTCGGCTCATCGGTCACGTGACCGGACAGCTCGCGATGCTCAAGGGCCTCCCGCTCACCTACGACCGCGACATGCAGGAGGCACAGGAGCCGTCCTTCGACGCCGTCGAGACGCTGCTGCTCGTCCTCCCTGCGCTGGCCGGCATGACGCAGACGATGACCATCCACGCAGATGTCCTCGAAGCTGCTGCCCCCAAAGGGTTCGCGCTCGCCACCGACGTGGCCGAGCAGCTGGTCAAGAACGGCGTCGCCTTCCGCGACGCGCACGAGGCGGTCGGCCACCTGGTCGTCTGGTGCACGGTCAACGGACGAGAGCTCCACGAGGTAACTGATGACGAGCTGGCGCACGTGTCGCCGCACCTGACGCCGGATGTGCGCTCGGTGCTCGACGTCCGGGGCGCGATCGCATCTCGTCGCGGCCACGGCGGGACAGCACCCGAGCGGGTTGCCGAGCAGCTCGAGACCCTGCGCATCGAGGTACAGGCGCACCGGGCCTGGGCAGACGCCGCATCCCAGTGAGCCTCGACGGACCGGTCGCGGAGGTCGCTCCGCTTCTGCTCGGCGGGGTCCTGCGGGCCAACGGCGTCGCCGTCCGCCTCACCGAGGTGGAGGCGTACGCCGGCGAGGCCGACCCGGGCTCGCACGCCTTCCGGGGACGCACGCCGCGCACCGAGGTGATGTTCGGACCCGCTGGCTTCTCCTACGTCTACTTCACCTATGGCATGCACTGGTGCATGAACGTCGTCACCGGCGCGGACGGCGTGGCCTCGGCCGTCCTGCTCCGGGCCGGCGAGGTCGTCGACGGCATCGACCTGGCGCGCAGTCGTCGGCCTCGTTCAAAGGACCGTGACCTGGCGCGTGGCCCGGCACGCCTGACGATGGCGCTCGCCGTCGACGGCGAGTACGGCGGCATGAACCTGTTCGACCAGCGTTCGCCGCTGTCACTGCGGCTTGCCGATCCGCCGGACCCGGCGACCGTCCGCTCCGGCCCGCGGGTCGGCGTCGGGGGAGCGGGGGCCGATACGCCCTGGCGCTTCTGGCTCGACGGGGAGCCCACGGTCTCGGTGTACCGCCCTGCTGTGCAGAGCCGCCGTACCGTCCGCTCATGACCGCCGAGTTGCAGGGCCGCATCGGCGTCGTCACCGGTGCCGGCCGTGGCATCGGCAGAGAGATCGCCCGCGCTCTCGCTGCCGACGGCATGTCGCTGCTGCTGCTGTCGCGGACCGGGAGCCA
>JAVXVI010000346.1:0-5475 GCA_032230005.1 Actinomycetota bacterium | reverse complement strand
CGCCTACGGCGAGCTGACCGCCTTCGAGCGGCTGGCGAGCGACGCCCGGCTGGCGCCGACCATCTCCGACAAGGCAGCGCTCGCGACGATGGCGGCTGCGGAGTTCGCGCACTTCACCCAGCTGCGCGATCACCTCAGCAAGCTCGGCGTCGATCCCGAGGAGGCGATGGCGCCGTTCGTGCGCCCGGTGGACGAGTTCCACGACTCGACCGATCCGAACGACTGGCTCGAGGGCCTGATCAAGGCCTACGTCGGCGACGGTCTCGCGACCGACTTCTACCGCGAGGTGTCGGCGTTCGTCACCGACGAGCCGACCCGTGAGCTGGTGCTGCACGTGCTCGCGGACACCGGCCAGGCCGACTTCGCCGTCAGCCGCGTGCGTGAGGCGACGGCCGAGGACCCCGCGCTGGCCGGCCGACTCGCCC
Organism: Actinomycetota bacterium; assembly: GCA_032230005.1. Lineage (GTDB taxonomy): Bacteria > Actinomycetota > Actinomycetes > Mycobacteriales > SCTD01 > RYN-124. Next base: position 5,050 of record JAVXVI010000346.1, on the reverse strand, counting down.
TGTGGGCCCGCCGGCTGGTCGGTGAGGCACTGCTCCAGGCGCAGCGGGTTGCGGTCGAGCGCGATGCGCTGACGGAGCTGCTCGTCGGGGGCAGTGGGGACCTGGCCGGGATCGCCCGGCTGCTCACCCGCCTCACCGACAACCACACCGCCCGCATGCAGGCCCTCGGCCTCCAGTCCTGACGCAGCGGAGCCCGCCGCACCGCCTCGCTCGCACTGCCGTTGATCAGCGAGATCGGACACGGGTTTCTTGTGCTGGTTTCCCGACTCGGGTCTCGGTGATCAACCGAATGGTTGGCTGGGGACGCAGCGGAGCCCGGCTCCCTTCGATGGGAACCGGGCTCCGGTACTGCCGGGCTGAGCTTTAGACGCGGGTCGTGGTGCGGCTACGGACGCCGCCCTGCATGACCGCGATGATCGCGGCGGCGATGATCACGCCGACGACGAGCGCCACGATGAACGTGTGCACGATCAGGCCGGCGACGAACAGGCTGGCCGCACCGATCAGCATCGTGAGCCAGATCGGGACGGCCTGGCGGCCCGGCAGGACGGCGCGCGCGAGGGCGCCGACCAGCAGACCGATGACGAGCAGAGCGATGATGCCCACGGGTTCCTCCTCGATGGTCGGACCGGCTGGTCCGTTGACCGACCTGTTCCCGGGCACCAGGGAACCAACCGCCGCTGTGGCGAAACTGACTTCGCGGAGTCAGTTTGCTGTCACCCTGCGCGAAGCTAGAGCGAGCCGAACCCGACCCGGCGGGACTCCGCCTCAGCGATCTCCACGTAGGCGAGCTTGTCGGCGGGCACCAGGATCCGGCGCCCCTTCTCGTCCTCGAGGGACAGCACCCCGATGTCGGCCCGCAGCGCCTCGTCGACCGCCTTGGCGACCTGCTCGGGCGTCTGGCTGCTCTCCAGCACGAGCTCGCGGGCGGCGAACTGCACGCCGATCTTGACCTCCACCAGGTGCCTCCGGTTCTCGTGCTTCGTCGTGACCGCCGAGGCTAGCCGAGGGTGTACGACGGAGGGTGGTCCGTCCGCTGCAAGCGCAACCGCGGGCTGGGGTCAGGTCGACAGCGGCGAGCCGGAGATGCCACGCCAGGTGAGGCCGACGAGCAGCTCCATCGCGCGCGACTTCGTCAGCTGGCCGTCGGACGCGAGCCACCAGCGCGCGCCCACCTCCATCAAACCGGCCAGCGCGACCGACAGCAGCGCCGCCTCCTCCGCGCGGTAGCCGGTGTCGTGCGCGATCGTCTCGGTCAGCGCGTCGACGCACTCCTGGAGCATCCGCTCGACCCGCTCACGGACCGCCGGGTCGTTGCGCAGGTCGCTCTCGAACACCAGCCGGAACGCGCCCTCGCCGTCGGTGCCCTCGCCGTCGACGAAGTCGAAGTAGGCCGCCACGGAAGCCTCGACGCGCTGCCGGTTGTCCGTCGTGGAGGCCAGTGCCTCCCGGACCTTCTTGACCAGCTCGGTCGCGTGCTGGTCGAGCAGGGCCAGGTAGAGGTCCAGCTTGCCGGGGAAGTGCTGGTAGAGCACCGGCTTGCTGACGCCGGCCCGCTCGGCGATGTCGTCCATGGCAGCGGCGTGGTAGCCCTGCGCGACGAAGATCTCCTGCGCCGCACCGAGGAGCTGCTTGCGGCGAGCCGACCGCGGCAGGCGGGTGCCGCGCGCGGGCACGCTGCTGGTGTCCGCGCCGGTCGTCACGAGATCGAGCCTTTCACAGGGACCGCGTCATTCAGCGGTAGTCGTCCTCGTCCTGGGTCACCACGGCGGCCTGCTCCGCGGCGTCTCCCTCGTCCGCCTCCAGCGGGAGGTCGCGCTCGGCCAGGTGCTCGCCCGGCCCTGCGTCAGCGGACTGCTCGACGACGTCGGCCTCGGGCGCGTCGAGCGGCACCTCGGGTGCCGAGCTGAGCGGCTCGTCGCGGCTCGCCGAAGCGCGCTGCTCCGCCACATCTGCCGGATTTGCCTCAGGGGTGCTCATCGATGCTCCTCTCAGTGCAGTCCGAGTCAGTCCTGGCCGGACAGCTCGCGTGAGCCGTGCCGTGTACGGCGGGCATCAATGACTCTGTCCGGGTTGCGCCGCAGGTACTCCTCTTCGAGCTCCTGGGTCCTGGACGTGTGGAACTGCAGCGCGTCCTCGCTGCCGTGCAGGAACGTGTCGTTGCGGGTCTCGTGCAGGTGCGCGAGCTCACGCTCCAGGGCCTCGTCTGAGAGGGCTGCGGGCACCACACCGGTCACTGGAGCTCCTCGAGTCGGGTGTTCCGGCCGTACCCGGGTAGGGCGCGGTTCATGACCGAGCCTGCACCCTCGGCCGCCGACACTCCAGGGGCGGTCCTGTTCGACGTCGACGGCACGCTCGTCGACACCGTCTACCAGCACGTCCTGGCGTGGTGGGAAGCGTTCACCGAGGCCGGCCACCGGGTGTCCGGCTATGACATCCACCGCGCGATCGGTCGCGGTTCCGACGACCTGGTCGAGTCGCTGATCGGAGCTCCTGACGAGGCGCTGACCGACGCGCATGCCGACAAGTGGGGCGACCTGCGCGCGCGTACGACGGCCTTCCACCAGGTGCCCGAGCTGCTGCGCCACTGCACCGACCGCGGCCTGCGGGTGGTGCTGTGCACCAGCGGCGAGGGCGCGGACCTCGACTTCTTCGTGACCGCCATCGGCGGCGACGGGCCGGTGCACGCCATCGTCAGCTCGGAGGACGTCGAGCAGTCGAAGCCGTCCCCGCAGATCGTGCAGAAGGCGGTCGAAGCGGCGGGAGTCCCTCCGGAGCGCTGCGTGATGGTCGGAGACACGGTGTACGACGCACGCGCCGCCGTCGCCGCGGGGGTGCGCGCCATCGGGGTGCTGTGCGGCGGCATAGGGGAGACCGAGCTGCGAGAAGCCGGAGCTGCCCAGGTCTACGGCAACCCGAGCGAGCTGCTTGCGTCGTACGACGACTGGGCGCCCGTTAGCAGTTGATCTTGTTGGGTACAGCGGTGGCGTGACGACGACGTCCACGCTGCCGGAGGTGCGCCCGCCTCAGCAGATCCGACGCGCCCGGACCCTGCGACGGGTCGGCATCACGCTGCTCACGCTGTTCGTCCTCGCCGGTGCGGTCGGCCAGTTCGGCACGCGCACCGGCGTCACGTCCGCGACCGCCGGCGGCTACACCGTCACGGTCACGCACCCGACGATCAGCCGGCCGGGCCACGCTGTTCGATACGAGGTCGAGGTGACGCATCCCGGTGGGTTCTCCGGGCCCATCCGGATGCGCTTCCTGAGCAGCTACTTCGACCTGTTCGACGAGAACAGCTTCGGTCCGCAGGCCGACTCGGAGACGACCACCGGCGACTTCGACCTCTACGAGTTCTCGCCGCCGGCTGGGGACACGTTCGTCGTCTCGTCAGACACGCGGATCGAGCCGGCGCGGCAGCGCGGCGAGAAGGGCGAGGTGTCTGTGCTCGATGACGCCGGCCGCCCGGTCGTGACCGTCCGGTACCGCACGCGGATCTTCCCCTAGGAGCCCGGCAGTGGAGCTCGTCTACCGCGCAGCGGTCGTGTACTTCTTCCTCTGGTTCATCACCCGCGTCATCGGCAAGAAGGAGCTGGGCTCCATGAGCCCGTTCGAGCTGGTCGTGCTCGTGACGATGGGCGACCTCATCCAGCAGGGCGTCACGCAGGAGGACTACAGCGTGACGGGGGCAATGCTCGTCATCGGCACCTTCGCTCTGCTGCTCGTCTTCTTCTCGACGGTGTCCTTCCGGTTCCGTCGTACCCGACCTGTCCTCGAGGGGATGCCGGTCGTCGTCGTCCAGAACGGCGCGATGCGCGAGGACGTCATGGCCTACGAGCGGCTCGACCAGGACGAGCTCTTCCAGGCCCTCCGCGAGCAGGGCATCCAGGATCTCTCCGAGGTGAGCTTCGGGGTGCTCGAGCCCGATGGTCGCTTCTCGTTCTTCACCGCCGCCGAGCACGAGCCCGCTCCCGAGAAGTCGGTCAGCTAGCGACGTCCGGCAGTTGTGGCACCGGCCCGAGGGCGCTCGTCCCTGCCCGCACGGACCCGGCCCGCGCCTCAGCCACGTCCGCCCAGGGCAGGTAGCGGTTGCGTGCGTTGAGCCGCCGTACGACGGCGGCGACCAGCGCCGGTCCGCGCACGCCCGCCCGGTCGTAGCCGAGGTGCGCCGACAGCTGCCGCTTGCCGACGACGAAGCCGTCGATGCGCAGGGCGCAGTTGGCACCCAGCATCGGTCCGTCCTGAACGAGGCGCACGTCGAGGATCTCGCCGAGGGAACTTCCGTCGGGACCCAGCACCTCGGCCCCGAGCAGGTCAGCTGCTCTCATGACCGGCTCCCGGAAGACGGTCGACGAGGTACTCCCTGGCCCGGTCCTCACCGGGATGGATCCCCATCTCGCCGCGAGTGCGGGACACCTTGACGGCACTGCCGATGTCGGTGACGAGCTCGTACGGGATCCGATCGGGCTCGCGGTCGTGCCGCTGGCCGAGGAGCTGATAGGCGGAGACCCACCACCGCCCGAGCAAGCCGCCGAGCCGCGGTCCGAGGGCAGCTGGCCCGGTGAGCAGCGCTGTGATGTACGGCGGCGACCCGTCGTCCGGGAAGAGCAGGTCGACGTCGTCCACGTTGCACACCAACCCCCCGTCCGGGTCCACGACCTGGCGGTCGAGCAGGTGGACGGCGAGGTCGAGCACGCGGCCGGTCATCACTGCCCTGCCTTCGTCGCGATCATCAGCGGGATCGCCGCGACGGCGACCACAGTGATCAGGATGAGGTAGCCACTGGCGAGCACGTTGGAGAAGCCGGAGTTGGTCTTGTCCCCCATGTAGCCGGGGTCGTTGGCCACGACCAGGATCGGGAAGTAGGTCAGGGGAAGGGCGACCGCCGAGAACACGAGGGAGTACTCCGTCACCTTGATCGGATCGAGGGTCGTCAGGATCAGCATCACGCCGAGGATCAGCGAGACGAGCACGACGGCGTGGAAGCGGGCCGCATCGCGCGGGCGGACCAGCTTGCCCCACTGCCAGCCGAGGTACTGCGACACGGCAT
>JAVXVI010000345.1:0-13049 GCA_032230005.1 Actinomycetota bacterium | reverse complement strand
AGCGGGCGCGGGCCGGAGCGGGCGCCAAGTGGGAGGACCTCGACGCGGCGACCGCGCCGTACAACCTGGCGGTCACCGGCGGCTTCATCAGCCACACCGGCGTTGCGGGCCTCACACTGGGCGGCGGCATGGGCTGGCTGACCCGGCGGGCCGGCCTCAGCTGCGACAACGTCATCTCGTTCCGCATGGTCACCGCAGACGGCCGGATCGTGACCGCGTCGGCCAACGACAACCCCGATCTGTACTGGGCGCTGCGCGGTGGTGGCGGCAACTTCGGCGTCGTCACCGAGATCGAGTACCAGCTGCACGACCTCAACGCGACGGCCAACGTCGGGCTGTTCTTCTGGCCGGTCAAGGAAGCGCGCAAGCCGTTGCAGTTCGCCCGCGACCACGTGCAGCAGCTGCCGCGCGACCTCGCGGGCTTCATCGGGGGCATCAGCGCGCCGCCGGCACCGTTCGTGCCGGTCGCCCTCCAGGGCACACCGGGCTTCGCGGTCATCATCGTCAACTGGGGGACTCCGGAGTCGCACGCGACCGCGATCGCACCGCTCCGCGCGCTGAACCCGGCCTTCGAGCTGGTCACCCCGATGCCCTACACCGCGCTGCAGCAGATGTTCAACGACAGCTCACAGTGGGGCACGCTGGCCTATGAGAAGGCGCTGTACTTCGACCAGCTCACCGATGCCGTCATCGACACGGCCATCACGTTCCTCCCGCGCAAGGCGGCGCCGCACTCGTTCATCCCGATCTTCCCGCTGGGCGGCGCGTTCGCCGATGTCTCCGACGACGAGACGGCCTTCGGCGGCAGCCGATCGTCGCGGTGGTGCTTCAACATCGCGGCGCTCGCCGACACCCCGGAGCTGTTCGCGGCCGACCGGGTCTGGGCCCGGGCGTTCTGGGACGCGCTGCTGCCCAACGCCAGCAGCGCGGCGACCTACATCAACTTCCTCGCCGACGAGGACGAGGACCGGGTCAAGACGTCGTACGGGCCGGAGAAGTACGCCCGCCTCGCCGCCATCAAGGGCACGTGGGACCCCGAGAACGTCTTCCACCACAACGCCAACATCAAGCCGGCCGGTGTCCCGGCGCAGCGCACGCTGCACCTCGACAAGCCGTCCCCCGCCACCGTCAGGACGTAGGCACCGCCGCTAGTGGTGGGCGCGGTGGGATCTGCGCAGCAGCCCGAGGGCGATCAGCAGCAGCAGCAGCAGGCTGGTCCCTGACACGGCCGCGACCTTGACGAAGCTGGTCGAGTCCGTCGTCGGCTGCGCGGCGGTTGTCTTCACCGGCGGTACGACGGCGCTGCTCGGTGCGGCAGCAGCGCTCGTCGCCCCGGCAGCTGCCGGTGCCTTGACCGCACCCGGGACCGGCACCGCGCCGCCCGTCACCCCGGCGGCCGCGGTGTGGGTGCCGGGGACGGTGGCGAGGGCGGTGTCGAACGTCGGCGTGCTGTCGACGGTGACGGGGAGGTTCTGCAGGACGCCGACGGCGAGATCGGCGTGACCGAGCATGGCGTAGGCGCCCACGGAGTAGACGGTCTTGCCGGCGGTGATGCCGCCGACGGCCGACGCGGGCACCTTCACGACGATCTCGCCGGCGTGGTGCGTGCCCGTCGCCGCGACCAGCGGGGCGTAGGTGTTGCCGAGGGTCGCGGTCGGGTTGCCGTTGAAGACGCCCTCGTCGGTGGAGACCGTCCCGGCGCCGTACGTGATGCCGCCCTCGGTCCCGTCCAAGGTCGCCTCCACGTAGTAGGCGTTGCCCTGGTAGTCCCAGCGGGTCACGAAGCGCGCCTGCTGGATCGGGGTGCCGCTGTCGTCGATCGCGGTCCCACCGCCCGGCAGGACGCCGGTCAGGCTGCTCGGCAGCCCGGGGATGCGCATGTGCACCTCGACGGAGCCGTCCGGCGTCCGGCCGATCGTCGTCGACTTCAGGTCGAGCGCCTTCTGGTTCTTCGCGGTCAGGATCTCGGCGCCGGCGATCGGGTACTTCGCGTCACCGAGGGCGTCGGCCGCCCCGTTGTGGCGCTGCGGGAGGGACGCGTTGGGCTTGCCGGCGTACAGACTCGGACCACTCGCCTGCCGCGCGACCTTCACGAACGGCAGGGCCGTCGCGTTGTTGGTGTCGGACCAGACGAAGCCGAGGTGACCGGCCTTGTCGACGTCGATCGCGAAGTAGTCGAGCAGGTTGCGGTTGGCGTTCGGGTCGGCGGCGCAGGCCGTGCCGCTCGTGCAGATGTTGGTGTCGTGGTTGGGCCGGTGCGCGATGCGGTCCTGGCTGAACCGCGGCTCGGTGCAGCTCTTGTCCCACTGGCACAGGGCGTTGCTGGAGAACGCGACGTAGGGGTACCAGCCGCCCTTGCCCGGCTTGACGTCGTCGGGCGTCGGGCCCTTCGCGCTGGTCCCGTAGTAGCCGATGGCGACGCGGCCGGGACTGCCCGCGGCGGTGTTGGCGAAGATGGTGACGGTCAGCGGGTCCTTGCTGATCTGCACCTTCGGTGACCACTTCGACGCCGGGGCCTTGCGGTTGGCCGGGTCGGTCGCCTTGCTCGTCGACAGGAAGGTCTGCTGGCTCTTGTTGTCGACCCAGACCGCGTAGAGGTTGCCCGCGTTGTCGACGGTCAGGGTCGTGAAGTTGCGCGGGTTGTCGGCGCCCGGGATCGAGTGGGTCTGGAACGTCTTCGCGCCGTCGGTGGACGCGGCGACCGCGAAGCCGTTGACGGCGCCGGGCACGAGGCCGCCGGCACCGAGGTAGCCGACGTACAGCGTGTGCCGGAGCGGCCCGTTGCTGTTGTCGGCGACGAACGACCCGCTCTGCGTCACGCCGACGATCTGCGGCCCTGCCGGTGCGCTCCACGAGCCGGCCGCGCCGTCGTCATCGCTGCGGTGGACGAAGTTGCCGAGCAGCGGCACGTGGTAGGTCAGGAACCGGGTCTTGGTACCGCTCCACGACGCCTGCCACTGGCGGTCGACACCGCTGGCCGTCTTCGACACGACCGGGTCGACGTGCGACGCCGGGAAGGTCGTGCCGTGGTCGAGGGAGACGCCGACCGCCTGTCCGGCGAGGACCTCCTGCTCCCCCATCGACACCGTGCCGCTGGTCGGGTTGATGTCGATGTCGGTGTCGCCGCCACCGCCGCTGGGGCAGTAGGGGACCTGCCGGCTGATGCAGAGCGGGCCGGCATCGGTGAACGCCGACGCCGGCATGTAGCGCTTCGTGTAGGACAGCCCCCCGTCCTCGGAGCGAAAGAGCACGCCGATCTGGGTGCGGCTCGACACCGGCCAGTCGACGAACGACCTGCTGCCGGGCGTTTTGGCCGTCGGGTCGAAGGTGATGCCGGGCTCGCCACCGAACAGGATCGGGTCGACCACTGTCGCTGCCGTGAAGGTCATGGTGGGGCCTGCTGCGACCGCGGACGCGCCCGCCCCTCCGACCTGGGAAGCGACGAGCAGCGTGGCGGCCCCTGCGAGGGCAACCGGGATCGAGCGGCGCATGAGAAGCCTTCCGTACGACGGGATTTGAGAATGGAACGCCCGAAACGCGGCTAGGGGAACGGGACTAGGGCGAAGATGACGAGAAGGGACTATCCCGCCCCGCCGGGCCGCGGCGTCGCGGGGTGCGCCAGGATCCTGGCCATGGCCACGCTGATCCTGCTCCGCCACGGCGAGAGCGAGTGGAACGAGAAGAACCTGTTCACCGGCTGGGTCGACGTCGACCTGACCGAGAAGGGTGAGCAGCAGGCTCGCCAGAGCGGGCTGCAGCTGGTCGAGAGCGGCCTGCTGCCCACGATCCTGCACACCTCGCTGCTCACCAGGGCCATCCGCACGAGCAACCTGTGCCTGACCGCAGCCGGCCGGTCGTGGATCCCGGTGAAGCGGCACTGGCGGCTCAACGAGCGGCACTACGGCGCGCTGCAGGGGCTCGACAAGTCGGCGACGCGGGAGAAGTACGGCGACGAGCAGTTCAAGCTCTGGCGCCGGTCGTACGACGTCCCGCCGCCACCGATCGAGCCGGGGTCGGAGTGGGACAACACGGGCGACCTGCGCTACGCCAAGCTGGCCCGCGACCTCGTGCCGCTCACCGAGTGCCTGCAGGACGTCGTGCTGCGGCTGCTGCCCTACTGGTACGACGAGATCGTCCCGGACCTGCGGGCCGGCGAGACGGTCATGGTCGCCGCGCACGGCAACTCGCTGCGGGCGCTCGTCGCGCACCTGGACGGGCTCAGCAAGGAGGAGGTCGTCGAGCTGAACATCCCGACCGGCATCCCGCTGCGCTACGACCTCGACGACGACCTGCAGCCGACCACCAAGGGCGGGGAGTACCTCGACCCGGAGGCCGCTGCCATCGCCGTGGCCGCCGTGGCGAACCAGGGCCGCTGACGGCCGCTCCTCGGCCTGGAAGGGCGAAACTCACAGGTTGCTGAGCGTCGGATAGGTCGAACGGGCCATACCCAAAACGGACACAGCAGCCGAGAGTTGGGAGGTGCGCCTCCCCCTCGTCGCCGCAGCAGCAGCGCTGCTGCTGGCCGCCCTGCCTGCCGTCGCGGCCTCCGCTGCTCCGGTGGGCGAGACCGTGCGGGTGACTGCCGTCGTACGCGACGCCCATGGCCACCTGTCCTTCCGGCACGGCCACGCCGCCGGCGCCCTCGCCGGTCGGCAGCTCGCCGGCCGCTGGCGCACCGACGCCGGTGTCGTCGCCGTCGAGGTCGACCACCGGATCACGGTCACCGGCACCCCGGACCCGCTGCGCGCTCAGCAGTGGGGCCTGGACACCCTGCGTGCTGCCGAGGTCGGTGACGCGACCGGGCAGGTCGTAGCGATCGTCGACACCGGCATCGACGCGAGCCACCCTGACCTCGCCGGCGTCGTGCTTCCCGGCGCCGACATCGTCACCGGCTCCGGCGACGGCCGCACCGACCCCAACGGGCACGGCACCCACGTCGCGGGCATCGTCGGCGCGATCGCCGACAACGGCATCGGGGGGGCCGGTCTCGCGCAGGGCGCGAAGCTGCTGCCGGTACGCGTCATGGCCGCGGACGGCACCGGCTGGGACAGCGACGCCGCCGACGGTCTCGTGTGGGCCGCCGACCACGGCGCAACCGTCGTCAACCTGTCCTTCGGCGGTCCCGACCGCAGCTCCGTCATGGACGCAGCGGTGCGCTACGCACTGAGCAAGGGCGTGTCCGTCGTCGTCTCCGGCGGCAACGAGGGCGACACCGGCAACCCGATCGAGTGGCCGGCCGCCGACCCCGGTGTCATCGCCGTCGGTGCCGTGGACGAGAGCGGGGTGCGGCCGTCCTGGTCGAACACCGGTACGTACATCGCCGTCGTCGCCCCCGGCGTGCACATCACGTCCACGGTCCCCATGTCGCTCAACCCGACCGGCTATGACACCTGGTCGGGCACGTCGATGGCTGCGCCGTTCGTCAGCGCGTCGGTCGCGCTGCTCCGCCGCGCCCACCCCGACCTCAACGTCGCCGCCGTACGCCAGCGCGTCATGGACACCGCCGACGACCTCGGCCCAGCCGGCTTCGACCCCGCCTACGGGGCCGGTCGCGTCGACCCGTTCGCGGCCGAGCTCGCCGTCAACAGCCTGCCGACGCCACCCGCTGCGCCGCCGGCGCCGGTCATGACCGCGCGGATCTCCGCGAGTCGCACCACCGCTCCGTACGCCGCGGCCGTCACGCTGTCCGGCCGGGTCCTCGCCGACGGCGTCGGCCTTCCTGGTGCCTCGGTCCAGCTCGACCGGCTCGTCGGCACCTCGTGGATCCCGACCCGGACGGGCACGAGCGGCGACGGCGGACTCGCATCGTGGGTGCTGCACCCCGACAGCACCGCGTCGTACCGCTTCACCGGGACCGGCTGGACCTCCCCGCTGCTGCGGGTCGTCGTGACGCCGGTCATCAGCCTGCGCGGCAGCACCAGCGGCGTGGCCGGCCGGGTGCTGCCGGCCGCCTCGACGCTCGTCCGCATCGACTACCGCCGCGGCACCAGCTGGGTGGCCCTCACCACGGTCCGGTCACTCAGCGACGGGACCTACCGGGCGACGCGCCGCTTGGCAGTGGGCACCGTCCTTCGAGCGGTGGCGTACGGCGTGAGCAGCCCGGTCGCGAAGGTCTAGCCGGCCGCCTCTGTCGCCGGGTGGGCCATCACGGCCCCGGAGGCGCGCAGTGCGCACAGGCGCACCAGCTCGGCGTACGCCTCCTGTCCCAGGAGCTCGGTCAGCTCCGGACCGTAGGACAGGTAGAGCGGCTCCTCACCGACGTGCGCAGCCGGTGACGACGTGCACCACCAGTGCAGGTCCTCACCACCTGGGCCCCAGCCGCGGCGGTCGAACTCGCCGATGGTCGTGAGCATGACCTTGGACTCGTCCGGCCGCTCGATCTCCTCCTGGCTGCGCCGCACGGGCAGCTGCCAGCAGACGTCGGGCTTTGTCTGCAGCGGGTGCAGGCCGATCCGCAGGGCGAGCCCGTGCAGGGCGCAACCGGCGCCACCGCTGAAGTCCGGGCGGTTCAGGAACACGCACGCACCATCGACGCGACGGGTCCGCTTGGCCGGCTCGCCGTCGAGCTCGTCCATCTGCGAGATGCCCTTGGCGCGGCCGACGTCGGCGTGCTGCCACTCCTTCTTCTTCAGCTGCTTGGCGAACTTCTCGACCCGCTTCTCGTCGTCGTCGTCGGAGTAGAACGCGCCGTGGCTGCAGCAGCCATCCGTCGCGCGGCCCTCCACGACCCCCTGGCAGCCGCGGCCGTAGATGCAGGTCCAGCTCGACAGCAGCCAGGTCAGATCGGCCCGCACGATGTGCTCGGCGTCCGCCGGGTCGGGGAACTCGACCCACTCCCTGGCGAAGTCCTGCGAGACCTCCCCGATGGTCGGCATGCCGAGGCTGACGTTGTTGCGGCGCGGGCTCACAGCGCGAACGCTACCGGCCCCAGTGCGGCTGAGCCCGTACGGTCGGACTATGCGACTCGGTGTCCTCGACGTGGGGTCCAACACCGTGCACCTGCTCATCGTCGATGCGCACCCGGGGGCGCACCCGGACCCGGTCCGGTCGCACAAGACCGAGCTGCAGCTGGCAGAGCTGCTGCAGGCCGACGGGTCACTCGGCGTCGCCGGGACCGACGTGCTGGTCGCGGCCATCGCATCGGCGCGGGTCGAGGCCGAAGCGGAGGGGGTCGAGGACCTGGTCGCGTTCGCGACCTCCGCGGTGCGGGACGCGACCGACTCCGTCGACGTGCTGGCCCGCGTGCGCGACGAGGCCGGCGTCGACCTCCAGGTCCTGCCCGGTGAGGACGAGGCCCGGCTGACCTTCCTCGCCGTACGACGGTGGTTCGGCTGGAGCGCCGGCCGGCTGCTCTGCCTCGACATCGGCGGCGGGTCGCTCGAGCTCGCGACCGGCCTGGACGAGGAGCCCTCTGTTGCGCTGTCGTTGCCGCTCGGCGCCGGGCGGCTGACCCGCGAGCTGCTACCCGGCGACCCGCCCAAGCGCCGCGAGGTCGCCGCGGTGCGGGAGCACGTCCGCGGCGTCCTGGCCGACGCCGTGCCGCTGCTCGCGGCCGAGGGCGAGCCCGACCGGACGGTGGTGACCTCGAAGACGTTCCGGTCGCTGGCCCGGCTGGACGGTGCCGCTCCCTACGCCGAGGGTCCGCGGGTGCCGCGCTCGCTGAGCCGGGCCGGCCTGGAGGGGCTGGTCGACCTGCTGGCGGCGATGCGGGCGGTGGACCGGGCCCGGCTGCCCGGGGTCTCGCCGAGCCGGTCGCACCAGCTGCTGGCCGGCGCGATCGTGGCGGCCGAGACCTTGGAAGCGCTCGGGCTCGAGCGGGTCGACGTGTGCCCGTGGGCGCTGCGCGAGGGCGTCATCCTGCGCCGCCTCGACTGGCTCGCCGGCGCTTGAGGGCCCGCTGAACACGTAGGCTCGGCGTGTCATGACGAGCCGGCTGCCGCGCGTGCCCGATGCCAAGGTCGCGCTCGCGACGGCCTCGGTCTACCCGGAGTCGACCGCCAACGCCTTCGAGATCGCCGCCCGGCTCGGGTACGACGGCGTCGAGGTCATGGTGTGGACCGACCCGGTCAGCCAGGACGCGACGGCGCTGAAGCGGCTGGTGGACTACCACCAGATCCCGGTCCTCGCGCTGCACGCCCCCTGCCTGGTGATCACCCAGCGGGTGTGGGGCACCGACCCGTGGGCGAAGCTGGTCCGGGCCAAGGACGTCGCAGAAGAGCTCGAGGCGCAGACCGTCGTGGTGCACCCGCCGTTCCGGTGGCAGCGGGAGTACGCCCGCCAGTTCGTCGGCGGGGTCCAGGAGATGGTCAACGAGACCGACGTCTGCTTCGCGGTCGAGAACATGTTCCCGCTGCGCGCCCGCGGCCGGGAGGTCACGCCGTACGCCCCCGACTGGGATCCCACCACCGAGGACTTCCCGGCGTTCACCCTCGACCTGTCGCACACCTCGGTGTCGCAGTCGGACGCGATGGCGATGGCGGATGTGATGGGTGACCGGCTGGCGCACGTGCACATCGCGGACGGCAACGGCTCGGCCCGCGACGAGCACCTCGTGCCGGGGCGCGGCGATCAGCCCTGCGGGGAGTTGCTGGAAGGCTTGGCCGACAGGGGCTTCGACGGCCTCGTCGTGGTGGAGGTGAACACCCGCAAGTGCGACGACCGGGCAGAGCGGGAGGCCGACCTGGCGGAGGCGCTGGCCTACACCCGGCTGCACCTGGCCGCCCCGTCGCAGATGGCGGGGGACCGCGCGGCCTGGCACCGGTGAGCCAGCCGGGGTCCCCGACCGCGTTCGAGGACCTCGTCGACCACTACGACGCGGCCCGTCCGTCGTACCCCTCTTCTCTGTACGACGCCTTGCCTGACCTGTCAGGACAGGTGCTCGAGCTGGGCGCCGGGACGGGCATCGCGAGCCGGGAGCTGGTGGGGCGAGCCGGGTCCCTGGTCGCCACCGACCTCGGCCCGAAGATGCTGCGCCGCCTGCATGAGCGGTCCCCGGAGGTGCCGGTCGTGGTGTCGCGGGCGGAGGCCTTGCCCTTTGCGGACAACGCCTTCGGCGTGGTGTGCGGTGCGCAGATGTGGCACTGGGTTGACGTCGGTCTCGCGGCTCCCGAGGTGCTGCGGGTCCTGCGTCCCGGCGGTGCGCTCGCGGTCTGGTGGAACGAGGTCGCCGCCGACGGACTGCCATGGTGGGACGCGCAGCAGGACCGGCTCGAGGCCGGCAACGTCCGCTACACCCGCGGCTACCGCGCCCGCGACTACGGGGCGGAGCTCGCGCCGTACTTCTCCGCAGTCACGACGTGGTCGGCGCGCTGGGAGCGGGAGCTGGACTGGCCGACGTACGAGCACTGGTTGCGCTCGAAGTCCTACGTGCAGGCCTTGCCGGACGTCGACGCCTTCGTCGACGCCGAGCGTGACTCGCTCGCGGCTGCGTTCCCGGACGGCCGCATCGTCGAGCCCTTCGAGACCAGCCTCTGGATAGCGTGGGCGGCATGAAGGTGCTGCGGACGCCGGATGACTGCTTCGCGAACCTGCCCGGCTTTCCGTGGTCGCCGTCGTACGCGGAGACCTCCGACGGGCTCCGGATGGCGTACGTCGACGAGGGTGCCGGTCCCGTCGTACTGCTGCTGCACGGCGAGCCGTCGTGGAGCTACCTGTACCGCAAGATGATCCCGGTCCTCACCGGCGCCGGCTACCGCGTTATCGCGCCGGACCTGATCGGCTTCGGCCGCTCGGACAAGCCGGCCGAGCAGAGCGACTACACCTACGCGCGGCACGTCGAGTGGCTGCGGTCTGTCCTGTTCGACACCCTCGACCTGACCGGCATCACCCTCGTCTGCCAGGACTGGGGCGGCCTGCTCGGACTGCGGCTCGTCGCCGAGCACCCGGACCGGTTCGACCGGGTCGTCGCCGCCAACACCGGGCTCCCCGACGGCACCCGCCGGCTGCCGGATGCCTGGTGGAGCTTCCACGATTTCGTGCAGCGGACGCCCGACCTCCCCATCGGCTTCCTCGTCAGGGCGGCCTGCGCCGACGGGCTGACGGACGAGGAGGCGGCGGCGTACGACGCGCCGTTCCCTGATGCGACGTACAAGTCCGGCGCGCGGGCCTTTCCCGGCCTGATCCCACAGACGCTCGACAACCCGGCCACCCCCGACAACCAGCGGGCATGGGAGGTGCTCGCGAAGTGGGACAAGCCCTTCCTGTGTGCCTTCAGCGACTCCGACCCCATCACCGCCGGGGGTGAGCGGATGCTCATCGGCAAGATCCCCGGTGCCGAGGGCCAGCCGCACACGACCATCACCGGCGGTGGGCACTTCCTGCAGGAGGACCGCGGCGCCGAGCTCGCGCGCGTCGTCGTCGAGTGGGTTACCGGCCTGCAGCGTTAGCCTCGGCCACATGCTTCGTGACGCCATCCTTGCTGCGTCCCGCAACGGCACCGTCAAGCGGGTCGTCGCGGGCGCGCCGCTGAGCCGCAGCGTGGTCAAGCGGTTCGTCGCCGGCGAGTCCTTCGAGGACGCGGTCGCGGCGACGAAGAAGCTCGTCGCCGGCGGGATGACCGTCAGCCTCGACCACCTCGGCGAGGACACCCTCGACGCCGGGCAGGCCGACGCGACGGTCAAGGCGTACCTCGTCCTGCTCGACCGGCTGGCCGATGCGGGACTCACCGCCGGTGGCCGGGCCGAGGTGTCGGTCAAGCTGACCGCAGTCGGGCAGGCCATCGATCCCCGGATGGCGCTCGACAACGCGCGCCGGATCTGCGAGGCCGCCCGAAGCGCCAGCACCACCATGACCCTCGACATGGAGGACCACACGACGACCGACGCGACGCTGTCGGTCCTGCACGAGCTGCGACAGGACTTCCCCGACACCGGTGCCGTCCTTCAGTCCTACCTGCGTCGGACGGAGGCCGACTGCCGCGCGCTGTCCTACGCAGGCAGCCGGGTACGGCTGTGCAAGGGCGCCTACAACGAGCCGGAGTCCGTGGCGTTCCAGTCCGACATCGACGTCGACCTGTCCTACGTGCGCTGCCTGAAGGTCCTGATGGCCGGCGACGGCTACCCGATGGTCGCCACCCACGACCCGCGGATGGTGGCCATCGCCGACCGGCTGGCACAGCACCGGCCGGCGGGCACCTACGAGTACCAGATGCTGTACGGCGTGCGGCCGGCCGAGCAGCGACGCCTGGCCGCGCAAGGTGAGACCGTGCGGGTCTACGTTCCGTACGGCGACCAGTGGTACGGCTACCTGATGCGACGACTCGCAGAACGGCCGGCGAACATGACCTTTTTCCTGCGCGCACTGGTGTCGCGGTCGTGACCCGCGTCGCGATCCTCGGCGTCGGCAAGCTCGGCGAGGCGCTGCTGTCCGGGTTGCTCCGCGCCGGCCGCTCCCCGCAGGAGCTCGTGGTCACCGCCCGCCGTCCGGAGAGGGCGAAGGCACTGACCGAGAAGTACGGCGTCGAGGTCATCGGCAACCACTCCGCGGCCAAGGTCGCCGACGTCCTGCTGCTGACGGTGAAGCCGCAGGACATGGGGTCGCTGCTCGCCGAGCTGCGCGGCACCGTGCCTTCGGACCGGCTCGTCGTGTCGATGGCTGCGGGCATCACGACCGCGACCATCGAGGAGGCGATGGAGGAGGGCACGCCGGTCGTCCGCGTCATGAGCAACACACCCGTCCTCGTCGACGAGGCGATGTCCGCGATCAGCGCCGGCACCCACGCCGCCGAGGCGCACCTGGCGCTGACCGAGGAGCTGCTGCGACCGGTCGGGCAGACCATTCGGGTACCCGAGTCACAGCAGGACGCGGTCACCGCCCTGTCGGGCAGCGGCCCGGCGTACTTCTTCTACCTCGTCGAGGCGATGACCGACGCGGGGATCCTGCTCGGGCTGCCGCGCCAGGTCGCCCACGACCTCATCGTCCAGACCGCGCTCGGTGCCGCGCTGATGATGCGCGACTCAGGGGAGCACCCGGTCAAGCTCCGCGAGGCCGTCACGTCCCCCGCCGGCACGACCATCAACGCGATCCGCGTGATGGAGGACCACGGAGTGCGGGCCGCGATGCTGTCGGCGCTGGAGGCGGCGCGCGACCGCTCGCGCCAGCTCGCCGGCGGCATCTAGATGAGTACGAATGAGTGACAGCACGCTGGTGGTCTGGGACGAGGTCTTCACGACGTACGACTTCGGACCGAACCACCCGCTGCGCCCACTGCGCCTCGAGCTGACGATGGCGCTGAGCCGGCAGCTCGGCATCCTGGACCGCCCCGGTGTCACCGTGCGCGCCCCCGGTCAGGCCGCCGACGACACCCTCGAGCTGGTCCACGACCCGCTCTACGTCCAGTCCGTCCGGCGGGCGCCCGACGACCTGATGGGCCGGTTGTCACTGCGCTACGGCCTCGGCACCGGCGACAACCCGATCTTCCCGCGGATGCACGAGGCGGCCGCGCTGGTCACCGGTGCCTCGGTCGACGCAGCGCGCGCAGTGTGGGAGGGCACTGCGCAGCACGCCGTCAACATCTCGGGTGGTCTGCACCACGCGATGCGCGACCGCGCCTCCGGTTTATGCGTATACGACGACCCAGCGGTCGCCATCGCCTGGCTGCTGCAAGCGGGTGCGACGAAGGTCGCGTACGTCGACGTCGACGTGCACCACGGCGATGGTGTCGAGGCGGCGTTCTACGACGACCCGCGGGTGATGACGATCTCGCTGCACGAGAGCGGGCAGACGCTGTTCCCGGGCACCGGCTGGGCCGACCAGGTCGGCGGCGACAACGCCGCAGGCTCCAACGTCAACGTCGCCCTCCCGATGGGCACCGACGACGGCGAGTGGCTGCGCGCGTTCGACGCCGTCGTACCGCCGGCCCTGCGCGCCTTCGCCCCTCAGGTCATGGTGACGCAGCACGGGTGCGACACCCACGCCCTGGACCCGCTCGCGCACCTGATGATGTCGGTCGACGGCCAGCGGGCGGCGTACCAGGCCCTGCACGCGCTGGCCCACGAGGTGTGCGCAGGCAAGTGGGTCGCGCTCGGCGGGGGCGGCTACGAGCCGGTGCA
>JAVXVI010000344.1:0-4702 GCA_032230005.1 Actinomycetota bacterium | reverse complement strand
GTACGGGAACCGCGGGTTGTCCGGCGGCTGCTTGTGCGGCACCAGCCAGGTCTCGGGGACCTTCAGACCGAGCCGGATCATGGCGCAGTACGCCGCGTGCTTCTCCATCGACTGGAAGGTGAACGGGTTGTTGAGCAGGTAGACGTCGTCCATGAGGGCGACCTTCTTCAGCCATTCCCTGGGGACGTAGTACCAGTAGGCGAGGCGGTCGACGACCAGGTCGTAGCGGCTGGGCTGGCGCAGGTCGAACGGCTCGATGGTGATCCGCTCGACGTCGTAGCGGTGCGTCGTCCCACCGACCTGCAGCGAGGGGTCGAGGCGGCGCACCAGCTGCTCGAACGCGCCGGGCCAGTCCTCCTCGGTGCCTAGCAGCAGGCCGAGCAGATGACGTGTCTCGCTCATGCGGTCGGTCTACACGAAACGAGGCAGGTGGTGCGCGAGCTGGGCGCGCCAGGCAGGCCAGTCATGCATCACGTCGTGCCCCCAGATGTCGCACTCCACCCGTAATCCCTTCGACGCGCAGAGCCCGCCGAACGTCCGGGTGCTGTCGAGAGCGCCGGTGGTGTCCTCCCACATCCCCTGTCCGGCAACGAGCAGCAAGGACAGTCGGGACCGCAGCCAGTCGAGGTGGTCACCGTCCAGGCCGGCGACGGAGTCCATCGGGTTGTTGAAGTAGAACGCGTCCCCGCGCTGTCCCCAGCCCATGCCCGACAGGTCGTAGACCCCGGACAGGCCGAGGGCCAACGGGAACAGGTCCGCGTGCCGCAAGGCGATGTTGACAGCGTGATAGGCCCCGAAGCTGCAACCGGTCGCGATCATCTCCTGCCGGCCGCCGCAGTCCGCGTCGACCAGCGGCACGGCGCCCTGGATGACCCAGCGCTCGTAGGCCTCGTGCAGCCGCGCGCGATCCTCGAGCTCGAGGTCGTGGCGGTACCACGACCCGCTGTCCCACGAGTCGAGGCAGTAGAGCTTGACGCGCCCCGCGTCGAGCAGCGGCCGCACTGCCTCGACCATGCCGTTGCTCTCGAAGTCCTCCGCGCGCCCTTCGGAGCTGGGGAAGACCAGGACCGGTCTGCCGTAGTGGCCGTGCACGATGACGCGGGGGGACCAGCCCAGCTCCGGTGACCAGAGCTCGACCACATCACGTCTCATGTTGACCAGGTCCGTCGAGGACGCGCTGAACGAGGTCGACGAGGTTGGGGTCGAACGTGTCGCGCCAGCCCGTGTACGTGTGGACGTCGCGGTTCTCGACGAGACGGGTGTCGTAGCCCTGTGCCGCCAGGGATCTCGTCATCAGCCGGTTGTTCTCGACGTTCTCCTCGATCAGGCCGCAGGTCAGGACGATGGGCACCGGGTCGACGGCCGGCCCCGAGCGCAGCACGCTGTCCACGAAGGAGGTGATGCGCTGGAACCGCTCGAAGGAGCTCTCCTGGTCGTCCAGGACGCGGTGGAAGAAGCTGCTGCTCTGCAGGTAGAGGCCGGCGAAGGTGCCCGGATGCGCCCGCTGGCAGTGCAGCATGGCCAGACCACCCAGGCTGGCGCCCATGCCGAGCGTCACCGAGGTGGGGGCCAGCTTGTGGAGTGCGGGCACGAGACCAAGAGCGAGAGCACGGGAGTACGACGTGGATGCGGCGTAGCTCTCGTTGCGGTCCACGGGCGCGAGCAGGGCGGCCCGCATCGCCGGCAGCCGGCCGTCGTCGACCATGGCGTCCAGGAACAGCGTGAGCGAGGACAGGGCGTCGTACTCCGGCCCGTCGTGCACCACCAGCAGCGGGAGCTCAGCAGCGTCGTCGCTCCCGTGCGCGGACCACAGCAGCGCAGGCACGTCCTGGGGCAGCCCGCGGCTGGGCAGGGCGATCTCCCGCCGTGGGCCGCGGGCCGGCTCGGCCTGCAGCCACTTCGGCGCCGCGTAGTCGGGCAGCTCGAGGACCGACTTGTCACCGAAGGCGCCGCCCACCCGGAGCGGGTTGAGCGGGTCACAGACCCACTCACTGCCGCCGCCCTTGATCTGCAGCTCGAAGGAGTACTCCATGCGATCGACGTCCGGCCGGGGGACGCTGAGCACCCAGTGGTCGCCGTCGCGGGTGAAGCCCAGGAGCTCGCCCGGGAGGCGGACGTCCTGCTGCAGGCGGACCCCCCGCAGGCGCTTGTCGGGATCCGGCATCCGGAAGGCGAGCGTCTCCGCGGCTGCCTCGGTCGTCTTGTCGGTCCGCTCCATGGAGGTCCCGAGTCTAGGTCGTTCCGCCCTGCCGCTCCTGCGTCCACGCGCGCACCAGGTCCCGCACGGACAGCACGCCGATGACCTCGCTGCCCTCGCTGACGATGAGGTGCCGGAACCCGCCGGCGAGCATCGCCTCCGCGGCCTTGACCAAGGGCCAGCTGGGATCGGCGACCACGGCGTCGCGGGTCAGGTGCCCAGCCGCGGCCTCGACCTCGGGGTTCTGACCGTCGGCCACAGCCTCGAGGACGTCGCGCTCGGTGAGGATGCCGGGGCCGTCCGCGTCGGGATCGTGAACGACCGCCGCCCCCACCTTGCGGGCAGCCATCGCCTGCGCGACCTGGCGCAGGGTGTGGGTCGGACCGACCGAGAGCACCTCGGTGGACATCGCGTCGCGAACCAGCACTGCAGCCTCCTCGAGCGGGGCTGCCGACAGTAGGACGTCGGCCTCCCCCGCCGCTACACGACCCGGTGGACCCAGCCGTGGGTGTCTGGCCGCCGGCCGTACTGCACGTCGAGCAGCAGCTCGCGCAGCTGCGTCGTGACGGGCCCTGGGCCGCCGTCGCCGGCCACCGCCTCGCCGCCCGGCCAGCGCAGCGCGCCGATGGGCGTGATGACCGCCGCCGTACCGCAGGCAAAGGCCTCGACGACCGTGCCGTCGGCCGCGCCCTTGCGCCACTCGTCGACGTCGACGCGGCGCTCCTCGACGGTGTAGCCGAGCTCGCGTGCCAGGGTCACCACCGAGTCGCGGGTGACGCCCTCGAGGATCGTGCCGCTCACTGCGGGGGTGACCAGGACGCCGTCGTCCTGGACGAGGAACACGTTCATCCCGCCCAGCTCCTCGACCCACCGGTGCTCGACGGCGTCGAGGAACACGACCTGGTCGCAGCCGTTGTCGATCGCCTCCTGCTGGGCGACGAGGGACGCGGCGTAGTTGCCCCCGGTCTTGGCCGCGCCGGTCCCGCCGGGAGCGGCACGGACGTACTCCTGCGAGAGCCACAGCGAGACCGGGCGGACGGGCCCGCTGAAGTAGTTGGCGGCTGGGGACTCTATGACCAGGAAGCGTGCCGACTCCGACGGCCTGACGCCGAGGCCCACCTCGTCGGCGAACATGAACGGCCGCAGGTAGAGCGAGGCGCCCTCGCCGTCGGGCACCCAGTCCTTGTCGGTCCGCACCAGCAGCTCGCAGGCCGCCACGAAGGCGTCCTCCGGGAAGGTCGGCAGCGCCAGCCGCTCGCAGGAGCGCACCATCCGCGCCGCGTTGCGGTCCGGTCGGAACAGCGCGACGCCGCCGTCCGGCTGGCGGTAGGCCTTCAGTCCCTCGAAGACCTCCTGCGCGTAGTGCAGGACGACCGAGGCAGGGTCGACGGTGAGCGGGGCGTAGGGGACCAGACCCGCGTCGTACCAGCCGCGCTCACGGTGCCACTGGGCGCTGATCATGTGGTCGGTGAACACCCGGCCGAACGCCGGGTTCGCGAGCACACCCGCCCTCGTCTCGGCGTCGACCGGCGTACCGGTGGGCTGCAGCTCGAACTCCACGGCGGGCTCCTCTCTGTCGG
This sequence comes from Actinomycetota bacterium, assembly GCA_032230005.1. Lineage (GTDB taxonomy): Bacteria > Actinomycetota > Actinomycetes > Mycobacteriales > SCTD01 > RYN-124. The sequence goes on along the minus strand of JAVXVI010000344.1, from coordinate 925 downwards.
ACAACGGTAGCGCTGACCGCGGCTACAGCAGAGCGAGCAGGGCGTCGCCGACGGCAGAGGTGCTGCGAGAGGCGGTTCCGCGGGCCGCCAGGTCTTCGGCCACCGCAGCCTCGACCCGCTTGGCCTCGTCCGAGTGGCCCAGGTGCTCGAGCAGGAGGGCGATGCTGAGCACCGTCGCCGTGGGGTCGGCCTTGCCCTGTCCCGCGATGTCCGGTGCGCTGCCGTGCACCGGCTCGAACATCGAAGGGTTCGTGCCGCTGACGTCGAGGTTGCCGCTGGCGGCCAGCCCGATACCGCCGCCGATCGCCGCCCCGATGTCGGTGAGGATGTCGCCGAACAGGTTGTCGGTGACCACGACGTCGAAGCGTCCCGGGTCGGTGACGAAGAACATCGACGCGGCATCGACGTGCTGGTAGTCGAGCGTCACGTCCGGGAAGTCGGTGGCCACCTCATCGGTGACCCGCTTCCACAGACCGCCGGCGTGGACGAGGACGTTGGTCTTGTGCACCAGCGTGAGGTGGCGACGACGCGCCTGCGCGCGACGGAACGCGTCACGAACGACGCGCTCGACGCCGTACGCCGTGTTGATGCTCACCTCGGTCGCGACCTCATGCGGCGTGCCGGCCTTGAACCGGCCGCCGTTGCCGACGTACGGACCCTCCGTCCCCTCCCGCACGACGACCATGTCGATCGGCTTGTCACCGACCGGCGACGTGACGCCAGGGAAGAGGCGCACCGGCCGGAGGTTGACGTGGTGGTCGAGCTCGAAGCGCAGTCGCAGCAGCAGGCCTCGCTCGAGCACTCCGGGCGGCACGCTCGGGTCACCGACCGCGCCGAGCAGGATGGCGTCGTGACCGCGTAGGTCCTCGAGCACGCTGTCCGGCAATGCCTCCCCGGTGCGGTGGTAGGCGGCGGCACCGAGGTC
>JAVXVI010000343.1:0-2998 GCA_032230005.1 Actinomycetota bacterium | reverse complement strand
CGCGTCCGCGTCAACGACAGCGGACCGAAGGCGAGCCGGGCGACCGAGCCGTTGTAGGGCACGGGTACGGCGCGACCGGCCGCGACGACGTACGCCGGCAACTCGGCCTCGTCCGGGTCGTCGACGGGTGTCAGCACCGAGACGTGGTGGCCGAGGTCGATGAGGCTCTCCGCCAGATCGCGGACATGCGCCTGCACCCCACCGGGGACGTCCCAGGTGTACGGGCAGACGATGCCTACTCTCATGGGCCGACTCTCATGCGCCGAGCCTCACAGGTCCGCCACCCAGAGCTTCTGCAGCATGTGCCAGTCGGCGGGATGCTGCCGGATGCCGATCGCGAACCGGTCGGCCAGCTGCTGAGTCATCGTCGGCACATCCGACGGAGCTATCTCGTCGTAGAACGTCACCTGCCAGCCCTGTGGCCGGAAGGCGAGATGGACCGGGATCAGTGCCGAGCCGGTCTTGAGTGCCAGGGATGCCGGCCCCGCGGGCATCCGCGCCGTCGCACCGAAGAACTCGACGTCGACACCACGCGGCGTCAGGTCGCGGTCGGCCATGAGGGCAATCGTCCGGCCCGCGCGCAGTCGCTCGGTGAGTACGTCGAAGGGCGGCCGCGTTCCCCCGGTCAGCGGCAGCACCTCCATCCCCAGCGACGCACGGAACTCCAGGAAGCGGTCGTAGAGCGACTCCGGCTTGAGTCGTTCGGCAACGGTCGTGAACGGCACACCTGTTGCGGCGAACCACGCCCCCGCGTGGTCCCAGTTGCCGCTGTGTGGCAACGCGAAGACGACGCCGCGCGGCGACGCGATCGCAGCGCGCGCCATGTCCTCGCCGATGGCGTGCATCCCGGCGACGACAACGGATGGCGGCATGACCGGGAGCCGAAACACCTCGAGCCAGTAGCGCGCGTAGGAGCGGACGGCCGCCCGAGTCAGGTCATCGAGGTCCGCATTCGGCGCGACCCGGGCCAGGTTGCGGCGCAACCGGTCGACGCCCTTGCCGCCGCGACGCGCGGCGAGATCGGCACCGGCATCGAAGAGCCGGCGCGCGGTGCTCTCGGGCAGCGCGCGGACCACGGCCCAACCTGCGGCGTACGACGCATCGGTGACGCGGCCGCTCACCAGGCCCGCGACCCGACCGACGGGGGTGGGCACCTAGTCGGCCGGCGCGGCGGCCTGGCGGTGCACCTCGACGAGCCGCTGGCCGACCGTGATGGCCGAGACGACGGCGAGCAGCCAGAGCAGCACCGGCAGGGCGATGTCGAGACCCATGCCGGCGAGGATGACGCCGGCCAGGACGAGGATGAGCCGCTCTGCTCGCTCGGCGATCCCGACGTTGCACGTCATGCCGAGGCCTTCTGCCCGCGCCTTCGCGTACGACGTGACGACCCCGGCGACCAGGCAGAACAGCGAGACGTCGAGCAGCACGTCGTCGTCGCCACGACCGGCGTACCAGATCACGAGCGCGCAGAAGACAGCAGCGTCGGCGATGCGGTCGAGCGTGGAGTCCAGGAACGCCCCCCACCGGCCGGCGGGGCCGCGCAGCCGGGCCATGGTGCCGTCCAGCGCGTCGGTCAGGACGAAGAACGTCACGACGACGCCGCCGGAGAAGAAGTGGCCCCGTGCGATCAGCCCGAGTGAGGCCGCCACGGCACCGAGCACCCCGGCCACCGTCACCATGTCGGGCGTGATGCCGATCCGGAGCAGGAACCCGGCCAGTGGTCCGACGATGCGGCCGACCGCCGGGCGCAGGTTGAGCATGAGATCCGTCCGCTCGGGTGATGGTTTTCGGGCCGAACGATAGTGCCGATTGGGTGCTGCCCCTTGTGGCCGCTGCCCCGGCGCGGGAGGGTGCAGGCAAACCCAGGAGCCTGGAGGTCGTCATGAAGAAGGAGGCGCAGCGCGAACCCGGCAGGGCACCTGAGCCGCGCACCGCCGAGATGGTGCGCAACGTGGTCCTCGTGGGGCACGCCGGAGCGGGCAAGACGACGCTCGTCGAGGCCCTGCTCGCGAGGACCGGCACCATCGCCCGGGCGGGTCGGGTGGAGGACGGCACGACGGTCTGCGACAACGACGAGGTCGAGGTGCGCCAGCAGCGCTCGGTCTCCCTCGCGCTGGCGCCCCTGGAGCACAACGGCATCAAGGTCAACCTCCTCGACACCCCCGGGTACGCCGACTTCGTGGGCGAGCTGCGCGCCGGTCTGCGGGCCGCGGACGCCGCCCTCTTCGTGGTCTCCGCCGTCGACGGCGTCGACGCCCTGACGTCCGCGCTCTGGGAGGAGTGCGCCGCCGTCGGGATGCCGCGCGCCGTCGTCATCACCCAGCTCGACCGCCCGCGCGCCGACTTCGACGAGGCCGTCGCGATCTGCCAGCGCGTCTTCGGTGACGGCGTGCAGCCGCTGTATCTCCCGATGCACTCCGACGACGAGTCGGTCGGCGGGCTGATCGGCCTGCTGTCGCGTCGCGTGTACGACTGGTCGTCCGGCGACCGCGTCGAACGCGACCCCGACCCTGAGCACCTGCCGCTCATCGAGACGACGCGCGCCACGCTGATCGAGGGGATCATCGCCGAGAGCGAGGACGAGACCCTCATGGACCGCTACCTCGCGGGTGAGGACATCGACCAGAAGGTCCTCATCGAGGACCTGGAGACCGCGGTCGCGCGCGGCACCTTCTACCCCGTGCTCGCCGCGGCGCCACTGACGATGCTCGGCACCGACGAGCTGCTCGAGGTGCTGACCTCCGCCTTCCCCACACCGCTCGAGCACCCCTGCCCGCCGGTCACCCGACCCGACGGTTCGCCCGCCGCACCGGTCACCTGCGACCCGGACGGCCCGCTCGTCGCCGAGGTCGTCAAGACGACGACAGACCAGTACCTCGGCCGGGTCTCGCTGGTGCGCGTCTTCTCCGGAACGCTGCGTCCCGACCTCGCGGTGCACGTCTCCGGACATGGCAGGGCCGACCGCGGTCATCGCGACCACGACGTCGACGTGCGGGTC
>JAVXVI010000342.1:0-10848 GCA_032230005.1 Actinomycetota bacterium | reverse complement strand
TGCAACCGCTGGCAGCGGTGCGCTTACGGTGGTGGAGGTCGGTGGGTTGGCGCGCACCGACCCCGACGCGTTCGCCACGGAGTTCGACGAACTGGTCGGCCGGCTGCGCAGCACGGTCCCCGAGTCGGTCCGCGAAGAGGAGTGATGTGGCACAGCTGAGCGATTCGCTGCTGTTCGTCGCGGTGCTGCTGTACGCCGGCGCGATGCTCGGCTTCGCCGGTGACTCGGCCTCGCGGCGGGCCCGTCGCGTGCTCTCCGCTGTGGCCCAGGAGCGCGTGCTCGTCGGCGCCGGTGGGCCCGACGTGACGGTGACCGACGCGGCTCCGAGCTGGACCGAGAGCTCCGGGTGGGCCGGCTCGATCGCCATGGGCCTGGCCGGTCTGGGGTGGGCGACCCACGTCACCTCGGTCGTCACCCGCGGCTTCGCCGCGCACCGGGTGCCGTGGGGAAACATGTACGAGTTCTCCTCGGCGGCGGCGCTGGTCGCGGTCACGGGGTTCCTCGTGCTCGTCGCACGCGGCCGGATCGACCGGAGCCTCGGCGCGTTCGTGATGCTGCCGGTGGTGCTCTACCTCGGCCTGGCCGGGACGGTGCTCTACACGAAGGCCGGGCCGCTGGTGCCCGCCCTCAACTCGTACTGGATCAAGATCCACGTGGCCGCCGCCGTCACGGCGTCGGGGGCGTTCCTGCTGTCGGGCGTGATCGCGCTGCTCTACCTGCTGCGGGCACGGTTCGACGCGCGGACCGACGTCGGGCTGCCGGTGCGCTTCCCGGTGACGCTCGGGCGCGCGCTGCCGCCGGCCGGGTCACTGGACCGCGCCGCCTACGTCGTGATCGCGTTCGCGTTCCCGGTGTGGACGTTCGCGATCATCGCCGGCGCGATCTGGGCCGAGGCGGCCTGGGGGCGCTACTGGGGCTGGGACCCGAAGGAGACCTGGTCGTTCATCACCTGGGTGCTCTACGCCGGCTACCTGCACGCCCGGGCCACCGCCGGCTGGAAGGGCCGCAAGGCCGCGTGGGTCGCCGTGGCCGCTGCCGGCGCCCTGATCGTCGACTACTACGTCGTCAACATCTTCGTCGTCGGCCTGCACTCCTACGCCTAGATCGCTCGGCCGCAGCCTCAGACGGTCGGGTCGTCCTCGCGCTTGGCGGCCTCGGCGGCGCGGCGGCGCTGCTCCTCGGCCCCGCGGCGCTGCTCCTCGGCTCGTTCGCGCAGGCCGCGCAGGAAGGCCTCGTCGTCGTCGGGGTTCTGGGCGGCCGCTCGTCCCGGCCGGTCGTACTCCGGGAAACCCCGGTTGCCCTTGTACGGCAGGCCACCGGGGCGCGCGACCGACTGCGGGCGGCCGGCGACGAGCCAGGCGATCCCGCCGATCAGCGGCAGCAGGATGACCAGCGCCAGCCAGAGCAGCTTGGGCAGGTTGCGGACCTGGCTCTCGGGTGTGGTGATGACGTTGAGCACGCAGTAGACGAGCAGCAGCAGCTCGACGACCGCTCCACCCTCACCGAGCAGCAGCACGCGTGTCTCGTGGTGGCTAGCGGGGAATCGGTCGACCGGACAGCGGCGCCGACTGCGGCGTCGTCTGTGCCGGCACCGACACGTCGGCGTCGCCGCCGCGGAGCAGGGCGCGCACCTCGGACTCGCGGAACCGGCGGTGGCCGCCCGGCGTTCTGATGCTCCCGATGCGGCCGGCTGATGCCCAGCGCGTCACGGTCTTCGGGTCGACGCGGAACAGCGTCGCCACCTCACCCGGCGTCAGCAGCCGGTCCCGGCCGTTCGGCGCGCTCGCGAACCTGTCGTCCACCATGGTCATCCCCCTCGCCCGGCCACAACTGTGGCGGTTCCGCTACTGGCCGGTCAACGACCGAATCGCCCATCAGTGACGCACGGGATGACTAGAGCGTCTGGGCACGGACCGGCAGGCGGGGGGCTAGCTGGGGCGCCGGAGCCGGCGCACCAGGTCACGGACGCCGTGGCGACCAGGCAGGGCCCGCTCACGTCCGGCTGCGATCTCGCGCTGCAGGCTGGCGGTGTGGGCATCGAGAGACTCGGGGGTCGTCTCTAGGCTGTGCACGGTGTTCAACTCCGATTCGATGGTGGTTTGCTTCTCAAACCTAACAACTATGGATCGGCATGGGTCATTCACCTTCGGAGTGTGAGATGGACGACATCGACCGCCGGCTGCTGGCGCTCCTGGTCGACGACGCCAGGTCGTCATACGCCGACCTGGCGCGCGCGGTCGGGCTATCTGCCCCGAGCGTCCACGACCGCGTCCGGCGGCTCGAGCGCCTTGGTGCGCTGAGGGGCTACCGCGCGGTCGTCGACCCGGTCTCGGTGGGCATGGGCGTCACCGCACTGGTCGGGATCCTGCAGCGCGAGGGCGTCGAGCAGGACGAACTGGCCGAGGGACTGGCGCGCATCGAGGAGGTCGAGGACTGCTGGTTCGTCGCCGGTGAGGAGGCGTTCGTCGTGAAGGTCAGGGTCGCCGACGTGGACGCACTCGAGCAGACCCTCGGGGCACTGCGGCGTACGACGGGGGTCGCGCGCACCCGCACGACCGTCGTGCTCTCGACCCGGTTCGAAGGTCGCAGCCGACTTGCATCCGGGGTGCAGGAATCCGGCAAAGGGAAAGCGAGTGCTCAGAAGCGGACGTAGTCAGAGATAGCACTTATGAGCCATGGTTCTGAAGGGCTAGACAGTCGATCCTCCCTGGAGCAGATGTCCGCGGCGGCTTTCCCGTTCGCGTGGCCCGACCCCAGGAGCTTCCTGTGCGCACTCGTCCACTCGCCACCGCAGCCGTGGCGGCCGTCCTGCTGGGTGCCGTCGCCGGCCCCGCGGCGGCCCGCGGTACCGCGGTGACCGCCGCCACTCCGGCCGCCGGAACCGCCACCTCCGCCATCACGCTGCTGAGCCTGGCGCTCGCCGGTCACGACGTCCGCGTCGGCTCCGTCGCCCTTACCAGCGACACCACCTCGGGCGCTCCGGCCTCGAAGGTGGTCGTGACGCCGGTGAAGGCTGACGGGACGGCGTACGGCGAGCAGACGGTCACGCCTGCGAACTCGCCGGCCGACGTGCCGAGCTTCGACAGCAGCGCGACGCTGCCCGCCGCACTCGGCGCCGTCGCCTCGATCAAGAGCCCGGTGTTCAACGTCTCCTCGAGCAACGCCTCCGGCGCCTCGTCGAAGGCCGGTGCCGCCTCGCTCGGTGCCATCTCCGTCCTCGGCATCCCGGTGAAGCTCAACGGGACCGTCGACGTCAGCTCGCTCGTCGACGGCAAGAACGCCCTCGGCAACAAGACGCTCGCCGTCAAGAACCTCGCACTGCCGAGCATCGCCGACCTGCTCGGTGCGCTCGGCCTCAACCTCAAGGCGCTGCCGGTCAAGACGCTGACCGACCTGCTCGCGGGTCTCAACCTGACGAACACCGCAGTCACCGCCGCCCAGGCAGCCCTCGCGACGGCTCAGTCGACCCTCCAGACGCAGCTCGACGCCGCCCAGGCCGCCGTCGATGCCGCGCAGAAGGACCTGACGGACAAGACCGCCCAGCTCAGCAAGGCCAAGATCGACCTGGCGGCCGCCCCGGCCGCGGTCGCTGCAGCGCAGAGCGCTGCCACGGCGGCCAACCAGGCGCTGACCACCGCGCAGACGCAGTACGACACGGCTGTCGCACCGGTCCAGGCAGCGGCAACGCTCGCCGGTCTCACCCTGGACAACTACGCGACGCTCAACTCGAGCGCAGCCATCGTCCAGACCTTCGTCGCGGCCCGGGCCGCACTGGCGTCGGCCACCACCGCAGCGGGCACCGCGGCCACCAACCTGGCGAACGCGCAGTCGGCGGCCGGGACGCTCCAGACGCTCGTCACCACGCTGCAGACCGCGGTGGATGCCGCTCAGACCCTCCTGAACAGCCTGCTGGCAACCCTCAACGGGCTGCTCGGTCAGCTGGCGCCGCAGATCAACGCGCTGCTCGCGGCGGTCACCGCCGTGCTCGACGGCACCCCGCTCGTCAGCATCGACAGCTTCACCGTCGAGACCAAGGCCCTCGCCAACAGCGCGGTCGCCGGCGGCCAGAGCGCGAGCGTCGTCGGCGGCGAGCTGCAGGGCGTGCACGTCCTCGGCACCGACGTCCTGAGCAACGTCCTCGGCAACAGCAAGGTCAACCTGCTCGACCTGACGACCGGCGCCCTGGCGCAGGTCACGTCCAAGGTCGACGCCCTGACCGGCGTGCTGTCGAGCGTGCTCTCGGCAGTGCCCGGCCTGAGCATCCCCGCACCGCACGTCGCGCTGCTCACCAAGAGCACCTCGACGAGCATCGCCGGTGGCTTCGGCACGGCGCAGAACAGCGTCCGTGCCCTGCAGGTCACGATCCCCGCGATCACGCTGCCGGCCGCGCTGGCTCTGCCGAATGCCGCGTCGCTGCCGGCCATCAGCGGCGCGCCGAACCTCAAGGGAGCGCTCGGCATCAACGCCGTCGGTGACCTCGTCAGCAAGTCGATGACGATCGGCCTCGGCACCCTCTCCGAGCGGGCCAGCTTCCGCCCGGCGACTGCGGGCAGCACGCCGGTCACCACGCCCACGACGCCCGAGCTGCCCAGGACCGGGCTGCCGGCCGGGATCGCGATCTTCGGGATCGTCCTGGTCGCCGGCGGGCTCCTGCTCCGTCGCCGGTTCGCGCCAGCCGCCGAGCTGTAGCTCCACCTCGAACGACCAGGGCGCCGTCCACCGCGAGGTGGGCGGCGCCCTCGTCGTACCGTCATCTCATGCACAGCGCCCGACGGACCTGGCTCGTCTACACCGCCCTGCGCATGGTCGTGTTCGTCGGGACGGCCGGGTTCTTCCTGCTGTTCGGACTGACCGGCTACCCGCTGCTCCTGGTGTCGCTGCTGGTCAGCAGCATCGTGAGCCTGTTCGTCCTGCGGCCGCAGCGGACCGCCCTGGTGGTCGCGCAGACGGAGCGACGCGAGCAGAGGCAGAGCGAGCGGGACGCGTTGCGGGCTCGGCTCGACGAGGTGTGAGTCCCCCCTGAACGACGACGGCCCCGGCAAGCTGCCGGGGCCGTCAATGCGTCTAGCTCGTTACCACTTGTGGCTGCGGGTCGTCCCCGCCTTGCTCACCACTTGACGCTCCGGCGCATGACCGTCCCTCTGCTCCGAGCCGGGCCCGAGTGCCCGCCTCGACGTACCGGTCGGCACGTTCCGGACATTCCCGTACGGCCGTTCGGCGTAGCGGTCATGACTCGATCGAGTGATGTCGGGTGGTCAGTCCAGCGACTGCGTCGGCTGCACGAGGAAGATCCAGATGTCCCAGATGATGTGGCTCGCGACCAAGGCCGGCATGGAGACGCCGGCAGCGGCGAGGCCGGACCAGCCGGCCCCGGCCACCGTCGCGGCGCCGATGAGGGTGGGGTTGCGGGTGCAGAGGTGCACGCCGCTGTACGCCGCGGTGGCGGCGGCAGCCCCCTTGACCGGGCCGAGCCGGCGGGTCAGCTCCGACTGCAGCATGCCGCGCCAGTAGAGCTCCTCGGCCGGCCCGACGACCGCCGCGAGCCGGGCGGCGATCTCTGCTTTGGGACGCAGCGTGCGCAGGGCGTAGACCTCGCCGATGTCCTCGGCGCCGCTCGGCATGATGACCCGCGCGGCCTTGTCGCCGACGGTGAAGACGGCGTAGAGGGCCGCGGCGATGGCGGCGCCGGTCGCGAGGTCCTTGGGCTTGGGCCGGGCAGCGCGCAGATCGCCGTCGGTCGCCAGGGCGGCGCTGCCGAGCAGCAGCCCGGTGCGGGTCATCCGCTGCCAGAACCTCTCCTTCGGCCCGAGGAAGGTCGCGGCGAAGGAGGCGTAGCCGACGGCGAGGGTGGCGGCTGTGACCGCGGGACTGGGACGGGTGGGAAGGCGCAAGGCGGTCCGTTCGGTCAGTGCTGCCAGAGGGCGGCGGCGGTGAGCCCGGCGGCGAGCAGCAGCCCGAACGCCGCGTGCAGCTGGGCGGTCTGCAGGTCGATCATCGCGATCGCGCGCTGCTGTCCGGCGGCCCCGAGCTCGCTCGCCCGCAGCGCCCTGACGAACAGCGGCAGCGAGAGCACGGCCAGCAGCGACAGCGGTGGCAGGACGGTGAGGGCGACGGATGCGGCCAGGGCGATGTAGGCACCCACGATGAGGAAGACGTAGACCTGATGGGCGACCACGCGGCCGGCCCTGATCGACAACGTGCTGATGCCGGCCCGTGCGTCCTCGCCGACGTCGCGCCACTCGTTGCCGTGCAGGATCGCCGTGACCAGCAGCCCGATGGGGATGCTGAGGACGGCCGCCTCCCACGACCACTGGCCGGTGACGGCGTAGTAGCCGCCGACGACCATGAGCGGTCCCATCAGGGCGAACACCAGCGGCAGGCCGAGGGCGCGGTACTTGTACTGCAGCGGCGGCGCGGTGTAGCCCCAGCCGCCGACGAGACCGGCGATCCCGAGCAGGAGGAGAGGCCAGCCGCGCACGGCGACCAGACCCAGTCCGATGGCTGCAGCTGCCGCAAATGCCGTGCCTGCCAGCAGGAACGCCGACCGCTCCTTCACCCGCCCGGTGACGAGCGCATGGCTGGCGCGGGGTGACGTGATCGTGTCGATGCCCTTGCGGACGTCGTAGATCTCGTTGACGACGTTGGTGCCGACCTGCAGCAGCATCCCGGCGATCAGGGCCGCCAGGAACGGCACCGTCGAGAACGCCCCGCGGACAGCAGCCAGCGCACCCGCGGACGCGACCGGCACGAAGGACGCCGTGAGGCTGAACGGTCGCGCGATCTCCGACCAGCCCGCGGCCCGGCGTCGCAGCGAGAGCCGGTCCGCCCCCGTCGTATCGCCTCGCCCCTGCGGTCCGCGAAGGGCGGACGCGCCGCTGCCGTAGAGCCGGGCCGCGTCGATCACGCCGGCGATCTGCTCCTCGTTCTGCACGACCGGCTGCAGGATCGGCAAGGTGAGCCCCGCGTCGGCGTAGGCCTCGGCGCGCCGGGCGATCTCCTCGCGGGTGCCGCAGAGCAGGAAGGCGTCGACGAACTCGTCGGGGATCAGGCCGGCAGCGACGTGGTAGTCGCCGGCCCGCCACGCGGCCATCACGGCGGGGCGGATCGACGGGTCCAGGCCGGCCCGGCGCATCGAGATGTCGGACTGAATGGCCAGCATGTAGATGGCGAACGGCTCCCGCTTCGCGCGGTCGAGAGCAGCGGCCCGGCTGTCGTCGACGAGGCAGAGCAGGTAGCCGCCGATGTCGATGGCGCCGGGATCGCGGCCGGCGGCGATGGCGGCGTCGGCGATCCGCTCCCTGGCGACCGCGATGCCCTGTACCGACTCGGCTGGTCTGGCGAGGTAGCCGTCGGCGACCCGGCCAGCCAGCTCGTGGAACGCCTTGCGGTAGCCGGCGACCCAGATCGGCGTGCGGTGGACCGGCGGGAACATCGGCTCGATCTCCGGGGCCCCCGGTCCGCCCGGCAACCGCTCGCCGGCCCACAGCGTGCGCAGGTCGCCGATCGCGTGCTCGATCGTCTGGATCGCCGCGTCCGGGTCGTAGGGGATGGCCATCTGGTGCAGCCGCAGTGGCAGTGCGGTGCCGAGGCCGAGCCGGATCCGGCCGGGCGCGAGATCGTCCAGCGCGCTGACCGTCATCGCCAGCACGATCTCGTGGCGTGTGTTGACGTTGACCGCGCCGATGCCGATCGCGATGTCGGGTACGGCGGCAGCCGCAGCGGTCGCGTAGGTGATCGCGTCGCGCTCGAAGTAGCTCTCGTGGAACCACACCGACTCGAGGCCCGCGGCTCTCGCGCGCTCGGCGGCGGCGACGGCGGTGCGCACGTCCCCCGACGACCCGAGCCCGAGACCGACGCGTCTCACCAGGCTCGACACAAGCGGCGACACTACCGGCGCGTCGGCGCCCTCGCCTCTGCAGCAGGATGCACGTCATGAGCCGCGCGACCCTCGACAAGGACCCAGCAGCTGTCGCGGCGATGTTCGACGACGTCGCGCCGCGCTACGACCTCACCAACGCCGTCCTGTCGCTCGGCCTGGACCGCACGTGGCGCAGCGCGGTGCGCAGTGCGCTCGACCTCGAGCCCGGGCAGCGGGTCCTCGATCTCGCGGCGGGGACGGCGACGAGCAGTGCGGCGCTGGCCAGGACCGGAGCGGACGTCGTCGGCTGCGACTTCTCGCTCGGCATGCTGCGCGCCGCCAAGCCCCACGACGGTGTTCAGCTCGTGGCGGGCGATGCGCTCCAGCTGCCGTTCCGGGACGCGTCGTACGACGCAGTGACGATCTCCTTCGGGCTGCGCAACACCGCCGACATCGACCGCGCACTCGCCGAGCTGCTCCGGGTCACCAAGCCGGGCGGACGGCTGGTGGTCTGCGAGTTCAGCCACCCGACGTGGGCGCCCTTCCGGACCGTCTACGTGGAGTACCTCATGCGGCTGCTGCCGGCACTGGCCAGCCGGGTGAGCAGCGACCCGGAGGCCTACGTCTACCTGGCCGAGTCGATCCGGGCCTGGCCGGCGCAGGCCGAGCTGGCCGAGCGCGTCACGGCGGCCGGCTGGTCGGGGACGCAGTGGCGCGACCTGACCGGCGGCATCGTCGCCCTCCACCGCGCCACCAAGCCGTCCTGACGGGCAGGTGATGCCGCAAGGCAGCCACCGAGCCAGAGATCTTCTGATCTCGGGGCGCCAGGGGCAACATGCCGGCGCGTCATCCCGCCGGCTCCGAGATCAGAAGATCGTCGCGCGAGGTCGGGTCGACGGACGGGGTGCGGGTGGCGGCACACCGGGAACGCCGTAGACTGGACACCACGCATGTGAAAGTTTTCACAAGCAGGTTGGCGGCTGGCTGATGAGCCAGCGGACGGGGAGCGCCGGTGAGCACCCAGGGCGGTGACCAGAGGAGCGCCGACGTCCTCGTCGTCGGCGCAGGCCCCGCCGGCAGCACCGCCGCCTTCCACCTCGCGCAGGCCGGCCTCGACGTCCTCGTCCTCGAGAAGACCGAGTTCCCGCGGGAGAAGGTCTGCGGCGACGGGCTGACCCCGCGAGCGGTCAAGAGCCTCGTCGACATGGGCATCGACACCAGTGACGCCAACGGCTTCGTCCGCAACCGCGGCCTGCGGATCATCGGCGGCGGCATGCGCCTCGAGCTGCCGTGGCCGGAGCTCGCGACCTACCCCGACTACGGCCTCGTCCGCCCGCGCCTGGACTTCGACGACCTGCTGGCCACCACAGCCCGCAAGGCCGGCGCCCGCCTGCAGACGAGCACCACCGTGACCGGACCGGTGCTCGACACCGCCGGCCGCGTCGTCGGGGTCACCGCCAAGGTCGGCCCGGACAAGCGCGAGGAGTCCTACACCGCGCCGCTGGTCATCGCGGCCGATGGCGTCAGCGCCCGGCTCGCCCTCGCGCTCGGCATCGGCAAGCGGGACGACCGGCCCATGGGCGTTGCCGTCCGGCGCTACTACACGAGCCCGCGCACCAACGACGACATGCTCGAGTCCTGGCTCGAGCTGCGGGCCGAGAACGGCGACCTGCTCCCCGGCTACGGCTGGGTCTTCGGTGTCGGCGACGGCACCAGCAACGTCGGCCTGGGACTGCTCAACACCACGAAGGCCTGGCAGGACACCGACTACCGCAAGCTGCTGCAGAGCTGGGTCGGCGGCATGCCGGAGGAGTGGCAGTACCGCGAGGAGTTCGCCACCGGCCCCATCCGCGGTGCCGCGCTGCCCATGGGCTTCAACCGCCAGCCCCACTACACGCGCGGCGTCATGCTCATCGGCGACGCAGCGGGCGCGGTCAACCCCTTCAACGGCGAGGGGATCGCCTACGCCATGGAGTCCGGCGTGCTCGCCGCCGAGGTCGCGGTGCGGGCGCTGGCCCGCCCCGACGGCGCCGCTCGCGAGCTCGCGCTGCAGGCCTACCCCGCGGCCATGAAGGCGGCGTACGGCGGCTACTACACGCTCGGCCGCGTCTTCGTCCAGCTGATCGGCAACCCGAAGGTCATGGCCCTCGCCACCCGCCACGGGCTGCCCCACCCGATGCTGATGAAGTTCACGCTGAAGCTGCTCGCCAACCTCACCGATCCCCGCGGAGGTGACGCCATGGACCGCGTCATCAACGGGCTCACGAAGGTCGTTCCCGCCGCCTGACCCGGTGCCCGAGAGGGCCCCGGCCAACAACTAGGCTGCCTCGAGCCGACAGAGGAAAGGAGTCCGGATGCTCAACAACTACGTGCCGATCCTGGTGCTCTTCGTCCTCGCGTTCGGCTTCGCGGCGTTCTCCGTCGGCGCCGCCACGTTCACCGGCCCGAAGCGCTACAACCGGGCGAAGTACGACGCCTACGAGTGCGGCATCGAGCCGACCCCGCAGCCCATGGGCGGCGGGCGCTTCCCGGTGAAGTTCTACTTGACCGCGATGCTCTTCATCGTCTTCGACATCGAGATCATCTTCCTCTATCCCTGGGCCGTCGCCTTCACCCAGCTGAAGCTGTTCGGCCTGGTCGAGATGGTCCTGTTCATCGCCACCGTGTTCGTCGCCTACGCCTACGTGTGGCGCCGCGGCGGACTGGAGTGGGACTAGAGATGGGTCTGGAAGAGAAGCTCCCCAGCGGGATCCTGCTGTCGACGGTCGAGGGCGTCGTCAACTGGTCGCGCAAGTCCTCGCTCTGGCCGGCGACGTTCGGCCTGGCCTGCTGCGCCATCGAGATGATGGCCACCGGCGCCGGCCGCTACGACCTCGCCCGCTTCGGCATGGAGGTCTTCCGGCCCTCGCCGCGGCAGGCCGACCTGATGATCGTGGCCGGCCGGGTGAGCCAGAAGATGGCCCCGGTGCTGCGCCAGATCTACGACCAGA
>JAVXVI010000341.1:0-16268 GCA_032230005.1 Actinomycetota bacterium | reverse complement strand
GATCGTCGCCGCGGGCTACGCGCTGACCGCAACCGTCTACGGCGTTGCCACCAGCAGGCGCATAGCCGTAGAACCGCCCGAACCCATCGTCGTCTAGCCGCCGACGCCGACGTGGATGCCGCCGAGCTGCACGGACAGCAGCGGCGACGGCGACGGCGTCACGAGGAGCGGGAGCCCTCCGACCGGGGTCGGAACCGGTGTGGGCAGCAGGTGCGTGACGGTGTCGACGACCTGCTGCACCGGGTCGCTGGACGGCGCCGGCGAGGGGCGGCGTGTCGGCCGCGTCGTCGGTGCCGGCCGGGTGGGCGCCCCCGATGGGCCGGCAGTGGTCGGCCGGCCGCCGAGCAGGCTGCCGGGTGCGACCGGTCCGCCCACCGGCGCGGCCAGCGCCGCCGAGCCGCCGACCGCGTTGAGGAGGGCGTCGAGGGCGGCACTGACCTTCGTGACATCGGCGCCTACCAAGGCAGCGACGACGCCCCACGAGCCGCCCTCGGCGCGGAGCTCGCGGACCGCCGCGAAGGTCTTCGCCGAGCCGTCGACGGCCTTGGCGACGACGAAGGCGAGTGCAGCCTGGCTGCGTGGCTCGGCCACCGCTGCGGCGGTGGGAATCGCGTACGACGCGGGCAGTGCGGCAAGGACCGCGCTGCCGGATGCGGGGTTGCGGTCGAGGCTCTCGGCGAGGCCGCTGATGTCGATGTCAGCGGTGACCAGGTCCAGGGCGTAGCGCCGCTCCCAGCTGTCGCGGGTCAGCGCCAGCGCGGTCTCGTTGCCGGGCAAGCCTCCGTCGGGCACCTGCACCTGGTGCAGTGCCCGCACGGGTCGCTGTGCCTTGCGGCCGGTAGCGCGGACGGTCAACGTCCGAGCGAAGGACGCCGCTCGCAGCACCGCACCGCGCTCGACGCGGGCAAGTCCGCCGCGCGGCGTCTGCACCGTTGCCGCGCCGGCATCGAGCGCCAGTGCAGGTGCCCGCCGCGCGTCAACCATCACCAGGCCCTGCCGCAGCTGCTCGTGCGTGCCGTCGACAACGGTCACGCCGGTGGCCGACCCGAGCAGAACGGTCCGGCCGGCGGCGACGAGGGCGGCGGACCCGCCAGGGGCAGTGCGCACCGTCGCACCATGGGGGATCGTCATCCCGTCCGTGCCGGCGCGCTCGCCGCCGCCGGCCAGCTGGACCGTCACCGCGCGGGCTGCGCGGAGCACCGTGGCCGCGTGAGATGGATCCGGACCGCAGGCGGACAGGCCGAGGGCAGCCAGCAGCGAGACAGCTGCCAGCGACGCCACGCCCGGAGCGACCGTGGTGGCCGTTCGCAGCCGCCGCCGTCCGGTCTGTCCGGCATCCGGTGACTTGCCCGTCATGCCCCCCATGATCCGTGCTTGACCACGTCCGGGCCATGGCCCGAAGTGACTATGTCTGGGAGGGATCGGCGCCCGGCGCCCCGTCCTGAAGACCCGGCGGCAGTCCCTGATCGGCCGCCCAGGCGAGCAGCTCGGCCTCCACCTGCTCGCGCGGCAGCGGCCCGCGCTCCATGCGCAGCTCGAGCAGGTGCTTGTAGGCCTTGCCGACGATCGGACCGGGGGGCACCCCGAGCAGGGCGATGATCTCGTCGCCGTTGAGATCGGGCCGGATCCGGGCCAGCTCCTCCTGCTCCGACAGCCGCGCGATGCGGGCCTCGAGGTCGTCGTACGACGCGGCGAGCGCGGCCGCGCGACGACGGTTGCGGGTGGTGCAGTCGGAGCGCACCAGCTTGTGCAGGCGGTCGAGCTGGTCACCCGCGTCCGTGACGTAGCGGCGCACGGCCGAGTCGGTCCAGCCGGCCGAGCCGTAGCCGTGGAAGCGCAGGTGGAGGTCGATGAGGCGGCAGACGGGCTCGATGACGTCCTTGCCGTAGGTGAGGGCCTTGAGCCGGCGGCGCGCCATCTTCGCGCCGACCACCTCGTGGTGGTGGAAGGAGACGCCGCCCCCCGGCTGGTGACGCCGTGTCGGCGGCTTGCCGATGTCGTGCAGCAGGGCAGCCAGACGGAGGACGAGGTCTGGGCCGTCGTCCTCCAGGGCGATGGCCCGCTCCAGCACCTGCAGCGTGTGCTCGTAGACGTCCTTGTGCTGGTGGTGCTCATCGATCTCGAGGCGCAGCGCCGGCAGCTCCGGCAGCGCCGTATCGGCCAGGCCGGTGTCGACCAGCAGCTCCAGCCCGGCCCGCGGGTTGGCCCCGAGGACGAGGCGGGTCAGCTCCTCGCGCACCCGCTCGGGGCTGACGATCTCGAGCCGGCCGGACATCGCCGCCATCGCCGCGACGACGCCGGGGTCGACCCGGAACGACAGCTGCGAGGCGAACCGGGCCGCCCGCAGCATCCGCAACGGGTCGTCCCCGAACGACTGCTCGGGGGTGACCGGCGTCCGGATCCGGCCGGCCGCGAGGTCTTCCAGGCCCCCGTAGAGGTCGACGAAGGCGGCAGGGGCCTTCCAGTCGGGCAGCGCCAGGGCCATGGCGTTGACGGTGAAGTCCCGCCGTGACAGGTCGGCGTGCAACGAGTCGCCATAGGTCACGACCGGGTTGCGGGACGCTGCGTCGTACGCCTCCGCGCGGTAGGTCGTGACCTCGAGCTTGAAGCCGTTCTTCGCCAGTCCGACCGTGCCGAACGCGATGCCCGTCTCCCAGGTGCTCTCCGCCCAGCCGGCCACCAGCTCGAGCACCCGCTCGGGACGGGCGTCGGTCGTGAGGTCGAGGTCGTCCCCGAGCCGGCCGAGGAGCGCGTCGCGCACGGAGCCGCCGACGAGGTGCAGGGCATGGCCGGCAGCCGCGAAGCGCTCGCCCAGCTCCACCGCGACGGGGGAGACCCTCATCAGCTCGCGCACGGCATTGCGCTGCACCTCGGTCAGGGCGGACATCACGCCGAGGCTACTGGCCGCTCCAGCATGTTTGCCCGGCAGCACAGCGGGTAGTCGCCGTCGGCCATGAAGAGCGCCCTCGACGTGCACCGCGAGCTCCTCGCGGCCGACGTCGCCCACGAGATGCTGCGGCTCCGGTCGCCGATCGTCGGAGCAGACGACCTTCCGGATGCGCTCGGCGTCGACGCCGCGGCCTGCGTCGCGATCCGCTGCTACCGGACGATCGGCCGCGACGGGAGCTCCCTGCTGTGCGCCGTCATGGTCCGGGCCGGCGACACCCCTGATCCGGCTGCGCTGCTCGACGCCCTCGACGCCGTGTCGATCCGGGCGGCGACGGCGGCCGAGGTCAACCAGTCCACCGACTACGCCGCCGGGCTGGTCAGCCCGTTGTGCCTGCCCGACGACGTCTCCTTGCTGGCGGATGCGGCGCTGGGCGGCGCAGAGGTCCTGTACGCCGCCACCGGGGAGAGCGGTGTCGCGGTCGCGATCCGGACCCGCGACCTGCTCGTGGCGGCCAACGCGAGGGTGACCACGCTCACCGCGCGGCCACTGGCCGCTGAGGAGCGATCCGGCTGGACGTTCGGAACCGGCATGGAGGCGCCCGCCGGCCGGGTCCTGACCCTCACCGGCAGCCGCCAGCTCACGCGGACGCGCTCCACCCGACGCACCGGTTGACGCGGCCGCGGCGGCTGACCTGACGGGCTGCACCGCCGCCGTACTCTGACGACGTGCCGCCCTCTCCCACTCCTCGACGCCCGCTCCGGCGGGTCGACGAGACGAGTGCGGGCGGGCTCGTCCTGGACCGGCGCGGGCCCGAGGCCAACGGCGCCCTGATCGGTCGACTGGACCGCCGCGGCCGGCTGCTGTGGTCGCTGCCCAAGGGCCACGTCGAGCCCGGCGAGACGGAGGAGGAGACCGCCGTCCGCGAGGTGACCGAGGAGACCGGGATCCGCGGCACCGTCGTCGGCAAGCTCGGCACCATCGACTTCTGGTTCGTCGCCGACGGACGCCGGATCCACAAGACGGTGCACCACTTCCTGCTGGTCGCGGACGACCCGGTGCACGGCCTGGAGCTCTCGGACGAGGACGTCGAGGTGAGCGAGGTCGCCTGGGTGCCGCTCGCAGAGCTGGCCAGCCGGCTCGCCTACGCCGACGAGCGGCGCCTGCTCGAGCGGGTCCCGGACCTGCTCGCCGAGACGGCCTGACCACTGTCGTGAGCGCAGCGAGCAGAGGCCGGCGTGCGACCGGCCTCGCGTCGGCCCTGGTGGTGCTCGGTTTCGGCCTGGCCCCGCTGCTCGCGTCCGGTCCGTCGTACGCCGCGGCCGATCCGAGTCCGAGCACCTCGCCGTCCAACGACGACGCCCCCGCCCAGGTGCTCGTGTCCGGGCTGGAGCCACGCGCGCCGATGAGCTCCGAGGGCTTCTTCCAGGTGACCGGGACGATCATCAACCGCGGCTCGCAGCCGCTACACGAGCTCACTGTGCGGCTGCGACGAGGGTCGGTCCTGACCAGCCGCAGCCAGCTGGCAGGAGCCGACCAGGACCTGCCGGCGACCCCGGACCGCGTCGGGCGGACGCCGGTGCGGACGGCCGTTCAGGACCTGGCTCCCGGCGGGAAGACGACGTTCGACCTCCGCATCCGCGTCGCTGAGCTCCGCCTCGGACCGATCGGCGTCTACCCGTTGAAGATCGAGGCCCGGGCTCAGTTCGGGGACGGCGGTTCGGTGAGCCCCGTCGGCAACGTCCTCACCTACATCCCGTGGTTCCCCGACGGGCCACCGCATGGCCGGATCCGGGTCGCGTGGCTCTGGCCCCTCGTCGACCAACCCCGGCGAGGCCCGCGCGAGGTGATGCTCGACGACGAGCTCGCAACCTCCTTCCGCAAAGGGGGCCGCCTGGACCGGCTGCTGCGGGCAGCAGTCAACGGGCAGCAAGGCGGCTGCGACCCGATCCCACTCGGCCCCCCGACGGTCGCGCCGCAGCCCAGGACCACGCCGTGCCGCGGCGACAGCGTCCCGATCACCTACGCCGTCGACCCCGACCTGCTGTTCACGGCCGACGCCCTGACCAAGCCGTACCTCCGGTCGGCCGGCGGCAGCAAGACCGTCCGGGTCGACGACACGGCACCGGCGACCGACTGGCTCGACACCCTGCGGTCGGCCGTAGCCGGTGCAGACGTCATGTCGCTGCCGTACGCCGACCCCGATGTCGTCGCGCTGACGAACCCGGCGACCGGGCTCGCCGATGAGGTCCCCCTGCTGCGCGAGCTGGGCAAGCAGGAGGCGACCCGCGTCCTGGGCAAACCCCCCATGACCTCGGTGGTCTGGCCGCCGGCCGGCCGCCTGACCCGGCGCGCGGTGGAGGCACTGACATCGGGTGGCGCGACGGCGGTCGCGATCGATCCCACCGCCCTGCCCGCTCCGGAGAGCGAGCCCAACCCGACGCCCGGCACCGCCGTCGGGCAGCTCCCCACGAACACCGGTCAGCCGACCCTGCTGACCATCGAGCCGACGCTGTCCGCCCTGCTGTCACCGGATCTCCCCGACTACCCGGGCGACCGGATCGTCGAGCAGCGGTGGCTGGCGGAGACGGCGATGATCTCGGCCGAGGAGCCGTCGGTGTCGCGGACGATCCTGGTGGCGCCGCCGCGCCGCGCTGACCTGCACGCGCCCGTCGCGGCCGAGGCGATCAAGGACACCGGCCGGCTGCCGTGGCTCTGCCCGGTGGCCCTGGGCGCGGTGGCGGCGGGGTCGGAGACCTGTGCCGACGAGCCGCCCCGTACGCAGGCCGTCGAGCTGCCTCCGGTCGAGCTCGAGCCGCCGCACGCCGGCGACGACATCCTGTCCACCTCCTTCCTGACCCAGGTGCGGGCGCTGCGGCGGGACGCCAGCCAGTTCACCGACGAGGTGCTGGCCGAGCCGACGAGCCAGGAGGCGGTGCGTACGACGGGGCGGCTGACCCGGGCACGAGCGCGGACCGAGTCCTCGGCGTGGCGCTCGGATGTCGCGGACGGGGAGCGGATGCGCCAGCTGCTGCACGACGACCTCGCCGACCTGCGCGGCAAGGTCCGCCTGCAGGTCGGCAGTGGGGTGGTGACCCTCACCAGCTCGACGGGCGTCATCTCCGTCAACGTCGTCAACGAGCTCGACCAAGCCGTGCGCGTGGGGGTCCACCTGGACCCGCGAAACCAGGCGCGGCTGTCCACGCGCGCGACACCAATCACCCTGCTGGGGCCTAGCCGCGCCACGCAGATCAACCTCAAGGTGACAGCGCAGACGTCCGGCAAGTTCCCCGTGTTCGCGCAGCTGGTGGACCACGACGGCAACCCCTTCGGGGCGCGGGTGAGTCTCGTCGTCCGCAGCACGCAGTACGGCCGGGTCGCTCTGGCCGTCACCGGGATCGGCGCCGGTGTCCTGCTGGCCGCTGCCGGTGTCCGCATCGTCCGCCGGGCCCTGCGGCGCGCACCGGCATGACCGAGACGGCGGGGTCACTGAGCCAATCGACCCGCACCATGGCACTCGGCACAGTCGCCTCCCGCGGGACCGGCTTCCTCCGCACCGCCGCCCTCGCCGCCGTACTCGGGGTGCACGGCGTCGGCACCGCCTACAACGTCGCCAACACGGCCCCCAACATCGTCTACGAGCTGCTGCTGGGCGGCATCCTCACCAGCGTCGTCGTCCCTCTGCTGGTCCGCGCCGCCAAGGACGACCCCGACGGGGGCGACGCGATGGCACAGCGGCTGCTGTCACTCGTCGTGGTGGTGCTCTTCGCCGCGTCCGTCGTCCTGGTGCTCCTCGCACCGCAGGTCGTGGATCTCTACATGAGCGGGGCCGATCAGGACACCCGAGAGCTGGCCATCGTCTTCGCCCGGTTCTTCCTTCCGCAGATGCTGTTCTACGGCGCCGGTGCGGTGCTCGCCGCCATCCTGAACGCCCGCGAGCGCTTCGGCGCCCCCATGTGGGCGCCGGTGCTCAACAACGTCGTCGTCATCGCGACCTGCGTGCTGTTCCTCGCGCTGCCGGGGACCAACGGCATCACGGCATCATCCATCACCCACACGCAGATCGTCGTGCTCGGCCTCGGCACGACGCTCGGGATCGTCGCGCAGACCGTCGCCCTCACGCCGTCACTGCGGGCAGCCGGCTTCCGCCTCCGGCTGCGCACCGACCTGCGCGGCACCGGTCTGGCAGAGCTCGGCCGGCTGGCGCGGTGGGTTCTGCTCTACGTCGTCGCCAACCAGGCGGCGTACGTCGTCGTGGTCAGGCTCGCCAGCGCTGACCGGCTCAACGACCTCGGCCGCGGCTACCCGTCGTACACCTATGCCTTCGTCCTGTGGCAGCTGCCGCACGCGGTCGTCGCGGTCAGCGTCATCACGGCGCTGCTCCCGCGCATGAGCAGGGCCGCCGCCGACGGCCGGCTGAACGACCTGCGCGACGCGCTCAACCGTGGCCTGCGTCTGACGGTCACCCTCCTGGTGCCCGCCGCGATCGCCTTCTTCGTCCTCGGCCGGGTGCTCGCGACCGTGATCTTCGGGCACCTGCGGACCACGGTCGACGAGGCGCAGTTCATCGGCACGCTGCTCGCCGTCTTCGCCTTCGGGCTCGTCCCTTTCAGCGCCTACCAGCTCCAGCTGCGCGCGTTCTACGCGCTGCAGGACACCAGGACGCCCACGCTGATCAACCTGGGCGTCAACGTGACGCTCGTCGTCGTGGACGTCACCCTGTACCTGGTCCTGCCGGACAGCCAGAAGGTCCTGGGCCTTGCAGCGGGCCATGCCTGCTCGTTCCTCGCCGGGCTGCTGATCTGCTCACGGGTGCTGTCCCGGCGGCTCGGTGGCCTCGACGGGTCGGTCGTTCTGCGGACCACCGCCCGCTGCGTCGTTGCCGGAGTGATCCCGGGGCTGCTCGCCGCCGCGCTGGTGTCCCTGGTCACCTCCGGTCTCGGTGACGGGGTCGCGGGGTCAGCTGCTGCGCTCGTCCTGGGCGCGGCGGTCCTCGCGGCCGGTTATGTCGCGATCGCCCGGCGGATGCGCGTCACCGAGCTGGACGAGATCGTCGGCCCGGTCCTCGCGCGGTTGGGCCGGTAGGCGCAACGCGCTCAAGCCGAACGGGCGACGCGCCGACCTCTCTCAGGTGATGCGTGTGAGCGGAGACAGGGGCGACGTCGTCCTCGGCTGGCTGACCAAGCTCGCGGTGATCCTCGGGCTGCTCGGCGTCGTGGCCTTCGACGGCATCTCCCTGGCGCAGGCGCGCTTCCAGGCCGCGGACCACGCGACCACGGCCGCGTCCGCCGCCGCCGACGACTACAAGGCGAACCACGACCTGCAGAAGGCCTACAACGCGGCCTTCGCCACGGTGAGCGGCAACGACACCATCGAGACGAAGACCTTCCAGGTCGCGACGGACGGCACCGTCACGCTGCGGCTGCATCACGAGGCCACCACCCTGATCCTGAACCACATCGGCCCGCTGAAGCACTGGGCCGACGCCGTCGAGACCGGCGAGGGTCGGCCTGCGTCGTGACGCTCCCCCTTCGGGGCCGGCTGGTCCCGCTGCTGGTTGCCGTCGGCCTGTCCGCCGGCCTGTGCGTCAGCGCCGTTGCCGTGCCGTCAGCAGCCTCAGCCGCGCCCCGCGCTGCCAGCTCCCTCGGGGACGCCAAGGCCAAGGCCAAGGCGCTCCGCATCGCCGTCGACCGGCTCCAGCTGCAGGCGGAGCAGGCCACGGAGGCGTACGACGCGGCGTACGACGAGCTGGGCCAGGTCGTGACGCAGCACCTGTCCGCACAGCGGGCGCTCGACAACGCCTTGAGCTCGGCCGATGACAGCTCAGCGACCGCCTCGCGCCGGGTGCGCGCCCTCTACATGTCGGGCGGCGCCCCGGCCCTCTACGCGACCGTCCTGCAGGGCAGTGACATCGCCGATGTCCTGACCCGGCTGCAATCGGTCCGCCGGGTCGTCGACGGCGACCGTACGGCCAGCCAGTCGGCGAACAGCACCGTTGTGGCCCGCCGCAAGGCAGAGGCCGCTCTGGCCAAGCTGGCCGCCCGCCGCACCGCCCTGCAGGCCTCGGTCGCCGACCGGGCTGACAAGGTCCGCGGCCTGCTCGACCAGACCGACCAGCTGCTCGCGCAGGCCGACGCCAGAGTCCGGCAGATCGCGGACGAGCAGCGCCGCGCCGCCGAGGCGGCCGCGGCCCAAGCGGCGGCAGTGGCCCTGGCCCGCGCGCAGCGGGAGGCCTCGCTGGCCCTCCTGCCCAGCGACGTGCCGGCTCCGACCCAGGCAGCTGCGGTCGCGATCGCCGAGGCCAGCACGCACCTCGGCCAGCCCTACGTGTGGGGCGCCACCGGCCCGGAGGCGTTCGACTGCTCCGGGCTCACCCTCACCGCCTACCGGGCCGCGGGAATCAACCTGCCCCGGACGGCGGCCCAGCAGTGGTTCGCCGGCCCGCAGGTGGCGCTGGGCGACCTGGCCCCCGGCGACCTGCTGTTCTGGGCGTACGACGTGACCAACCCGTCGACCATCCACCACGTCGCGATGTACGTCGGCAACGGCCAGATGATCGCCGCCCCGCACACGGGCGACGTGGTCAAGGTCCAGCCCGTGTACCTGGACGGCTACATCGGGGCAATCCGCCCCACCGCGCTGCCTTAACCACCGTGACGCACGTCACACCAAGACGAGCGCAGCACAGGAGGGAGTTGGACACCGGTCCGCGAACACCTTTAGGGTCCGCATAAGCGTCCGGCTCGGTTTACCCGGTCCGGCGCCTTTCACACCCAGCCACACCACCCAGCACTTCTGCGTCACGTCGGAACGCCGAGTCCTGCCCCCCGACGAACGACGCACCCTTCGATGCTCCAGGGGCAGGAGCGGGGGACCCAGGTCCTTCGGCTGGCCCACCTTCGGGTGGCCGGCCTCGGGGTGAAGCCGCTGCCGTCGCACCACGGACACAGCGGCCGGGCACCTTTCCAGCCCGAACCCGACAGCTCACCTCGCAGGCGTCCGGGAAGGAACGTCTGTGCCCAAGCACGCCCTGTCCACCGCCTGCTCACCCTTCGACACCGCAGCCCCGCAGCGCACCGCCCGCCGGATCCCGGCGCTGCTCGCGCTCCTCACCGCGCTGCTCGGCTCCCTGCTCGTCTCCACGAGCGCCCCAGCCGACGCCGCGACCCCCGGCACCGCCGCCGTCCAAGAGGCCAGCCGCCACCACGGCCAGCCCTACCACTACGGCTCGGCCGGCCCTACGCGGTTCGACTGCAGCGGTTTCACGCTGTACGTCTTCAGCCGCTTCGGCAAGCGCCTGCCGCACAGCAGCTCCGCGCAGTACAACGTCGTCCGCCACATCGCGAAGAGCTCCAAGCAGCCAGGGGACCTGGTCTTCTTCCGCAACTCGTCGGGCAGCATCGGCCACGTCGGCATCTACGCCGGCAACGGCAAGATGTGGGACGCACCGAAGAGCGGCGACGTCGTCCGGCTCCGGGCGCTGTACAGCTCCAACTACGTCGTCGGGCGCATCTAGCCCGCCAGGCGGCCGCCCGTACAGTGGTCGCGTGGCTTCTCCGTCCGGCCCGCGCGCGACGACGCGGGCGGTCCTCGAGCCGCACGACATCCTGGCCGGCCGCTACCGGCTGGTGCGGCCGGTCCCCGACACCGACCCGGCCACCCCGGCGCCGACGCAGCTCTGGCAGGCAACCGACGAGGTGCTCGCCCGCGCCGTCGCGGTCAAGGTCCTGGCGGTGACCGGGCGGGCCCGGCCGGCCACTGCCGCCCCGTTCCTCGAGGCGGCGGGACGGGCCGGCTCGCTGTCCCACCCCGGGCTGGCGAGGGTCTACGACGCGGCCCTCGAGGAGCGCCCGGCGGAGCGCGCTGGGCGGACCGTTGACCTCGCGTTCGTCGTCAGCGAGTGGGTCGAGGGGCGGACCCTGAGCGCGCAGCTGCTGGCAGAGGGACCGCTGTCCCCGGTGGACGCCGTCGCTCTCACGCAGGACGCAGCCGAGGCGCTGGGAGCGGCGCACGGCGTCGGGGTCGGCCACGGACGCATCCACCTCGGCAACCTGATGATCACCCCCGCCGGCCGGCTGCGCATCACCGACGCCGCAGTCGCGGCAGCTGCCCACGGCGAGCCGCTCCCGCCCGTCGCTCGGGGCGAACAGCTCGGGGGACCGGAGATCGCTCGGGACACCCGCGATCTCGCGGCAGTGCTCTACGCGATGCTGACCGCCCGCTGGCCGGTCGACTCCACGCCGCAGCCCGCGTCGGGGCTGCCCGCGGCACCCAGGAGCGGCACCGGCACCTACGCACCGCGCCAGGTGCGGGCCGGGGTGCCCCGCTCGCTGGACACCGTCGTCGTCCGCGCCCTGGAGCCGGCCCGCCAGCCGGGGCGCAACCCGATCACGACCCCGCGTGCGATGGCGCAGGCCCTCGACGAGGCAGGCCCGGAGCTGCGGGCTGCCGCACCATCCCCCGCGCCGGCCCGCTCCTGGCGGCCGCCCTCGCGCGTCCTGAGGCTCGTGCCGAAGGTGATCGTGGTCGCGGCGCTCGTCGGGATCGGCCTCGCCTGCTACCAGGTCGGCAAGCACGTGGGGGAGCTGCCGCGCCGTCCCGGTGCGCTCGACGCGCTCGCCGAGCCGAGCCCGTCGGCGGCCGCCGCCGGTCCCGTCACCAGCCGGCTCGACCTCAGCAAGGCGCCCGTCGTGGTCCGCGACTACGACCCCTTCGGCCGCGACGGCACCGAGCAGCCGGGCTCCGTGCCCAACGCCTTCGACGGCGACCCGACCACCGCCTGGTCGACCGACGGCTACGGCAGCGCGGCGTTCGGGGGGCTCAAGCCGGGCGTGGGGCTGCTGGTTGACCTCGGCAGGCCGACCCGGATCGCCAGCGTGCAGGTGGGCCTGGTGACCGCGGGTGCCGGCCTGGAGCTGCGCAGCAGCGACCAGCTCGGCGACAACGCCGACACCTTCACCACCGTCGCCAAACAGGACAACGCCAAGCAGGTCGCCACGCTGACCCCGTCGACGTCCGCACCGGCGCGCTACTGGCTGGTCTGGTTCACCTCACTGCCCAAGGGCGCCGGCGGCCGGTTCCGCGACGGCGTTGCCGAGCTCGTGTTCAACGGCCCCGCCAGCTAGCCCGACACCGTCCGGACACCGATGACCTGCCGTCCGGAGGCCCGCCGCGGCGCTACCGTCCGCCCGTGACCGGTGACGACGAGGGCAGCGTCCCCGCCGAAGAGGACGCCCGCGACCGCGCCCTGCTGGCCGCGCACGTCGCCGGCGACCCGGATGCCTTCAGTGCGCTGGTGCGCCGTCACCAGGACCGGCTGTGGGCGGTCGCGCTGCGCACGCTCGGCAACCGCGAGGAGGCGGCGGACGCGCTGCAGGACGCGCTGCTGTCGGCGTTCCGTTCGGCCGCGACCTACCGGGGCGATGCCCGCGTGACGACGTGGCTGCACCGGGTCGTCGTCAATGCCTGCCTGGACCGGGTACGACGGCAGAAGGTCCGTCCCACCGTGCCCATGCCGGACGACGGGGGACCGGCCGACCCACGCGACCGGTTGGCCGACCGGGAGACGGCGATCGAGATCGAGGTGGCGCTGGCCGACCTGCCCGACGAGCAGCGGGCGGCGCTGGTCCTCGTCGACGTCCATGGCATGCCGGTCGAGGACGTCGCCGCCGTTCTCGGCGTCCCCGTGGGCACCGTCAAGAGCCGTTGCTTCCGTGGCCGGGCCCGGCTCGCCGTCCAGCTGGGCCACCTGCGGAACCGTCCGCTGCCGCCCGCCGTCCCACCTGCAGGCACCTCGTCGTCGACGGAAGGAGGCGCAGCATGAGCGAGCACCTCGACCTCGACGCGCTCGCCGACGCCGCCGCTGGCGAGCCGACGAAGGAGACCGCCGACCACCTGGCCGGCTGCGCGGACTGCCAGGCAGCCGTCGAGGAGGTCCGCTCTGCGCAGACCCCGGTGACGGCAGCCCTTGCGGCACTCCCGTCACCGGAGCTGCCGACCGAGGTCGCCGCCGCGCTCGCGACGGCGCTGGCCGCCGAGTCGCGGGCGACCGGGACCGCATCGGTCACCACCCTCCCGCCCGCCTCCCGGTCCAGCGCGCGCCGCTGGCTCCCGGCCGCGGCTGCGGTCCTGATCCTGCTCGCCGGGGCCGGCTACGGCATCAGCCGACTTGGATCCTCCGACAACGCGAGCTCCACCTCGGCCAGCGGCGCGGCCTCCGGCAAGGACAGCGCAGCCCTCAACGTCGTCCGCAACGACACCGGCGCCGACTACACAGGCCGGGCCGCGCTGGCCGCTGCCGTCCCGGACCTGCTCGCCGGGACCGCCGCAGCCCAGCAGTCGCGCAGCACCCTGCGCGCTCCCGGCCCGGCCAACGCGCCCCTCAACGCGGCCGGCGCCAACCCGGCGGCGACCACATCTGCGGCCGGTGACCCGCTGGCCCGGCTCCGGGACAACGCCGGGCTGGCCGACTGCCTGCTGGCCCTGCTGCCGCCCGACGACCCGTCAGTCCGGCCGCTCGCGCTGGACTACGCACAGTTCAAGGGCAGCCCGGCGCTGGTCGTCGTGCTGCCGAGCGCGCTGCCCAAGAAGCTCGACGTCTTCGTCGTCGGGCCGGCCTGCTCGCAGGCCAACGACAGCACGCTGTTCTACACGTCGGTCGACAAGCCCTGATCCGGGCGGCGGGACCGCGGCGGGATCGTCCACAGCAGCGCACCCGCCACCGCGGCGACGTAGGGGAGCAGCACGTCGGGGTCGAGGGAGAGCACGTCGAGACTGCCCTCGACGACGAAGCTGAGGCCCACCCCGAGTACCGCGACCACCGCAGCCAGCACGCGTACCCGGGTGCCGAACCGGCCCCTTCCATCGGTCGCCGCGGCCTTCGTGGCCGCGCCGCCACAGACCACGCCGACCACGAACGGCCCCAGGTAGGCGAAGACGGTCGCGCCGACGTACTCGCTCGCCACCACGCCCCCCGCCAGCGCGACGGCATATCCGGCCAGGGCGGCCCGGACGAACCGCTCGAGCTCTCCCGCGCGGGAGCCCCGGCGGGGCGCCACGTCGGAACGCCCTCCGCACGCCGCGCAACCCCGGTCGCCGGCCTCGGCGTCGGCACCGCAACGGGGCCGCGTGCACACCGGGCAGACGTCGACGGCGGGGCGACTCGGATGCACCGCACAGCGGGCCCTGCCTCGCGTCGGTGCGGTCACTCGCGCAGGATGCCATCTGCCGGGAAGACGCTCCCTACAGTGGGGGTTGGACCGGACACCCCCACGACAGGAGACCCGGCGTGACCGAGCAGGACGTCCGCGAGACGATCGTCATCGGCTCCGGACCGGCGGGCTACACCGCCGCGATCTACCTGGCCCGAGCGCAGCTGCGGCCGCTCGTCTTCGAGGGAGCGGTGACGGCGGGCGGTGCGCTGATGAACACCACCGACGTCGAGAACTTCCCCGGCTTCGCCGACGGGATCATGGGGCCCGAGCTCATGGACAACCTGCGCAAGCAGGCGGAGCGGTTCGGGGCCGAGCTGGTGACCGACGACGTGACCGAGGTCGACCTCACCTGCTACCC
The DNA here is from genome assembly GCA_032230005.1 of Actinomycetota bacterium. GTDB lineage: Bacteria > Actinomycetota > Actinomycetes > Mycobacteriales > SCTD01 > RYN-124. The sequence continues at coordinate 1,810 of JAVXVI010000341.1, read as the reverse complement.
CAAGGTCGTGAAGGTCGGCGCCGACACCTACTACGCGAAGTCGGTCGTGCTCGCGATGGGCTCGGCCTACCGCGAGCTCGGCGTGCCGGGCGAGAAGGAGCTCTCCGGCCACGGCGTCTCCTGGTGCGCGACCTGCGACGGCTTCTTCTTCCGCGAGCAGGACATCGCGGTGATCGGCGGCGGCGACAGCGCGATCGAGGAGGCGACCTTCCTGACCCGCTTCGCCCGATCCGTCACGCTGGTGCACCGCCGCGACAGCCTGCGCGCGTCGAAGATCATGCAGGAGCGGGCCTACGCCAACGAGAAGATCAAGTACGTCTGGGACTCCGAGGTGGTCGAGGCCGTCGGGGCGGACGGCAAGCTCACCGCCGTACGCCTGCGCAACCTCAAGACCGGCGAGGAGAGCGACCTGCCGGTAACCGGCCTGTTCATCGCGATCGGCCACGACCCGCGGTCCGACCTGGTCAAGCATCAGGTGGAGCTCGACGCCGGTGGCTACGTCCTGCTGCAGCGCCTGCACTCGACCGAGACCAACCTGCCGGGCGTGTTCGCCTCGGGCGACTTGGTGGACCACACCTACCGGCAGGCGATCACGGCGGCCGGCAGCGGCTGCGCGGCGGCCCTCGACGCGGAGCGGTGGCTGGCCGCGCTGGAGGAGGACACCACCCACCTGCCGGGACCCCCCGCAGGCGGGTCGATGGCATAGATCGTCCGGCCTCCCTGTTCTACTGAGCACCTGACCCGATCCCGAGGAGCACGCATGGGCGCCAACACCAAGACCGTCACCGACGCGACGTTCGCCGCGGACGTCCTGGGCAGCGACAAGCCCGTCCTGGTGGACTTCTGGGCCGAGTGGTGCGGCCCGTGCAAGATGGTCGCCCCGGTCCTCGAGGAGATCGCCGGCGAGCACGCCGACAAGATCCAGGTGGTCAAGCTCAACATCGACGAGAACCCCAACGCGGCCCGCGACTACCAGATCATGTCCATCCCCACGATGGCGGTGTTCCAGGGCGGCAAGATCGTCAAGTCGATCGTCGGCGCGAAGCCGAAGGCCGCGATCCTGCGCGACCTCGAGGCCTACATCTAGTTCTCGCTGCTACAGGCACACGACAGCCGGGTACCTCCCTGGAGGGCCCGGCTGTCGGCGTCCCGGCCCGCCTACAGTGGCGAGTCGTCTTCGAGAGGGTCCGGTCGTGCAGCTGCTCCGTCGCGGGAACACCGGTCCCGCCGTGGCGGAGGTGCAGGCCGCCCTGGCCGGCCTGGACCTGCTGACAGGTGCCCACGAGGAGTCGGTCTACGACGAGGCGACCGAGCATGCCGTGCGGCTGTTCCAGCAGCGACGCGGTCTCTCGGTGGACGGGCTCGTCGGGCCGGAGACCTACCGCGCGATCAACGCCGCGAAGTTCCGGCTGGGAGACCGGCTGCTGTCGCTGTCGTCCGCACACCCGTTCGTCGGGGACGACGTCGCGGCCCTGCAGGACCGGCTGCTCGAGCTCGGCTTCGACGCCGGCCGTCCGGACGGCGTCTTCGGCGCCCGGACCGAGAGCGCGCTGCGGTCGTTCCAGCGGGAGTACGGCCTGCTGCCTGACGGGTCGTGCGGCCCGTCCACCCTGCGGGCGCTGCGCCAGCTCGGCCGGCTGGTCGTCGGCGGCCGGCCCCAGCAGCTGCGCGAGAGCGAGGCACTGCATCGATCAGGGGCATCCCTCGCCGGCAAGATCGTGGTCATCGACCCGGGCCACGGCGGCGACGACCGGGGTGCCGTCGGCCACGACCTCGAGGAGGCGGCGGTCGTCGAGGACCTCGCCGCGCG
>JAVXVI010000340.1:0-7985 GCA_032230005.1 Actinomycetota bacterium | reverse complement strand
GGTAGGGCTCATCGCTGTCGGACCACACGTAGAAGTCCCCGAACGGACCCGTGGGGTCGGCCCGCGACGCCTGGAACCACGGGTGCTGGTCGCTCGAGTGGTTCATGACCAGGTCGGCGATGATGCGCATGCCGCGCTTGTGCGCCTGGTCCACGAGCTCGACGAAGTCGCCGAGGTCGCCGAACTCCGGCAGCACCTTCATGAAGTCGCTGATGTCGTAGCCGCCGTCGCGCAATGGCGACTCGTAGATGGGAAGCAGCCAGATGCAGTCGACGCCGAGCCACTGCAGGTAGTCGAGCTTGCTGGTCAGGCCGCGCAGGTCGCCGGTGCCGTCGTTGTTGCTGTCGGCGAAGCCACGGATCAGCACCTCGTAGAAGACCGCCCGCTTGTACCAGTGCGGATCGCGCGACTCCTCGAGGCTGACGAGCTCCCCGTGCTCAAGATCCCCCGGGGTGCTCACTCAGCTGCTCCTTCGCACCGTGAAGATGTGGGCCGGTTCGACGAACGGGTCGAGCCGCACGTAGTTGGCCTCGCCCCAGGTGTAGTCAGCGCCGGTGACCTCGTCGTGCACGGCCACGGTGTCACCCCAGTCGAAGCCCAGCGCGGGCAGGTCGAGACGCACCGTCGCCTCACGCACACCGTGGCTGTCGAGGTTGAGAACGACGAGGACGATGTCGTCTCCGGCCTGCTTCGTCCACGCCAGCACCTGGTCGCTGTCGGACCAGTGGAACCGGATGTTGCGCAGCCAGTGGGTGGCCGGGTGCTCGGCGCGGAACTGGTTGAGCATGGTGAGGTACGGCGCGAGGCTGCGCTCCGGTTGGGACCAGTCGCGTGGCCGCAGCTGGTACTTCTCCGAGTCGAGGTACTCCTCGCTCCCCGGTCGCACCGCGACGTGCTCGAACAGCTCGTAACCGGCGTAGACGCCGTACGACGGCGAGAGTAGCGCGGCCAGGACGGCCCGGATCTTGAAGACCGGCGGGCCGCCGTACTGAAGGGACGAGTGCAGGATGTCCGGGGTGTTCACGAAGAAGTTCGGCCGCATGTAGTCGCTGGCCGCGACCAGCTCCTCGACGTACTCCTGAAGCTCGTTCTTGCCGGTGCGCCACGTGAAGTACGTGTAGGACTGGGTGAAACCGATGCGCCCGAGCTCGTGCATCATGGCCGGCCTGGTGAACGCCTCCGCCAGGAACAGCACATCCGGGTCGGTCTTCTTCACCTCCGCGATGAGCCACTCCCAGAACTCCAGCGGTTTGGTGTGCGGGTTGTCGACGCGGAAGATCTTGACGCTGTGCGCGACCCAGTGGCGGACGACGCGGAGCACCTCGGCGTAGAGCCCCTCAGGGTCGTTGTCGAAGTTCAGCGGGTAGATGTCCTGGTACTTCTTCGGCGGGTTCTCGGCGTAGGCGATGGTCCCGTCGATGCGCGTGGTGAACCACTCCGGGTGCTCCTTGGCCCAGGGGTGATCGGGAGCGCACTGCAGGGCCAGGTCGAGCGCGACCTCCATGCCGAGCCGGCGTGACTCCTCGACGAACGCGTCGAAGTCGGCCAAGGTCCCGAGGTCGGGATGGATCGCGTCGTGGCCCCCCTCGTCGGAGCCGATGGCCCAGGGCGAGCCCGGGTCGGTGGGGCCGGGGGTCAGCGTGTTGTTGGGCCCCTTTCGGTTGACCTTGCCGATCGGGTGGATCGGCGGGAGGTAGACGACGTCGAAGCCCATCTGCGCGACCGCCGGCAGCCGCTGCATCGCGGTGCGGAACGTGCCGCTGCGCATCGGTCCGCCGTCCGGCGGCACGAACGCCCCCTCCGAGCGCGGGAAGAGCTCGTACCAGGCCCCGTAGAGCGCCCGCTGGCGGTCCACCCACACCCGCCGCGGCCCCGCCGGCGTCACGAGCTCGCGGATCGGGTGCTGGCTCAGCAGCTGCACGACGTCGTCGGCCAGCGCCAGCTTCATGCGCTCGCCCGGCTCGCGCGTGGCGTCGCGCAGCACGTCGGCGAGACCGGCGACGGTCGTACGGCGGGCCTTCGGCACCGACGGCGGCAGCTGCGTGGCAGCTCGCTCATAGAGCCGAGCGCCCTCCTCCAGCATCAGGTCGACGTCCACGCCCGCGTCGACCTTGAGAGGGGCGTCGTGCCACCAGGTGCCGAGGGGGTCGCCCCAGCCCTCGACCGTGAACGTCCAGGCGCCCTCCGTGTCGGTGACGAAGGCGGCGTACCAGATGTCGGGCTCAGTCCCGTCCGGTGTCATCCGCACGAACGGCCCTGCCGAGCCGTCGGGCCTCGTCGTGGCGACGTTGCACCCGACGGCGTCGTGCCCCTCCCGGAACACCGTCGCCCTCACGATGACGGTCTCACCGGTGACTGCGCGTGACGGGTACTGCCCGCACGAGACCGAGGGACGGATGTCTACGACTGCGATTCGACCGACCATTGCCTGCGACCGTACCCAGGTCGGGCTCGGGCGAACGTCGGGGGATCAGCCCTCGGCAGCGGCCGCCACGACGGAGCGGAGGCTGCGCAGGTCGCCTTTGAGCAGGTACGTCGCCCCCAGCCGCTCGACCTGAGCAGCGATCTTGGCGTCCTTGTAGTTCGTGTAGACGATCATCCGCAGACCCGCCTGGTCCTGCAGCTCGCGGACGACGGCCAGGCCGTCCGGGCCCGGCGGCATCCGCAGGTCGACGACGAGGATGTCCGGCAGCAGCCGCCGGCAGAGCTCGATCGCTTCGGCGCCGTTGATCGCGCGGCCGACGATGTCGTGGCCCTCGAGGTCCAGGTCGAGGTCCAGCAGGTCGAGCGCGTCGGCATCGTTGTCCGCGACGACGACGCGCAGCCGCCGGCTGCTCAGGCGGCGACCGGCGCGATCGGTGCCCCCGTGAGCGGCAGCCAGAACGACACGGTGGCGCCGTGACCCTCGACGCTGGTGGCCACGATGTCGCCGCCGTGCGCCGTGACCACCTGCTTGCAGATGTACAGCCCCAAGCCCGTGCCGGCCGGTGCGGATGTCCGGCCGCGGACGAACTTGTCGAACACCCGGGACAGCTCGGCCTCGTTCATGCCGGGTCCCTCGTCGCGGACCGCGACCAGCGCCTGGCCCCTGTCGACCGCGACGCTGACCTCGATCGGGCTGCCCGGGGCGCTCTTCATGGCGTTGTCGAGCAGGTTGGTCAGCACCTGCGTGATGCGCTCCCGGTCACAGCTGACCCAGACCGGCGCGTCGGGCAGCTGGAGACGGATGACCCGGTCCGGCATCACGTCCTGCGTGGCCAGCACCGCGGAGCTGACCTCGTCGCGCAGGTCGGTGGTCGAGAAGCTGTAGGCCAGACCGCCGGACTCCATCGTCGAGGTGTCGAGGACGTCGCGGGTCAGCGCGTGCAACCGGCGCGCGCTGGACAGCGACCGCCCGATGGCGCGTCGCCGCTCCTCCTCCGCCATGGCATCCCAGTGGTCAAGGGTCGTCTGCAGGAAGCCCATGAGGCCCGCCACGGGCGTGCGCAGCTCGTGCGACACGATGCTGATGAACTCCTCGCGGACGGCGCTGACCTCCTGGAGCCGTCGCTGCTCCTCGCGGGCAGCGCGCAGCCGGCGGGCGAGCAGCACAACGCCGACGCCCGCGATGAGGGTCCCGGCCAGCACGATGAGGACGAGGGCGGACTTCAGCGGCCCGGTCAGCGCCCCGTCGAACTCGCTCGCATCCTGCGTGAACACCGCCTGCCACTGCGCGGCAGGCACCGGCTCCTCGACGGCGATCCGTCCGCCGCCGCGGTGGAAACCGGGGCGGCCGTCGACGAGGCTGTTCTTCAGCGGTTTGCTGAGCAAGCTGGCGTCGCTGGACGCGACGACTGCTCCACGGTTGTCGATGAACGAGAACTGCCCGGTCTTGCCGCTGTGCAGCTGGCTGACCTCGGCGTTGAAGTCGGCCTGCGTGGACACGTCAGCCTCGAACACGAAGGCGCCCACGACCGCGCTGTTCCTCGTGATGGGGAAGGCGTACGCCACCGTGGGCAGTGCCGTCGTCAGCCCCGGCGCCACGCTGAGAATGGCTGGCTTCCCGCGCAGGACATCGCTGAGCCCGGGTCGGTTGACGGTGCTTCCGAGCTCCACCCCGCTGCGCAGGAGCGCGCCGTTGCTGAGGTGCCCGGCGGCATCGACGACGTAGAACCCCGTGCGGGCGTTCTTCAGGAAGTCGTCGAACAGCTTCAGCTGTGCCTTGTCGCCCTTGTCGCCCACCTGCGCCGTGAGCTGCAGCGGCTGGAGGAACTTGCCGAACGACGCGAACGTCGTGCTGATGCGGGTGTCCATGCTGCGGGCGAGCTGCTCGACCTGTGACTGCTGCAGGCGCTCGAGTGCGCGGGTGCCGTCCCGCTCGGCCTTCAGCACGGTGAAGACGACGAGACTCGACGTGAGGAGTACGGCGGCGACAGCTCCCGCCAGGATGCCGCGGTCGCGCCGGTGGCGGGCGAGGTCCGGCAGGGTCATGTGACGCTCCTCTCGGCCTGGAGGTGGCGGCCGTTGGGGGAGGGGATGGCGGCGATCGCCGCGTCCTCGAGCGGGAGCCGGACAACCATCCGGGTGCCACAGGGCGTGTTGGGCATGGCGACGACGGTGCCGCCCATCTGCTGGACGAGCTCGCGCACCACGGACAGGCCGATGCCGGCGCCCCGGGTGCCGCGGGCCGCATCGCTCTCGCCGCGGTAGAAGCGCGCGAACACCCGCTCGCGATCCTCGGCGGCGATGCCGGCTCCCTGGTCGGCCACCTCGACGACGGCGCCGTCGCGCTGGCGGCGGACGGACACGACGATGCGGCTGTCGGCCGGGGAGAACTTCGCCGCATTGGTCAGCAGGTTGGCCAGGACCCGCTCCAGCGCGCCGGCGTTGGCCAGGGCCCGGACCGGCTCCAGCTGCGACACCACCTCGCGGGAGCCGAGGACGGGCGCGAGCTGCGCCAGGGTCTTCGCTACCTGCTGGTCCAGGTCCATCGGTGTCGGTGGGGCGTTGAGCGCCTGCCGCTCGAGGCGGGCGAAGTCGAGCAAGTCGTCCACGAGAAGGCCCAGGCTGAGGGTGTTGCCGTGGACCCGGTCCAGGAACTCCTTGCGCTGGTCCTCCCGCAGCTGGTCCCACCGGTCGCGCAGCAACCTGACGAACCCGCTGATCGCCGTCAGTGGTGTCCGCAGCTCGTGCGAGATCGTGCTGAGGAAGGCGTCCTTGAGGTGATCGAGATCCCGAAGGCGGCGTACCGAGGCCTGCTCCCGCTCGAACAGCTCCACGTTGTAGGTCGCAACCGCGATCAGGTCGCTCGCGGCAGACAGCGCGGCCAGCTGCGCATGACCGAGCGGGCGGTGCCCGGTGAACGAGAGCCGTCCGATGGTGCGACCGGCCCGGAGCAGCGGCAGGCAGCCCGCCTGCCCGACGGGGAGCTCGTCCACGTTGCCGGGAGTCACGTCGATCTCGTCGCCCGAGGTGCGGCTCCGCCCCCCGAGCGCGAAGACCTCGAGCAGCTGGCCCTGCTCACCGACCAGCTCCACGCTGAAGCGGCTCAGCGAGAACTCGTCGGCCAGCCGGAGCGCTACGGCTGGCAGCACCTCGGCGAGGTCGAGACTGCTCTGCAGGAGCGGCCCCAGCTCGGCGACGGTCCGCGTCTCCCGCTCGAGCGCGGCGTTGGCCATGCGCTCGACGGCAAGCGTGCGCTGGACGCGAATGTCGGAGAGCAGGCAGGCCAAGCCGCCGAGCAGTGCGATGCCGAGGACGCCCAGGGCGCCGCGGGAGACGTGCGCAGGGGGTCGACCCATGAACAGCGTCCAGGGCTGCCCGGACACGAGGATGGTCCCGGCGACGACGCCGCTATGGACGTCACCGACGGGTTGCCCGTCGACCCGCAGGCCGGCGGGGAGCGGGCTGGTCGCCGGCAGTCCCGCGAGCAGGCCGCTGGGCGAGACCAGGGCGACCCGCCAGCCGGTGACGCGGGTCCGTCGCTCCTCGGTGCTCAGTGACCCGCCGCCTCCGGGGACCACTGCGACGACAAGCGGCACGTAGCCGTCGGTCAGCGGGGCCGCAATGGGGTTGCCCGAGTCGCGGGTGACCTCCATGGCGGTCCTGGCGGCCCTCGCCACGCGGGTCGCATCGACACCGTCGGGGACGACGCCGGACGCGACGGAGACCGCGCCGTCAGGGCGGCCGGCGATGCCGATCACCGCGGGGATCTCCTTGGGGCTCAGCACAGCGAGCCCCTCGACCGGCCCGGCGATGACCTGCGCGATCCCCTGCGCTCGCCGGTCGAGCGTGCTCAGGGTCGCCGTGGCTGCCGCATCCTCGGTCCGGTGCCGCTGGCCCGCGTCGTACGACCAGATCGCCCAGGACAACGCAGAGCCGACGAGCACCACGACGGTGGCCGCCGCCACGGCGGTGCCGCCGGGCGTCAGGCGCCGGCGGCCAGCTGCCACAGGGCTTCCGGGAGCCGGTCCACGTCCGTCTTGTCCATGCAGGCGTGGATTCCGAGTTCCCGCGCCTCGGCGATGGTGTCTGCGTCGAGGTAGGCGGAGAACAGGATGATCGACTGCTCCGGGTGCTCGGACAGGATGTGACGAGCCGTCTCAAGCCCGGTCATTCCAGGCATCCGGTTGTCGAGCACGATGACCTCGGGACGATCGACCTCGACCGCAGCGATGGCCTCGGTGCCGCTGTTGGCCTCGCCGGCAACGGCCAGACCGTGGTTGGCGACCTCGATGGTCATGCGGACCAGGAAGCGCATGTCGCTGTCGTCGTCGACAATGAGCGCGCGCAGCACGGAACATCCTCTCTCGGGGGTTCTCTCAGGGTCGGTGTTGCGGGCGCGTTCCGCCATGGCCCTTTCGGGTGGGTTTTGACCAGGGTGTGACGGCCGTGACATCGGCGGCGGCTAGGGTCGCTCCCCGTGAGAGCCCTCCGCCGGTTCACCGTTCGCCTCGCGCTGCCGCAGCCGCTCGCCCCGCTGGGGGAGCTGGTCATGAACCTCCGGTGGTCGTGGCACCACCCCTCCCTCGACCTGTTCGCGTCCATCGACCCGGAGACCTGGGCAGCGGTCAACCAGGACCCGATCCGGCTCCTGGGCGAGGTCAGCCCTGAGCGGCTCGCGGCGCTCGCGGTGGACCAGGCCTTCCTCGGTCGGCTGCAGGCGGTGCACGACGACCTGCGCGAGTACCTCGCGACGCCCAAGTGGTACCAGTCGCTGCAGGACGCGCCGGCTTCCATCGCGTACTTCTCGCCGGAGTTCGGCATCACCGAGGTGCTGCCGCAGTACTCCGGCGGCCTCGGCATCCTGGCCGGCGATCACCTCAAGGCGGCATCCGACCTCGGCGTACCGATCCTGGGTGTGGGGCTGCTCTACCGCGCCGGCTACTTCAAGCAGTCGCTCAACGCCGAGGGCTGGCAGCAGGAGCGCTACCCGCCGATCGACCCCCACGGGCTCCCGCTGACGCTGCTCACCGACACCACCGGTGCGCCGCTGAAGATCTCCGTCGGCTTCCCGCAGGGCCGCAAGCTGCACGCGCAGGTCTGGAAGGCGCAGGTCGGCCGGGTCCCGTTGCTGCTGCTCGACTCCGACGTCGAGGAGAACGCACCCGCCGAGCGGGAGGTGACCGACCGTCTGTACGGCGGGGGCACCGACCACCGGCTGCACCAGGAGATGCTGCTCGGCATCGGCGGCGTCCGGGCGATCCGTGCCTACACCGCGCTGACCGGCGACCCGGCTCCTGAGGTGTTCCACACCAACGAGGGGCACGCCGGCTTCCTGGGACTGGAGCGCATCCGCGAGCTCGTCGAGATCGGGCTGACGTATGACGAGGCGCGCGAGGCCGTGCGGGCGGGCACGGTCTTCACGACCCACACCCCGGTGCCGGCCGGCATCGACCGGTTCCCACGCGAGATGATCGCCAGCTACTTCGGCGGCGACAACGGCGTCGAGGGCGTGCCGGTCGACCGCATCCTCGAGCTGGGGGCCGAGGAGGACCCGACGGTCT
>JAVXVI010000339.1:0-6799 GCA_032230005.1 Actinomycetota bacterium | reverse complement strand
CCGCTGTGCACGACGGTGCCGGTCTGCATCAGGTGCGCGGTGTCGACGAGCGACAGCCCGAACGCGATGTTCTGCTCGACGAGGACCATCGTGACGCCGGTGCGCGCGACCTCCTGCAGCACGGCGTCCAGCTCGAGCGTCGCGACCGGCGACAGGCCGGCCGAGGGCTCGTCGACGAGGATCAGCTGCGGCTCGTTGACCAGCGCGCGACCGACGGCGAGCGAGGCTTGCTGCCCACCGCTCATCGTGCCGGCCTTCTGGTTGCGTCGGTCCCGCAGCACCGGGAAGCGGTCGAACACACCGTCCAGCGCCGAGCCGTATCGCTTCTTGTCCCGGCGGCGCAGCGTGTAGGCCCCGAGCCGGAGGTTCTCCTCGACGGTCAGGTCCGGGAAGACCTGCCGTCCTTGCGGGACATGACCCATGCCGCGGGCGACGCGATGCTCCGGCGAGAGCCTGGTGATGTCCTCGCCGTCGAGCAGGATCGAACCGGACCGCACCGGTACGACGCCAGCCAGGCACTTCATGGTGACGCTCTTGCCCGCGCCGTTCAGACCGAAGATTCCCGCGATGCTCCCCCGCGGGACCTCGAAGGAGACGCCGTGAAGCACGGTCACCGCGCCGAAGCCGGCGGTGATGTCACGCACCTCGAGTAGCGGTGTCTGGCTCATGCCATCGCTCCTTCACGCGCGGGCGCTGCACCCAGGTAGGCCGTGACGACGTCAGGACGCTGCACGACCTCGACCGGCTCGCCGTCGGCGATGACGCGCCCGGCGTCCATGACGTACAGCTCGTCGGCGACGTCGAGCACCAGCGGCACGTTGTGCTCGATCAGCAGCACGGTCCGGCCCAGCACGTCGCGGATGTCCCGAAGCGTCGCGGCCAGGTCCTCCGCAGCGGCGGGGCTCATCCCGGCGCTCGGCTCATCCAGCATCACCAGCTCGGGGCTCGTGACGAGCGCACAGGCGATCTCGACGATGCGCTGCTGGCCGTGCGAGAGCCGACCGACCGGCGTCCGGGCGTAGCGCTGGAAGCCCATTCCCTCGAGGGTTGCGTCGGCGCGCTCGCGGATCTCGCGCTCGAACCAGCGGCTGGCACCGAGCCGGGTGAGGCCGGAGGCGAGGCCGTACGGCGTCGCCAGGTGCTGCGCGATCAGCAGGTTCTCGTAGACCGACTGACCCTTGACCAGCCCGATCAGCTGGAAGGTCCGGCCCACTCCAAGGGCCGCTCGCGCGTGGGCCGGCAGATCGGAGACGTCCTGGCCGAGCAGCTCCACGCGTCCTGCGTCGGGCCGGAGAGTGCCGGTGATGGCGTTGAACAGCGTCGTCTTTCCGGCGCCGTTGGGGCCCATCAGCCCCACGATGGTGCCGCGGTCGACGCGCAGCGACGCGTTGTCGACCGCCTGCAGGCCGCCGAAGCGGACACTGACGCCGTGCACGTCGAGCACCGCCGTGCCGGGGCGCAGCTTGCGCGGCTCGGGCATGCCGCTGGCTCGACCCAGCGAGGGCAGGTTCGGCCGGGTCGGCGGCAGCGGCGGCTCGCCCCCGCGCCGCCGGGCGCGCTTCTCGCGGGTCTCTGCGACGGCACCGGCCAGCCCGTCAGGGTGCCGGGCGATCGTGTACATCAGCAGCACCGCGTTGATGATCAGGTCGATCCCGCGGATCGTGTGGCCGGTCAGGTCCTGGAACGGCCCCTCGAACTGGAACAGCAGCGTCGGCAGCAGCACCGCGAAGAACGTCGCCACGACCACGCCGACCCGGCTCCCAAGCCCGCCGATGACGACGATGACGACCAGCAGCAGCGACTGCGAGTAGTCGAAGGTGTCGCCGGTGACGGTGCCGTAGGCGGTCCCGTAGATGGAGCCGCCGATGCCGGCGACGGCCCCGGAGATCATGAAGGCCAGCAGCTTGTATCGCGCGACGTCGACGCCGAAGGACGCAGCGACTTTCTCGTCCGCCTTGAGCGCCTGGAAGGCCCGCCCGAAGCGGGACCGCACCAGGTTGACGTCGAGGCGCCAGATCAGCACCAGCGTGACGAAGGCGATCGCGAGGAAGTCGGCGTTGCGGGAGATCGCATGGCCGTTGACGTAGGGATGTGGCAGCACCTTGCCGGCCGATCCCCCGCCGATCCGCTCGAACCGGAACAACCACTGCCAGGACGCGTAGGCGACGGCGATCGTCACGACCGCGAGGTAGAGCCCGCGCAGCCGCAGGGCGGGCAGACCGACCAGCAGAGCGAGTACGGCGCCGACCGCCGCAGCCGCCACGACACCGACGAGCCAGGGCATGCGCAGGTCGTTGACGCCCGTCACGATGCCGGTGCCGAAGGCGCCGATGCCGACGAACGCGAACTGCCCGAGCGAGATCTGACCGGCGTAGCCCATCAGCTGGTTCAGCGAGATGGCCGCGATGGCGAAGCCGCATGCACGGCACAGCAGCAGGGCGTTGGGGTCGGACAGCAGCGGTGTCCGGCCGATCAGGGGCGGCAGCACGGCGGCCGCGACCAGCGCGATGAGCAGCGTCGGGACCGGCAGCCGCTTCGCCGGCAGCCGACGGGTGAGCACGGCGGCGGTCACGCGACCGCTCCGGCCGTCGTCGCCTGCTGCGGCTGCGGGCTCGGCGGCGCGTCGAACCGCCGGCGCAGCTCCGGGAGGTAGGCCCGGCCGAGCAGGACGACGAGGAGCACCGTCAGGACGACGATGTACTGCAGCCCGCTGACGCCGAACGAGCTGAGCCAGCGACTCGACGCCGACTGGGCGATCCCGAGCACCACGCCGCCGTACACGGCGCCGGGAAGGCTCGTGAGGCCGCCGATGACGGCCGCAGCCAGACCGATGACGAACAGCTCGCTGGCATAGCCGGGGGTGATGAAGCCGACGCTCGGCTCGACGAGGAGAGCCGCGAGGCCGGACAGGCCGGCGCCGACCGACCACACGGTGAGGGTGATCCGCGACAGCGGCGCACCGACCAACCGCACAGCGGTGGGATCCTGCGCTGCGGCGAGGACACCCAGGCCGAAGTCACTGCGCCGGAGCGCGGACTGCAGCCCGAAGCCCAGGGCCAGTGCGACGACCAGCGCCGCCACCTGCCACGGGTGCACCACGACCCCCGCGGCAGAGAAGGTGCCGGTCCTCGTCGGCGGCCGCAGGTCCCGCGGGCTCGCGCCGAAGCAGAAGAACTCCAGCGCGAGCAGGAGCAGAAGAAGCCCCACCGTCAGAACGGCCGTCGTGACCGGGTCGGCCTGCACCATCCGACGCACGAAGAGGAACTCGAACAGGCCGCCGACGACCGCCGCCATGAGGATGGCTCCAGCGGCGCCCACGAGCCAGGGCGTGCCGAGGTGCTCGACGAGGAAGTAGGCGAAGTACAGCGAGAGCGTGCCGATCTCGCCGTTGGCGAAGGTGAGCACACCGGTGCCGCGGTACACGAGCACCACACCGAGGGCGAAGATCGCGTAGATCCCGCCGTTGATCAGACCGAGGACGAGTACCTGTCCCATCAGGGCCTCACGCACAGCTGCGTCGTGCGCCAGTTGACCTTGCCCGACGGCGAGTTGTAGGTCTCCATGAAGTTGAGCGAGTCCGATCCGTGGAAGCCGTCGCCCGAGAAGTTGATCGGACAGCTGCTGCTCGAGGGGCGCTGGTCCTTGTTGTAGCTGCGCATGACGTCGATGAACTTGTCGCGGGTGCAGTCCTTGCCGCACTGCATGAGCTGCACGTAGAGCGCTTTCTGGCCGACCCAGTTGAGGAACAGGAGGTCCCCGCCGATGCCGCCGAGGTCGATGCCGCTGTCGTACTTCGCGTACTGCCGCTCGAACTCCCTGACGTCGTCGGCGTAGCTGGCGAATCCGCCGGAGTAGTCGCCCTTGGAGTACGCCGGGTACATCGCCACCCCGTCGAGCGGGGGGTTCATCGCGTCGCTTCCGAGCGTCTGGCTGGTCAGGTTGAACGGGAACAGCAGCCAGTGCGGGTTGAACTGCTGCGACTTGGCCTGCTTGAGCAGCTCCGTGGACTCGAGGGCGTTCATCCACGCCCACACGACGTCGACGTTGGCGTTCTTCATCGTGAGCAGATCGTCGGTGTAGCTGCCCTTGTTGTTGGCAACCTTGGTGTCGGCCACGATGTTCAGGCCGTACTTCGCCGCCACCTTGCGGAACGCCTTGACCCCCGGCGTCCAGTTCGAGCTGTCCCGTTCGATGATGCCGATCCGCTTGCCCTTGTACTTCGCGCCGGCCAGCTGCGCGAACGCTTCACCCGTGCGCTCCACCGTCGGCAGCTCGGAGAAGCTGAAGCGCTGACCGCGGGTTCCCTCGATCGTCGCGGTGTGGTGCACGTAGAGCATCCGGTTCTGCTCCGCCCAGTTGCGGACGGCGGGGATCTGGTCGAAGCCGATCCCGCCGAGCAGCATGAAGATGCCCTTGGCCTTGCACTTGGTGGCGGCATCGACGGCGGTCGTCGGCTTGTAGTCGTCGTTCTCGTAGGTGACCGTCACCTTGCGGCCGTAGATGCCGTTCTTCTCGGTGTTCAGCGCCTGCCAGAAGACGTTGAAGTCGGTGTCCTTGGTGCCGAAGGCCTGTCCATAGGTCAAGGCAGCGTGCGCGCACATCGTGAGCGACGTGTTGGTGAGGCCGATGCGCTCCTCGTCGGGCCGGAACAGATGGGACCCGTTGGCGTTGGTCGGCGGCCCGGCGACCGTGGTCGTGGTCGTGCCGCCGCGGGTCGTCGTGGTCACCGTCTTGCCGCCGCGGGTCGTCGTGGTCACCGTGGCGCCGTTCTTGGTGAACGTCGTCGCGCCAGTGCTGCCGGCGGCCACCGGCCCGGTGGTTGCGGCGGCACCGGGCGCGGCCGCAGCGGACCCGGTCGTCCCCGTCGTACCGCCGGCCACGGCGCCGCCGGTCGAGCCGCCGTTCTGCTCGAGCGCCGAGGGCGGCGGAGGGGCCGAGCTGCAGGCCGTCACGGCCGTGAGACCGGCGATCGCGAGGAGCGCGCACCGACCGCGACGGCGGCCGATCCGCCGAGAAGCTGGGATGGGCATGGATCCCCCGGGTTGCAGCGGCGTTGCAGGTCGGCTGTGAGTTTCGCCACGCCCGGGTCGGGTTCCTCCCGTCCCCCTGGGTGAATCTCCAGCCAGATCTTGTGAGATCTACAAGCGGAGGGCCGCTCAGGGCATCGGGTGGGCCGCGAAGAACGCGTACATCGCGGCGCCCAGACCCGGCCCGACCGGGTCGACGAAGGTCCCGCGCGCATCGCCGCCGGTGAACGCGTGGTTGGCCCCGTGGATCAGCCAGACGAGCACGATTGTGCGGCCGCGCGCGTCGTCGTACCGCATCTCGGTGTAGGGGTAGGCCCTGAGCCCGAGCGCGCCGCCCACGCACGGCAGCCGGCTGTTGCCGACGCAGGGGTCCCCCGGCGGGGCGCCCTGGACAGCGTCGTGCTGGGTCGTCGAGGTGGGTTGCTGCGGGACGCTGCCGTCGGCCGCCCCGTTGTCGGCGAGGTCATCGGTGGCTGCCCACTGCTTCACGGCTGTCGCGCCCATGGCGACGTTGTTGACCATGTCCGTGCTGGCGTTGACGACGAAGGCCGGCATGACCCGCTTGTGGGCGCCCATGGCAGCGAGGGCGGCGGTGCCGTCGGCGTCGGTGCAGGTGCGGTAGGCGCAGCCGGCCAGCGGCGCGATGGCGGCGTAGAGGTCGGGGTAGGTCGCGCCGAGGATGGTCGCCATGTCCGCGCCGGCCGAGGCGCCGGCCACCCAGACCCGCTTGGGGTCGATGTGCTGACGGGCCATGACCGCCCGGGTCATGCCGGCAAGGGTCGCCGGCTCCCCCTTGTCGCGGGACTGGTGGTCGGGCAGGAACCAGTTCCAGCAGTTGGCGCCGTTGCCGTCACTCACCGGATAGCTGAACGTCGCGGCGTGCAGCTGCTCCGGGTACAGGACGACGAAGCCCTTCTGGTCGGCCAGCAGGCCGAGCTTCTCGCCGACAGCCACGTCGTCGGCGTTCTGGTTGCAGCCGTGCAGGTAGACGAACAGCGGCGGGTGCGCCGGCAGCCGCTTCGGTGTGTAGAGCGCGTAGGCGCGGGCGCCGGGCGCACCCGCCTTCGGGTAGACCCCGTGCGTCAGCGTCCCCGCGCCGTAGCCCTTGTCAGCGGCGCCGGCCGGGGTGGCGAGCAGCCCGAGCAGGCCCAGCAGGGCAACAACGGCGAAACGGCGCATGACGCCGAGAGTTCGACGTCATGCGCCGCGCACCTGCCGGCTTCGTTGTTAGTAGCGGTAGTGGTCCGGCTTGTAGGGACCCTCGACGTCCACGCCGATGTACTCGGCCTGGTCCTTGCGCAGCTCGGTGAGCCGTACGCCGAGCGCCTCCAGGTGCAGCCGCGCGACCTTCTCGTCCAGGTGCTTCGGGAGCACGTAGACGTTGACGGGGTACTCCTCGGTCTTCGTCCAGAGCTCGATCTGGGCGATCGTCTGGTTGGTGAAGCTGTTGCTCATCACGAACGACGGGTGACCGGTCGCGTTGCCGAGGTTCAGCAGGCGGCCCTCCGACAGCAGGATGATCGAGTGGCCGTCAGCGAAGGTCCACTCGTCGACCTGCGGCTTGATGTTGATCCGCGTGACGCCCTTGGTCTTCGCGAGCCCGGCGACATCGATCTCGTTGTCGAAGTGGCCGATGTTGCCGACAATCGCCTGGTGCTTCATCTTGGCCATGTCGGCGGCCATGATGATGTCCTTGTTGCCGGTCGCGGTGACGAAGATGTCGGCGGTCTCGACGACGTCCTCGAGGCGGGCGACCTGGTAGCCCTCCATCG
>JAVXVI010000338.1:0-21321 GCA_032230005.1 Actinomycetota bacterium | reverse complement strand
CCATCCATGCGCCGGGGCGGGACCCGATCCCTTGCTTCAGCATGCGCGCCCCCAGGAACGGCGAGATGACGAAGAGCAGCAGGATCGACGGCAGGGACAACCCGACGAACGCGAGGTTGCTCCAGGGTGACCAGTACTCCCCGATGATGCCGAGCAGTGCCAGTGCGTAGGCGGCGACGCCGACCTTCCAGGCCCACCGGAAGCGGCCGGCATCGGCGGCGTCGGTGCGGCGAAGGGCGACCAGGCCGCACAGCATGCCGGCGAAGGCGAGGGTGAAGACCTTCCCGTAGGTGAGGTACACCGTGTCGGCCGATGCCCAGGTGAAAAGCCCGTGGAGGTGCTGCTGCACGGGCCGTGTCCACACCGAGATCCAGGACGGGTTCGCCGATGACGCCCCGTCCTTGGTGCGGAAGTAGGCCGAGGCGGTGATGGGTTCGAAGGCGATGGCCGGCAGTGGCGCGAGCAGCGCGGCCTTGACGAGGGTTGAGTTCTCCATGCCGGGATGCTGATACGCGCGCTGCGTCCACGTCGTCGGCCGGCCGGTTGATCGTGTCCATCTCAAGGTTGATCCGGTCGCCGTCGTACGGCGGCTAAGTTCCCGGACATGCGGCTGCTGCGACAACGTGCCCTTCTCCTGGGGCTGCCGCTGGCCGTTGTGCTTCTCGGCGTTCTCGAGTCCTTTCTCGGACCGGTCCGGCCGGTCGCGGCAGCTGCCCTTCTCTCTGTGCTCGCACCGCTTCCGCTGATTGGCCGCGTCCGATGGCCGGCCGCCGCCGCCATCGTCAGCGTCGGCTGCGTCGTGCTCATGGCGGTCGCGGGCATCGACCTGAACCAGCCCATGGCGCCGCTGCTGGTGCTGGGGATCGCGGCCTACGGGGCGGGCGCGCGCCTGCCCCTGCGCAGGGCTCTGCTGGTCGGGCTCGTGCTGGTCGGACTCGTCGTGCTGAGCAAGGCGTTCGACGGCGGCGTGCAGGGTTCTGACCCCGTCTTCGGTGCGGTCCTGACCTTCGGCTCGCTGTCGATGGGGCGGGTCCTGCAGACGCGGCATGCCGCACTCGAGGCCGCAGCTGCCGCCGAACGCACGATCGCCATCTCCCAGGAGCGCACCCGGATCGCGCGTGAGCTGCACGACCTGATCGCGCACACGGTCTCGGTGATGGTCGTGCAAGCCAATGCGGCCGAGCAGGTGCTTCGCAGCGAACCCGATCGCGCGCAGGCAGCAATCGAAGCCGTGCAGCGCGCGGGTCGCGACGCGCTGTCCGAGACGGCACGACTGCTCGATCTGCTGCGGGAAGGCCCAGACGAGGCGCAGCCGCAGCCCGGGCTGTCCCAGTTGGAGAGCATCGTGCGCGGGGCTCCGGGACTGGCTGTCGACCTGGAGGTCGGCGATGCGTTGCCTCCGCTGCCGCCGGGCGCTGAGGTCAGCCTGTGCCGGATCGTCCAGGAGTCGTTGACGAACGTGCTGAAGCACTCGATGAGCGGTCGCGTTCGCGTCCGGGTGGCGGGAGAGGCGGCCGCGATCGTCGTGAGCGTCGAGGACCCCGGGCCCGCGCGTCGGTCCGATGCCCTGCCGGGCGGGCACGGTCTGGTCGGGATGCGGGAGCGAGTGGAGATGTACGGCGGGGAGCTGCGGGCTGGTCCTGATCGCGGGCACGGCTGGCGCGTGGAGGCGATCATCCCGGCCGAATCGCCCGCGTGATCCGCGTCCTCCTGGCCGATGACCAGGAGCTGATCAGATCCGGCCTGCGGACGGTGCTGGAGGCGCACGGCGGATTCGAGGTCGTCGGAGACGCAGCTGACGGCAGAGCCGCCGTGGAGCAGGCGGAGCGGCTCCGACCGGATGTCGCGCTCGTCGACATCCGGATGCCGATCATGGACGGGATCGAGGCGACCCGCGCCATGGCCGTGCGGTCTCCCGAGACCCGGGTACTGATCCTCACGACCTACGACCTGGACGAGTACGTCTATGCCGCGCTGACCGCCGGCGCATCCGGGTTCCTGCTCAAGTCGGTCCCGACGGCGCAGCTCGTCCAGGGCATCAGGGTCGTGGCGGAGGGAGCGGCTCTGCTGGCTCCGTCTCTCACCCGGCGCCTGGTCGAGCGTTACCTGGCCGCCCCTCCGCCGGCGGGCCCACCGCATGCCCTTCGGGGTCTCACCGACCGCGAGCGCGAAGTCCTCACCCAGCTGGCTCGTGGACTGTCCAATGCCGAGATCGCTGCCGAGCTGTTCGTCTCCGAGGCCACCGTCAAGACACACGTCAATCACCTGCTCTCGAAGCTGCAGCTGCGCGATCGAGTGCAGGCAGTGGTTCTCGCCTACGAGTGCGGCCTGGTCCGGCCGGGAACGTGACTGCTCAGCTCTTGGAGAACTCCGTGATCTCCATGACGTCGAGGTTGTAGAACCGCGGCGGCCCGTCGCACAGGGTCATCATCTTCTGCGAGAACTCGGTGGTCGCCGGGTTGTTGGAGTTCGCCATCGCGTCCTCGTAGGAGGCGAACTCCACGATGTTGAGGTACGTGTTGGGACGATCGCGATCGGCCGCGATCGTCCCGCGGATCACCGGAACCCTGTCCCCGCTGGCCAACCGGCCGGCGCGGTACTCGTCACCCAGAGACTTCACCTCGTCGGGGCGCGTTGTCGTGAACTCGATGATCTGCACGAACCCGGCCATGATGGTCCCCTCGAATGCGCGGTGCTGTTTCCCGCGGCTGGGGCTCACCCTGGCCGGGCTGCGCCTGCAGGGCAAGAGGTGGCAGGGCTTACTGCTGCGCAGCCGAGCCTGCGAGGTCCGTGGTGTCCAGCCGGGTCTCGCCAGGAGCGAACCCGAGCGACCACTCGAGCCCCTGTACCTGCGCGTTGAGGAACTGGACTGCGATGTCCTGCGCCGGTGCCGGCCGAGTCTCACCCAGCCAGCCCTCGACCGTCAGGAGCAGACCGCCGACGAACCCTCGCACGACGACGTCCATGGGTTCGCGCGGAGCGCGCGCCGCGCCCGCCATCCGGGAGAGGATCTCCTCGGTGACCGCCTCGAAAGAGCGGACCAGCTCTGACCGGACGGCCGCCCCGCCCGCGCCGCTGACGACCAACCGGTAGAGGTCGGAGTGCTCACGCGCGTGCTCGAACACCGCGAGGACCGCAGCTGCTGTGTAGACGGGGCCGCGTGCTCCGACCACGTCCACCCGCTCGGTCAGCTCCTGGATCAGCTCCCGGTTGGCCTCCTCGAGCAGCGTCGCCTTGTCCTTGTAGTGCGCGTAGAACGTCGCGCGCGCGACGTCGGCCGTCGCGGTGACGTCCTCGATCGTGATCGCGTCATAGGGCTTGGTCGCGATCAGGGTCAGCAGCGCCTGCTGAAGGGCGGCCCGCGACTTGCGCTGGCGGCGGTCGGGGGTGCGGGCTTCCGGTGCAGGCATGCCGTTATCTTACGGTTGACTCAGTACTAGACGTCAAGTATGGTTCCGACTTTGCTGTCAAACAGTGTCGGGGGACGTCTGCATGACCACCGGGTGGTCGGCCGTGGCCGAGTTCCAGCTCGTTCTGGCGGGGTTCGCCCTTCTGCTCGCCGCGCAGCAGGCCAGCGTCTGGCGGTGGGAAGGTCCGCGGTCCTCGGCGCGGTGGATGGTCGTGACCTCCGTGGCAACGGCAGCGGTCTTCATCTCGAACGACGCCGTCCTGCGCGCGCTGTCCTCGCCTGGCCGCCTCGACTGGCTGCTGTTCACGCGGTCTGCCGCACTCGCGGTTCTCGGCATCGCCACGCTCCCGCTGGCCGGCAGCGTCGCCGGACAGCCGCCGCCGCGGTGGGTTGCCGTGGCCCTTGTCCTGGTCTCGGGGGCCCGGCTGGCGCTCTGGCCCGGCACCGACCTCGTCTACCAGCACCGGCTGGATCGGGGTCTCCCGTCGTACGGGCCGCTCATGGCACCCACGGGACTGGCCATCATCGTGCTCGTCTTCGGCTACCTCTGTCTCAGCATCGGGCGCGGTCCTTCGGACCGCGAGCGCATGCTGCTGAGCGGCGGCCTGGTCACGTCGCTCGTCCTGGCAGTCGTCACGGTCGTATCGGGCGAGCCCACCGCGGCAGAAGTGCTCTCCGGCTACGTCCCGTTCCCGGCCCTGCTGGCGATCGCCGCGATGCTGTGGACCCGTCAGCTCAACTCCTACCGCACCGTACGACGGCTCGCTGACCGTCAGCACCTGCTCGCCGAGCTGGGCAACTTCGCGTTGACCGCGGACCTGCCTGCCGTGCTGGCCGGTGCCGACCGCGCCATCGCGGGGATGGCCGCGCACCCGGACGAGCCAGAGCAGGACCGCGAGTTCGTCGCCGCGGTGGGTGCGGTCGTTGCGGGGGCTCAAGCTCAGCACCGGAGCAACGACGAGCTGCGCCGGCGCGCCAGCACTGATGAGCTCACCGGCCTGGTCAACCGGTCAGGGGTGACTGACCTCATCAACGCGGCCCTGGCCACCGGAAGCGCGGCGCCGTCCACGGTGGCGGTTGCCCTCTGCGACATCGACCGGTTCCGCTCGGTGAACGACCTGCACGGGCATCCGGCCGGTGACGAGGTGCTGCAGGAACTGGCCCGCCGGCTGGGCTCGGTCCTTCGCGGCTGCGATGTCGTCGGCCGGTTCGGCGGGGACGAGTTCGTCGTGATGTGCACGGACGCCGACGGCGATGACGACGTGGAGGCCCTGGGCCTGCGGTTGGCCGCCGTCTTCGACCGGAGGTTCGTTACGCGCAACGTCGATGCCAGCGTGACGGCAAGCATCGGGATCGTCACTGCGACGACGGGTGGTGTCAGCCATGTCGATGCCGACACCTTGCTGAGGGACGCCGACACCGCGATGTACGACGCCAAGGCCCGCGGCGGCGCGGTGATCGGTCAGTTCCACGAGGGGTTGCGCTCAGCTGTCGTGTATCGCGCGGATCTCGAGCGTCGGCTGATCGGTGCGGTCGAGCGGGGTGAGATCGTCGTCCACTACCAACCGATCCTCAGCCTGCCGGACCGGCAGATCATCGGGTTCGAGGCGTTGGCGAGGTGGCAGCAGGACGGCGAGATGCTGCCGCCCGATCAGTGGATTCCCATCGCCGAGTCGACCGCGCTGATCCACGAGATCGGTGAGCACGTGCTGGTGAAAGCGGTGGCGCAGCTGCGCAGCTGGCTGGCGGCCGGCCACCGGATCAGCATGAGCGTCAACGTCTCCCCGCGGCAGCTGTCGTCACGAAGCTTCCCGGCCGTCGTGCGTCGGTGCCTTGCGACGGGTGTGCCACCGGAGCTGATCGCGCTCGAGGTGACCGAGTCACTCGCCGTCGACGAGCACGCCGCCGGGATTCTCAGCGACCTACGTCGCGGCGGCGTACGCATCGCGCTCGACGACTTCGGCACGGGCTACAGCGCCCTCGCGGCGGTGTCCCGGCTGCCGATCGACATCCTCAAGGTGGATCGCTCGATCGTCCGTCGGGTCAACGACCGTGACGGTGACGCGGTCTTGGCTGCGGTGTTCGCGATGGCCGTCTCTCTCAAGCTGCGCACGGTGGCCGAGGGCGTGGAGACCGCGGAGCAGGAGAGCCGGCTGCTCGAGCTGGGGTGCGAGTTCGTCCAGGGCTACCTCTACAGCCGACCCGTCGACGCGGAGTCGGCGGGCCGGCTGCTCGTCGACTGCAGCACGGTCTAGAGCTCGCGCACCTTGTCGAGCAGGCTCGCCACGGCGACGAGGCCTACCGCGTAGGCGGCAAGGAGTGCGGCCGCCGTGGACGGGGCGGGGCCGCCTGCGGTGGCGTGCGTGTGCAGCACGGCGCGGAAGGCACCCGAGGGCAGCCGGTCCGCCAGGTGCGGCGCGTTGGTGACGACCGGCAGGATGCCCTCGATGACGAAGGCCCAGACCAGGGTGGCCCCGACAGCCCCGGCCGTGCTGCGGATGAGTGTTCCGACGGCGACCCCGATGACGCCGTACGCGGCGAGGACGACCGGCACGACAAGCAGGATGCGAGGGACGCCGTACGACGAGACGTGGACCGGGATGTCGTGCGTGTGCAGCACGCCCGCGCCCGTGATGACTGTGATGACGTCCACGACGAGGCCGACCAGGAGCCCGATCAGGGCCACGGCCGCCAGCTTGGCGCCGAGCACGCGAGCCGGCTTCGGCTCGGCGAGCCGGGTCAGGAAGACCGTCCGGTGCCGGAACTCACCTGCCGCCGAGAGCAGGCCGACGAGCAGCACCGCAGCGCCGGCGAGCTGCACGGGTGCGCGGACGAAGTCGAGCAACGTCTTGGAGCTCAGTGCGGGCACGTCGCCGCTGCCGGCCAGTCCGCCGCTGATGACGGGGATGGCTGCGGCGAGGACGAGGACCACGGGGACTGCGATCCAGAGGGCGCGGGTGGTGCGGGCCTTGAGCAGCTCGGCCGACAGCAGGGGCGTCATGACGGGACCTTCCGGGTGGTGAGGGACATGAAGACGTCCTCGAGCGAGGAGCCCTCTGCCGACGCGAGCAGGGCGCTCATCGGCTGGTGGGTGACGAGGCGGCCCTCGTCGATGACGACGACGTCGTCGACGGTCTGGGCGAGCTCGGCGAGCAGGTGGCTCGAGATGAGGACGGTGCGGCCCTCGGCGGCGAGGCCGCGCAGCAACCCCCGCAGCCAGTGGACGCCATGCGGGTCCAGGCCGTTGGCCGGCTCGACATGGATCAGAGCGGCCGGGTCGCCGAGCAGTGCGGCGGCGAGGGCGAGGCGCTGCCGCATGCCGAGCGAGTAACCGCCGACGCGGCGGCCGGCGGCCTTGTCCAGGTCCACGAGACCGAGGACCTGGTCGACGCGCGCGTCAGGCAGCTTCGCGGCGCGGGCCACGACGCGCAGCGCGTTGCGTCCGCTGCGTGCGGGGTGGAAGACGTTCGGGTCGACCATGGCGCCGATGGCCCTGAGCGGGTCGGCCAGGTCGGCGTACGCATGGCCGTCGATGGTCGCCGTGCCAGCCGTCGGGCGGGTGAGCCCGAGCAGCATGCGGAGGGTGGTCGACTTGCCGGCGCCGTTGTTGCCGACGAAGCCGGTCACCCGGCCAGGGGCCGGGGCGAACGTGAGGTCGTCTACCGCCGCCACGCCGCGGTAGCGCTTGGTGAGTCCGTCGATCTCGATGCGTGTCATGCCGGCGACGCTAGGGATCTGGCACCCTCAGATCGTCGGCCGCAAGAGGGCACTTCGGTGTACGTCGCAGGTCGCCGTCGTACATCTTCCGATGTAGGTCAGGCGGTGCCCGGCACGACCAGTCCGGCCTCGTAGGCGGCCACGACGAGCTGGGCCCGGTCACGGAGACCGAGCTTGGTGAGGATGCGGCTGACGTGCGTCTTGACGGTGGCGGCGCTGAGCACGAGTCGTTCGGCGAGCTCGGCGTTGGACAGGCCCGCGGCGACCAGCCGCAGCACCTCGACCTCGCGCTCGGTCAGCCCGTCGAGCCGGCCGTTGCGCGGCTTGCCGGTGGTGGGGCGGGTCGCGAACTCGCGCACCAGCCGAGACGTCACAGTCGGCGCGAGGAGCGACTCACCGGCTGCGACGACGCGGACGGCGTGGACGATCTCCTCCGGGGTCGCGTCCTTGAGCAGGAAGCCGCTGGCGCCCGCCGCGAGCGCCGCGTAGACGTGCTCGTCGAGGTCGAACGTCGTGAGGATGAGGACGCGGACGCCTTCGGTGGCCGGGTCCTTGACGATCCGGCGGGTGGCCTCGATGCCGTCGAGCACGGGCATGCGGATGTCCATGACGAGGACGTCGGGGAGCTCGCGGCGGGCGAGTACGACGGCCTGCTCGCCGTCCGCGGCAGTGCCGACGACCTCGATGCCGTCGGCGAGACCGAGCTGCACCTGCAGGCCGTCGCGCACCAGCGCCTGGTCGTCGCACAGGGCCACCCGGATGGTCACGAGGCCTCCAGAGGCAGCTCGACGTCGACCGACCAGCCGTCGGCAACGGGACCGATGGTGCTGACGCCGCCGAGAGCGGCGACCCGCGCCGCGATGCCGTCCAGTCCGGAGCCGGTGCCGGGACCACGGCTTCGCGCGCCGACCGAGGTGACGTGGACATGGAGCAACCCATCGTCGGCAGCGACGCGCACGTCGACGGCGGCGCCGGGACTGTGCTTGACGGCGTTGGTGAGTGCCTCTTGCACGACCCGGTAGGCGGCCAGACCGGTACCTGGGGAGACGTCGACGGATTCGGTGTGCGCCGAGACAGTGGTGCCACCGGCGCGGACGCCTGCGATCAGGGTGTCGATGTCGGCGAGCCCGGGGGCCGGCGCGGTCTGCGCGTCGCGCAGGACACCGAGCAGCTGTCGCATCTCCTTCAGCGCGGTGCGGCTGCTGGCCTCGACCGCCGCCAGTGCCGTCGACGCTGTCGTGTGATCACCCGCGTCCAGTGCCATGCGGGCCGTACTCGACTGCACGGCCACGACTCCGAGCCCATGACCGGCGAGGTCGTGCAGGTCGCGGGCTATCCGCAGCCGCTCCGCCGTCGCCGACTCCGCGCGGACGGCCTCCAGGCGGCCGCGCTCGCTGCGGCGCAGCAGGGCGACGAGGGCGACCGCCACCGTGACTCCGGCCGTCAGGATGCCGAGTCCGGTCCCCGTGTGCAGGGCCTCGCCCCCGGCGATCACGACCACCGATGCCGCGGTGAGCGCTGCGGTCGCGCGGACTGCCCGTGCCTGGTCGGGGAGGCTGGCGGCGAGCGTCCAGAGCGCGAGCAGCAGGGCGAGTGGAGGGACCACGTCGATCGCGGCCACCTGCACGGCGTAGAGCGCAAGGATCCCTAGGGATGCCTCCCGGGGCCGGCGCCGGCGAACCAGGAGGACGGCCGTCTGGCCGATGGCGGAGAGCGTGGCGATGCCACCGGCCGCGGCGCCGACGTGACCGCCGCCGGTGTGCGGGGCGAGGACCTGCACCACCAGGACGGCAAGCAGCACCGCTGCTTCGCGCGACCGCGGTGACATGCGCGCATCGTTGCGCACTGGGGACGTCTGCCGTCTTTACCGGAGCGGGTCGTCGACATTGACGACCACGGGCCCGGTGCCGCGACGGACAAGCACCACCTCCGCCGTCTGGAGGCTCGGGTTGCTCTCCCGGTGCACCGTGTGGGCCGGAACGTGCAGGAAGTCGCCGGGAGCGCCTTCGACGACGCCCGAGGACGTCTCCACCCGAAAGCCGCCGCGTACGACGTAGATGAACGTGTCGTGATCGCCGTGGTGGTGCCAGCCGCTGGTCACGCCGGGTTCGGTGAGCGCCCGCCCTGACCACACGTCGTCGAGGACGATGGCGGCCTCGCGCACGATGCCCGGGGTGGGCTCGCCTGGGGTCAGCGCGTCAGCTGCGACCTTGCGGACAGGCGTCTCGGGCACGGCCCGACGCTATCGGTGGTTCTCGGTCAGCTGTAGCGGTGGCTCTTCTCGCTGTGCCCGCTGTCGCGGGTGCACTCCCGGCCGCTGATGTTGCGGTGCCCGCAGGCGCCCGATCCGGAGGTCTCCGCCACCGCGGTGACGGGCTTCGCGGCCGGGGCCGCAGCAGGCACCGCCCGGCGGGCCACGGCCGGCGGTGCGGGGGCACCCCGTCGCTGCTCCTCGAGTCGGGCCTGCTTCAGCGCGCGCATCGCGTCCACCTTGCTCATGGCCGCAGTCTTTCCCAGCGCCCGCTCGCCTCGGCTCCGCGACACGCTCGGTGCCCGGTCGAGTTCGCGCTCGATCGACCCCCCAGGAACCGTCAGATCGGACTATTTCGGCCTGCCTCGGGATCGAGAACGATCAGGGGCAAGCCGGGCGACGGGTCCCGCATCACTCGTAGGGGACGTCTTCCGCATGGGCCTGCCTGCTCGCCGCTTCACCGCCGCCGTCACGACCGCCGTCGCGTCCACCGCCCTCGTGGCAGCCGGCCTGGTCGCCTGGTTCGCCCCGGCCGCCAACGCCAGCGCCGGGGTGCAGATCCTGCCGGCGACCGTGTCCACCTACCTCGACTCGAATACCGATCACCACGTCGTCGGCGAGCTGCAGAACACCGGCACGACCAACATCGAGTCGATCCAGGTCGACTTCGTCTTCTTCGACACTGCCGGCACGCAGCTGGGGACGGATTTCACCAACAGCGCCCTTGCTCGGCTGGCGCCGGGGGAGAAGTCGTCGTTCCACGAGGTGTTCACGACGCCCGCGGGCTATGACCACTACACGGCGTCCGTGTCTGCGATGGACGCTCCTGACGTGCCCAACCACAACTTCACGGCCGACGCGACCATCGGACCCGCAGATGCGAACGGACTGCGGCCCATCACCGGGACCGTTCGCAACGACAACACCACTGATGCCGACTTCGTCAACGTCGTCTTCACCTTCTACAACGGCAGCGTTGTCGTGAACGAGGACGACGCGTTCGTCAACGACGACACGATCGCACCAGGTGGGTCCTCGGTGGTCGAGTCGAACGTGAGCGCAGCTCCTGCCTTCACCACCGTCACCATTCGCGCCGAGTCCAACTCGCCGGCCGCCCCCAATCCATCCGCGTCGCCGTCGCCGAGCCCGTCGGTCTCGGCCAGCGCCTCGCCGAGCGCCAGTCCGAGCCCTGGCGCGTCGTCCAGCCCGACGCCCAGTGCGACCGCGTCGACCGAGGTCGCGCCGACCGTCGCACTCGCCTCCAGCGTCATCAGTGCCGGCCAGCACGTGATCGTGACCTACACCGGCACGCCGGGGTCGACGCTGACAGTGCTGTCGAAGACGCAGCCGGCGACGTCGTACAGCCCCATCACCACGGTCGTCCTGGACGCAGCAGGTCACGGCACGACCAGCCACGCACCGACGAAGAACACCCGGATCATGGCTCAGACCGCGAGCGGCCTGGCCAGTGGGCAGCCGCTCATCCAGGTGCGCTCGGTGGCGTCGATCAACGCCAAGCGGATCGGGGTCGGGGCCTACACGTTCACCGGCCGGGTCTACCCGGCGCGAACCGGCCGGCTGGTCAGCCTCTACCGCAACGGCGTCCTCGTGGCGCAGGGCCACACGGACGCGATCGGCATCTACACGATCACCAAGAAGCTCGCGCTCGGGACCTTCAGCTTCCTGGCTCGTACCAGTGACGACACCTACAACCGCGGGACCACGAGCCCGGCCCGCTCGGTCGCCATCAGCTGATCGGCGGCACCTCCGCAGCGGGGTCGCCGGCCGGCAGCACGCCGGCAGCCAGTTCGCTGCGCTTCCAGTCCGGCACCGGCGTCGGCACGCCCTGGTGCGGGACGAACGGCGAGCGCTCGACGCGTGCCATCCGGTGGATGTAGCGCGGGCAGTTGGGAAACACCCGCTCGACCTGCACCCGCACGATGCACTGCGCCTCGGGGAACTCCGCGAGGAGCTCGTCGTCCTCCTCGATCGACGCGCGTCCCTCGATTCGCATCCGCGACGGGTTCTCGAAGTCGATCAGCAGGATGCCGATGCGTGGGTTCACGACGACGTTGCCGAGCGAGAGGTACATCCCGTTGCCGTCGTAGCTCGGGAACGCGAGCGTCCGCTCGTCGACGACGCGCAAGAACCCCGGATCGCCGCCCTTGTAGGAGCACTGCGGCTGGCCGTCCGCGTCGGCCGTGGCCAGGAAGAACATGTCCCGGCGCTCGATGAAGGCCCGGTCGTGCGGCGTGATCACGTCGTGGTCGATGCGCTCGACCAGCCGGTCGGCGAGGCGGCGGGTGTCGTAGCGGTCCTGCAGCCGGCGGGACCCGTCGTGGTACCGCTCGGCCATGGCAAGAGCCTGCGACCGCGGCGGCGTCCGGTCAACAGGCGGACGTACGGCGACCTGGGGCGAAATGTGCACCCTCCGTGCGGGATGATGGCGGCCACGCTCGCTCATTCCTCGATCACGCCTCGACCAGCCGGGAGACCACGTGCAGGAGCACTTCGACGTCATCATCGTCGGCGCAGGGCTGTCCGGGATCGGGGCGGCCGTGCACCTGCAGAAGCAGGCGCCCGGCAAGAGCTACGCGATCGTCGAGGCACGCTCGGCCTCCGGCGGCACGTGGGACCTGTTCCGCTACCCGGGAGTGCGGTCGGACTCCGACATGTACACGCTGGGCTACTCGTTCCGGCCGTGGCCGGGTGCGAAGGCCATCGCCGACGGGCCGTCGATCCTGGACTACGTCCGCGACACCGCGCGGGACGAGGGCGTGGAGCAGCACATCCGCTACGACTCGAAGGTGGTCCGGGCCGAGTGGTCCTCGGAGGCTGCCCGCTGGACGGTGACCCTGCAGCACCGCGAGGGCACGTCGCAGCTGACGTGCGGCTTCCTGTTCACCTGCACCGGCTACTACCGGTACGACGAGGGCTACACACCTGCGTTCGAGGGGACGGACCGCTTCGCCGGCCGGATCGTGCACCCGCAGCACTGGCCGGAGGACCTCGACTACAGCGGCAAGAAGGTCGTGGTCATCGGCAGCGGCGCGACGGCCGTCACCCTCGTGCCCGCGATGGCGGACGAGGCCGCGCACGTCACCATGCTGCAGCGCTCACCGACGTACATCGCCGCTCGTCCCGCCGGTGATGCGGTCGCGGACTTCCTGCGCGACAAGCTGCCGGCGAAGATCGCGTACTCGATCCTGCGGTGGAAGAACGTCCTGCTCACGATGTTCGCCTACCAGCTCAGCAAGCGGCGGCCGGAGCTGATGAAGGGCCTGGTGCGCAAGGGCCTGGAAAAGGAGCTGCCAGCCGGGTTCGACATCGCGACGCACTTCTCCCCGCCGTACAACCCGTGGGACCAGCGGTTCTGCATCGTCCCGGAAGGCGACCTGTTCCGCGCGATCCGCGACGAGAAGGCGTCGGTCGTGACCGGGCACATCGAGACGTTCACCGAGACCGGCATCCTGTTGACGAGCGGCGAGGAGGTCGAGGCGGACGTCATCGTGACGGCCACCGGACTGCAGATGCTGCTCCTCGGCGGCATGGACGTCGTGGTGGACGGCAAGCCGATCACCTTCTCGAAGACCGTCGGCTACCGCGGGATGATGTTCAGCGGCATCCCCAACCTGGCGGCGTCGGTCGGCTACACGAACGCGTCGTGGACGCTGAAGTGCGACCTGATCTGCTCGTACGTCGCACGGCTGCTCGTGCACATGGACCGGCTGGGTGTCAGCACCGTCGTGCCCCGGTGGACCGAGGACGAGCTGCCTGACGTGCCGTTCCTCGACCTGCAGTCCGGCTACGTCCTGCGGTCGGTCGGCGACTTCCCGAAGCAGGGGCATGCGGCGCCCTGGCGGGTGCACCAGAACTACGTGCTGGACCGCCGGATGTTCCGCTCCGACGCCGCCTTCGACGGCCTGGAGTTCACCAGGGCACGGGCCTGGCCGACGGCAGCCTCCGATGCGCGCGACGACGTGACGGCGGCGAGCTGAGCCGAGCTGCTGCTGACCTCGGCTCAGACCAGCTCGGGCACCCTCAGGTGCGCGAGGACGAGGTCGAACTCCGCGACCTCGAGCACCTCGACGTCGTTCTCCTCGACGGCGGTGCGACGCAGCGACGCGGCGGCCGCCCGGGTCTCGTTCAGGCTGGCGCGACTGTCGTAGGTGACCGCGGAGACGGCGCGGCCTGCCTCGCGGTCGACGAACAAGCTGCAGCTGCAGAAGCCGGGCAGCTGCTCCATCGCGGGCAGCAGGACGCTCCGGAAGTTCTCGATGCTGCGTTCCTCGAGGCTCGGGTCGATGCGCGTCCACGTGGCCCGGACGACGACACCCGGTCGCTGCTGGGCCACCCGGTGCACGATCGCGATCTCCCACATCTGCACCGTCGGGGTGACGCCGAGCACCTGGGTCCCGCGGGCGCGCAGGCTCGCCACCCGCGGCTCGCTGGCCAGCAGGGCGGCTTCGTCGGTCCACGCGGATGTCGCGATGGTCCGGCCGGCCGCGCGGTCGACCATGAGCGACTGCCCGATGCAGCCGTCGATCTGGTCCAGTGCCGGCGCGACCTGGTCGCGGATGAACTCGATTCCGGCCTCGACCCGTGAGGGGTCGCTCCGGAAGATGGTCGAACGTGCGTACATGTCGGGTGTCCTCCCTGACCGGCGAAGCATGGCGATCCACCGTGCTCCCGTCGCGGACCACCGACAACCACACACTTGGGCTAGACCGGGATCAGGTCGGCGCGCCATCCTCACCAGCGGAGGTGCACTCATGACGACCGCGCGCGCATGGAGCGAACCCGCCCGCATCGCTGGGCCGGAGGAGGGGATCTCGGCCGACGAGCTGGCCCTCGCCGGCCGCAACCACTCGCTGCTGCTCGAGGGGCTACGCCACGACGTGACGCCGGCCGGCATGCACTACGTCCTGGTCCACTACGACGTGCCCCACATCGTCCCCGAGACCTGGTCGCTGGTGGTCGACGGAGAGGTGGAGACCCCGCTGCTGCTCGGTCTTGACCAGCTGCGCGACTACCCGGCCGTGAGCCTGCCGGTGACGATGGAGTGCGCCGGCAACGGCCGCGCGCTCCTGCAGCCGCGCCCGGTCAGCCAGCCCTGGCTGGAGGGTGCAGTGGGTACGGCTGTCTGGACCGGAGCGCGGCTGGCTGACGTCCTCGCCGATGCCAGGCCGACCGGTGCCGCCGTCGACGTCGTGCTGACCGGGGCCGACCACGGCGTGGAGCGGGGCGTTGAGCAGGACTACGCCCGCGGCATGTCTGTTGCCGACGCGCAGCGGCCCGAGGTGATGCTCGCCTACGAGATGAACGGCCAGCCGCTCCCACCGCAGCACGGCTTCCCGCTGCGCGCGGTCGTGCCGGGCTGGTACGGCATGGCGTCGGTCAAGTGGCTCACCTCCATCGCAGTGATCGACCGGGCCTTCGAGGGCTTCCAGAACGCGACCGCCTACCGCTACAAGGAGCACCTCGACGACGCGGTCGGGGAGCCGGTGACGACGATCGCCCCGAGGGCCCTGATGGTGCCGCCGGGTTTCCCGGACTTCGGCTCGCGACGCCGGATCCTCGATGCGGGCCGCGTCGAGCTGCAGGGTCGTGCCTGGTCCGGTCGCGGGCGCGTGGTCAGGGTCGAGGTCTCCACCGACGGCGGAGACGGGTGGCAGGACGCCGAGCTGACGCCGGCCCTGGGTGAGTACGCCTGGGCGCGATGGACGACCGTCTGGGACGCACCCGTGGGTCAGCACGAGCTCTGCGTGCGCGCGACGGACGACAGCGGAGCCCGCCAGCCGCTCGGCGGCACCTGGAACGCGCAGGGGATGGCCAACAACGCCGTGCAGCGGGTCCCGGTGCTGGTGCGCTGACCGTCCTCTAGCGTGCGGGCGTGCAGACGTCGCTGGAGGTCAGACGCGCCCGGACCTCGGACGTGCAGGCGGTGCGGCACCTCGTCGACACCTACGCCGACGATCGCCGCCTGCTGTCCAAGGCGACCGTGGTGCTCTACGAGGACGTGCAGGAGTTCCACGTCGCGGTCGACGCCGGCGAGATCGTCGGCTGCGGTGCTCTGCATGTCATGTGGGAGGACCTCGCCGAGGTACGGACCCTTGCGGTGTCGCCCTCGCACCACGGCCACGGCGTCGGGACGGCGCTGCTCGGCCGGCTGATCGAGGCCGCCCGCGAGCTGGGGATCCGCCGGGTGTTCTGCCTGACGTTCGAGACGGGCTTCTTCGCCCGGCACGGGTTCGAGGTCGTGCACGACGTCCCCGTGGATCCGGACGTCGCGGCCGAGCTGCTGCAGTCGCCGGACGAGGGCGTCGCCGAGTTCCTCGACCTTGCTCGGGTCAAGCCGAACACCCTCGGCAACACCCGCATGCTCCTGCTCCTGTGACCGCCAGGTACGACCGGATCGTCGGCGCCTAGTCCCTTGTGACCAAGTTGGCCTTAGGGCTGGCTTTGATCTTGACGGGTTGAAAGAGTCCGGTCAGGAACGAAGGACGGGCTGCCGGGAAGTGCGGCGTACGACGGCAGCCGGCCGTCGGCGCGAGGCCACCCGGCAGCGGCGGCTCTAGGGCCCGGCGAGCGTTGTCGGGGCTGCTTCGAGCAGCGGGACGAGGACGTCCTCGCGGCTGTAGTGACCGGTGACGTCGAACCAGTTCTTCGCGGCGAACGCGCCGCGCAGGTCACAGTCAGCAACGAGGATGCCCTCCTCCCCGCGCAGCGGTCCGGCGAGGTAGTCGCCGTTGCTGTCGAGGATGCAGGTGCCGCCCGAGGAGATGGCCTGCTGCCCATCGGGCAGCGCGACGGGGAAGTCGGCGGGGTAGGCATCGGCCGGCGTGTGCTGGATCGCCGAGATCACGAACGCGCCGGACTCGATGGCCACCGTGCGCATGAGCGCCTGCCACCCGTCCGAGGAGTCGGCCGTCGGCGCGACATAGATCTGCGGCCGGCCGCGGTAGACCACGTAGCGCGCAAGGGGCATCCGGTTCTCCCAGCAGATCAGTCCACCGATCCGCCCCGCCGGGGTGTCCGTCACGGCGAGGTCGTCGCCGCGGCCGAAGGCGTGGAACAGCCGCTCGTGGTAGGTCGGCATCAGCTTGCGGTGCCGGGCGAGCAGGCCGGACGGGCCGATCGTGAGCATCGCGTTGTAGACGCTGCCGGAGCGACCGGGCTCGCGCTCGTTGACACCGATGACGCAGTGCACGTCATGCGCCGCGCACGCAGCTGCGAGCTGGTCGACGTACGGCCCCGGCACCTCCACCGACGACTCCCACAGCCGGATGTAGATCTCGTCCATCGCCTTGTCGTCGTTGACTGCCGCGCCGGTCCACGCCCAGCTCGGGTACATCGCCACGAAGCACTCGGGCAGCACGACCAGCTCGGCGCCCCGGTCGGCCGCCTCACCGATCAGGTCGACTGCCTTGGCGACGGACTTCTCGGCATCGAGGACGACGGGGCTGGCCTGGACCGCGGCGACCCGCACGCTGCGCAGCACGTTCATGGTCGGAAAGTAGACCTGCACAGCCGACCTGACCACGCTGCGCTGCGTCACCATCCGCGACTCCCCGTCGACTGACGTGATCGACCTATGTGCCCGCTCTGAAGACCGGGTGGAGGCTGCCGACGCATTCCGATGGCCGCGCTGGAAGCGCGGGGCCGCACCGTCGAGATCCGTTCGAGGAGCCACATGAAGATCTGGAAATGCGTCCCCGTGACGCTCGCTGCGGCCGCGGCGCTCGTGCTCGCCGGCTTGACGTCGCCGGCCGCTGCGGACGGCGGTGGGGGCGACTCCGGTGTGATCCGGGTGCAGGACCGTTGTGACCCCGCGACGTTCAACGCGGCCGTTGGTCCGGGCACCTGCATCCCCGCGCCGGAGGGCGGCGTCGTCTGGACCAAGTTCCTCGCCGCGCTGGCGGCGAACCCCGCGGGGGTGCTCGCCGAGCGTGAGTCCCGGGGCTGGCGGTTCCACGAGACCGACGTGACGATCCGGGCCGGACAGGACCTGGTCCTGGTCAACTCCGGCGGTGAGGTGCACACGTTCACCCAGGTGCCGCAATACGGCTTGGGATGCGTGCCGCCGCTGAACGGCTTCTTCGTCAATCTCAACCAGCCGCCGTACGCCGGCGACTGCGACGCTGCCTTTGCGACATCGGCAGTCCTGCCCGGCACGACGATCCACGTCAAGAACCTGGCGAAGGGGTCGTACAAGTTCGAGTGCCTGGTGCACCCATGGATGCGCACGGACGTGACGGTGCGCTGACCTGATCCGGGACGGCGACGACCGCGGTGTTCAGATCAGGGCGCCGCGGTCGCGCCTAGCCCACATCGCCGTTGGCCCATGCATGGCTGGTGGCGACGATCGCGGCGACGACCTCGACCTCGTCCTCGTCGCGCGGGCCGAACACCATCACCATGCCCGGCGTGACGCGCAGCCCGGCCAGCGGGTGCGCGACGCTCCAGCCCTTCGCGAGGGCATCGGCGGCAAGAGCCGGCGGGAGCGCGAGGTGCAAAGAGCCGTCGTACGGCGGGTGAAGGTGCGCGAACTCGCCGACCTGAGGCACCAGGAAGGCCTCCTCAGGGCCGCCCGGCTTGCGGATCACGAAGGCCCGCGCGCCCGGGACCGAGATGGCGGAGTCGCGGGTGCCGACACCGGGCAGCTTGGCCAGTCGTTCGAACAACCGCTCCTGCAGCTCGGGCGGTGCCTGGTCGGTCAGCTGCTCCTGCGGAGTGTTGGTGCTGGTCGCCGGGAACGGACCACGTCGCTCGGGCAGCTCGTCCAGTCCGACCCACGGCGGTGAGATCGCCGACCCGCGACCGTGCTCGGCGAAGAACGACAGCCGCATGCCGAGCCAGCCGGCCAGCTCGGCGACGACCGCGCTCGTGATGGCGTGGCCGCCCGGCTCGCGCTGCGCCCAGGCGGGAGCCCCCGAGGGTCCGTTGATGTAGTCCCACGTCCGGTCGAGCAGCTCGCGCGGGATGACGGTGTCCTGCTCGCCCTGCACGACGATCGTCGGGACGCCGGCCAGCCGGGCCGGCGTCACCGGGACGCCGGCGTCGAACGGCAGAGTGCCGAACAGGATCCCTGCTGCGACGTAGCGCGCGGGGTCGTCGAGGACGAGGCCGCCGGCGAACGCGGCACCGCCGCTGAAGCCGATCACGGCAACAGGACGGTCCGGGCCGGCCACCTCGTCGAGCCATCGCCGGAACCAGTCCATCGTCTCCCGCAGCGACTCCGCGACCGGACGCCCGATACCGCGGTTCGCGAACCACGCGTAGCCGCCGCCCTCCGCGATGGGTGCGCGGACGGCCGCATAGGCCGGTCCCGTCGGCAGCTGCGGCGCGAGCGCCAGGATCTCCTGCTCGTTGGAGCCCCGACCGTGCAGCAGCACGACGAGCGGTGCAGCGGGATCCGTCGATCCGTAGGTCGCGACGACGGGCGGTGCGAACTCGGTCATGTCGCCAGTGTGACCGGGTCAGATGTTGGACGCCTCGGGTGGGGCATCGGGGGTCTGCGGCGATGCGGCCTGCGCAGCCGGGTCAGTGGTCACGGCCGGCAGGTCGAGCGTGTACGACGTCATCGACAGCGAGCCGTAGGCGTAGCCGTCGACCAGGACGTCGGGTGCGCTGTCGCCTGCCCCGGCCATGCCGGCCAGGTAGAGCAGCGGCAGGAAGTGGTCAGGTGTCGGCACCGCCTTGCCGAAGTCGCGGTGGGCATCCATCGTCGCGATCTCCGTCGGTGCCGATCGCATGCGCTCCTTGGCCTCCTCGTCGAAGCGCTGGGCCCAGTCGTAGCCGCCGTCGGGCAGGTCCCAGTTCATGCCTCCGAGGTTGTGGACCACGTTGCCGCTGCCGAGGACCAGCACGCCGCTGTGCCGCAGC
Source organism: Actinomycetota bacterium (assembly GCA_032230005.1). Lineage (GTDB taxonomy): Bacteria > Actinomycetota > Actinomycetes > Mycobacteriales > SCTD01 > RYN-124. The sequence goes on along the minus strand of JAVXVI010000338.1, from coordinate 2,059 downwards.
GGCGCGAGCCGTGCACCGAGGTCGAGGTGGTAGTCGAGCCCCTTGTCGGCGTTGATCGAGAGCTGTACGACGGGGATGCTCGCGTCCGGGAAGGCATGCACCAGCACCGACCAGGTCCCGTGGTCGATGCCCCACGAGTCGAGGTCCGCCCCGACCCACGTCGGCTGCACGGTGTCGCTGACCTCTGCCGCCAGCTCCGGCAGGCCGGGAGCGGGGTACTCCACGTCGAACAGCTCCTTCGGGAAGCCGTAGAAGTCGTGGATCGTCCGCGGTCGCGGCATCGCGGTGACGGCCGTCGCGTTGATGTACCAGTGCGCAGAGATCACGAGGATCGCCCGCGGTCGCGGGACGCTCTTGCCGAATGCCTGCCACGACAGCGTGTAGCGGTTGTCCTCTAGCGCGTTCATCGGGTTGCCGTGGCCGATGAAGGCCGCGGGCATGAGAGTCATACCCTCAGTATGTGACCGCCCCGGCCGAAGAGACGGTCACCTTCGCCGAGCCACGGGTCCACCGCGGCGGCTCCCGCGCCCTCCTGGTCCTGCTCGGCGCCCTGAGCGGGCTGACCCCGCTCACCGTCGACATGTACCTGCCGGCGCTGCCGTCGCTCACCCGGGACCTGCACACCACGAGCAGCGCCACGCAGCTCACGCTGGCCGCGCTGCTGCTCGGGCTGGCCACCGGCCAGCTCGTCGCCGGTCCCTTCAGTGACCGGCTGGGACGGCGGCCGCCGGTGATCGTCGGGCTGGCCGCCTTCATCGTCGCCTCGGTCGGCTGCGGGCTGGCGCCGAACGTCGACGTGCTGATCGTGCTGCGCTTCATGCAGGGCTTCGCCGGGGCGGCGGCGGTGGTGATCGCTCGCGCCGTCGTACGCGATCTCTACGAAGGTGCAGCCGCAGCGCGCGCCTTCGCGTCCCTGATGCTCGTCAACGGCACGGCCCCGATCCTGGCCCCGGTCATCGGTGCCCAGGTGCTGCGGCTGACCAGCTGGCGGGGCGTGTTCGTCGTCCTCGCCGTGGCCGGCGCCGCCCTGCTGACCGCGGTCTGGCGGGCCCTCCCGGAGACGCTGGAGCCCGATCGACGCACCGACGGCGGCCTCGGGCACACGATGCGGGTGTTCGCCATGCTGCTGCGCGACCCCGGCTTCCTGATCCCGACCCTGGCCGGCGGCGCGACGTTCGCCGCGCTGTTCGCCTACATCGGTGGCTCGCCGTACGTCCTGCAGGACGGCTACGGCCTCTCGCCGCAGGCCTACAGCGCGGTGTTCGGCGTGAACGCCGTCCTCCTGATCGGCCTCAGTCAGGTCAGCAGCCGGCTGGTGCAACGGCTCGGCTCACGTCGGCTGCTGCTCGCGGGGACGTTGATGAGCGCGGCCGGAGCCGGGCTCGTGCTGGTCAGCACCATGGCCGATCTCCCGCTCGCCTTCGTGTTGCTGGGACTGCTCCTCGTCGCCGGCTCGGTCGGGATCTCCTCGCCCAACGCGATGGCGCTCGCACTCGCCGACCACGGCCGGACAGCCGGTGCTGCGAGTGCGCTCCTCGGCCTGACGCAGTTCATCCTCGGCGCCGCCGCTGCACCGCTCACCGGTCTCGGCGACGCGCGCAGCGGCGTACCGATGGCAGTGACGATCGTCGTCGCCGCCGGTGTCGCCCTGGCGTGCGCCCTCGCCTCCTACCTCAGACCGAGGCCGTCACCTGGAACCTGAAGTGAGCGCTGCCCACGTCGATCTCGTCGCCGTCACGCAGCAGCCGGTCGCCCAGGAGGCGCTCGCCGTTCACCAGGGTGCCGTTGGTCGAGCGCAGGTCGGTCATGAGGTAGCCGAACCGCGTGGCCACGATGGTCGCGTGGTGCCGGCTCACCTTGGGCTCGTCGAGGACCAGCTCGTTGTCGGCGAGGCGGCCGATCTTCAGTCCGCACCCGTCCACGGTCACGCTGGGCCCGTTGTCGCGCACCAGTTGCGCGGGGCCGATGTCGACACGGTCGCGCACGGTCATGGACGCGGGTCGCTGCGGTGGGATCAACGACAGCTCGTTCAGCCGCGGGTCCTGTCCGAGGATGGCTG
>JAVXVI010000337.1:0-3609 GCA_032230005.1 Actinomycetota bacterium | reverse complement strand
GCTCGCCGACCGTGCCGTGAGGCGTACTGGGGCCTGTAGCTCAGCTGGTTAGAGCGCATCCCTGATAAGGATGAGGCCGGAGGTTCAAGTCCTCCCAGGCCCACCCCCGTGCGTTCGCGGCGAGACCCCAGGAGTGCTCATGAAGCGTCCCGTCCTCCTGCTCGCCGCGCTCGGCGCGCTGCTGGCCGTCTTCCGTCGTCGGTCGGCCGCGCGCGCGGAAGCCGACCTGTGGACCGAGGCCACCCGGAGCCCCGACCTGCGCTGACGGCCCGCCCGAGGACCCCGTCAGGGGACATAGCTCAACTGGCAGAGCACCGCCTTTGCAAGGCGGGGGTTGGGGGTTCGAGTCCCCCTGTCTCCACCCCATCCGATCGTCTCGCCACGGTCGGCGCCATGGCCACCCGATTGGCCCTACTCCACGCGGCCTACCCCTTCCGATAGGTAATTGGGTCCACGTGACCCCTAAGCCCGCCGACCTACCGTGCCGAGAGTTCTGGGCAGGACGGTGACGACCGTCCGCGCCCGGGCGACGGCCTGGGTGACCGAACGGACATCGAGACCCGGTCGCACCGGGTCGGGGGGCACGGCGCATGGGCCTGTCGGCGCGCACGAGCAAGACGTGGCGTACCCGCTCCCGTGCCGGTATCGCCCTCGTCGTTCTCACCGCCTGGTTCGGCACGCTGCTGGTCGCCGCCCCGACGGCCAGCCGCGCCAGCGCGGCAGTCCCGAGCTCCGCCGTCGCCTCGCCGTCGTTCGTCAACCCGCCGACGGCTGGCACGACCGACCCCACGTTCGACTTCACGCTCCCCGGCGACGACCCCGCGAGCGGCGTCGCCTACAGCGCCCGTTGTGCCGTGCTGGCGCAGGGCGACCCGGACCCCGCGCCGGACGACACGACGACCTGGCAGCCCTGCACGAGCCCCTGGCCCGCCACCTGGCCGGGCGACACCGCCGCCGACGCACTCGTCGAGACGGTGCAGACGACCACCACCGCAACGGTGCCGCCGGACACGGCGACCTCGACGATCGACACGGTCGCCTACAGCAGCCCTGCCCGCACGACCTACACCCGCTCCGCCGCACCGGTCCCCCCGGCGACCCCGACGGTGACCTGGGACTCCGCGGCCCCTGCCTTGGCCAACCCGGGCACTGACTTCGGCTTCACGGTGGGCGGCTTCGACGCCACGACCGACACGACCACCTGCGGGTACGGCGCCGACCCCGCTGCGGCCGCTGCTGCCCTCGCGCCGTGCTCGACGCCGTATCGGCCGTTCGGCACCGCCCCGACCGGCGCGTACGTCCTCGTCGTCAAGGCCACCCGCACCACACCGTCGGGGACAGCAACGGACTCCGCCAACCTGCTGGTCCAGCTCGACGCGGACAAGCCGACGGTGTCGATCTCGGTGCAGCCGCCGGTGTCGCCGGACCAGCCGAAGTGGGTCGTCACGTCGGACCCGGACGTCACGTCACTGCTCTGCTCGGTCGCCGGCGTGCAGCCGGTGCCCGCCGCCTGTGGCGCGGTGTTCGGCGTGACGCTGCCAGGGCAGGGCAGCTACACCCTGACCGTCGCGGCGACGGACGCGGCCGGTAACACCATCTCTGCCACCAGCTCCCCCTACGTGTGGGACGTGACGGCCCCGTCGCCGCCGACCCTCGGTGGCACTGTGGGCGCGCAGAACACCGGCACGATCCGCTGGACCGTGGACGCGTCCGCGGACCCGGACACCGATCACGTCGTGTGCGAGGTGTTCCACGACGGCTCGCCGGTCTCCACCGATGCGGCCTGCGGCACGGCGGTGAACCTGGACCTGGCCGACACCCAGACCGGTGTCTGGCGTCTCGACGCGACCGCCGTCGACGCCGTGGGCAACCGCAGCACCACCCTGAGCCGCTCTGTCACCTTCGACCGCCAGCCGCCGGTGCTCACGGTCAACCGCTCACTGGCCGGCCCGTCTCGGCAGCCGACGTGGACGATGTCCCTCGACGAGCCGGGCTCCATCTCGTGCATGCTCGCGCCCTCGACGACACCCGTCACCTGCGGGCCGTCGGTCACCTACGACCTCACCGCTCGCAACGGCGGCAGCTACCGCTTCACGGTCACCGCGACCGATCTTGCCGGCAACGCGGCCGTCCCCTACGTGGAGGACTACGTGATCGCGCCGGTGGCCCCGACGGTCACCGTCGCCGCCACCGGCGCCGACCGGAACCCGGCTTGGTCCATCACCGCTGACCCAGGCGCCACGCTCTCCTGCCAGCTCCTCCCGCCCAGCGGGAGCCCGATCCCCGTGCCCTCGTGCGCCGACGGCGTGACGCCCAGGCTGTCCGGCGCCGACGGCGTCTGGAACCTGCAGGTCGTCGCGACGTCGCCGACATCGACCGGCACGGTGGCGTCGGCTCCGGGCACCAGCGCCGCCGGCTACCTCCTTGACACGGCCGGCCCTGGGACGCCCACGATCACCGGCACGCCGGCCGGTTCGCAGAACACCCGCCTCCTCGACTGGAGCGTGTCCGCGGCCGCCCCGCAGGCGGACACGGCACGCATTGTCTGCTCGGTCAGCTACACCCCCGCCGGCACCGCCACAGCGGTGCCGCAGCCTGACGTCACCCGCTGCGACCTCGACGGCGTGCACCTGAACCTGACGGACGCGCAACAGGGCGACTGGCAGATCACGGCCACCGCGTACGACGCCTTGGACAACGCGAGCCCCGTCGTGGTCGGCCCCGTCGTCACCTTCGACCGCAGCGCACCGGCGGCACCGACGGTGACCCGGACCTCGGCCTCGCCGACGAAGACGGGTACGACGGCCTGGACCCTCGCGACGACCGAGACGGCCGGAGCGACCTTCCTCTGCAGCTGGACCGGCCCCGGCTTCAGCTCGGTGGAGCAGGCCTGCCCGTCGTCGTACTCCTTCGGCCTGCCTACGCCGACACCGACGAACAACGGTGACTACGTCCTGTCGGTCGTCGTGCTGGACGCCGCCGGCAACCGCGGCACACCGACAACAGGGACCGTCGTCCTCGACGGAACTGCACCGGCCGTCACCTTCACGTCGGCGCCGGCGGTCCGCGGGAGCGCGACGAGCGTCTCCTGGGGCTTCGCCTTCGACGAGGCCGTCGTCCGCAGCGAGTGCCAGCTGGTGAAGCGCACGCCATCAGGGGATGCCCTCGGCGGCTGGAGCACGTGCGCCTCCGGGGACCCGCAGCTGCTGGGAGGAGGCGACGGCACCTACCTCCTGGAGGTCCGCGGCACCGACGCGGCCGGCAACACGACAGCACCGGCGGCGGACAGCGACCCCATCGAGCTCGACACCACGGCCCCTGGCCCGCCGGGCCTCACCGGGCCCTCGGGGTGGGGCTCGAGCCGTGACGTGTCGTGGACGGTCACGCCACCGGCGGGCGCCGAGACGCCGGCCGCCTACTACTGCCGGCTGGTCAAGGACAACGCAGTCGCAGCCGCGCCGTGGACGCCGTGCGGGCCGCCGTCGTACGACGCCACCCTGACCGGCACCGATGCGACCTACCGCCTCGACGCCGTTTCGGCAGACGACCTCGACAACCGCAGCGCCGCCATCAGCTCGAGCGCCGACTACTTCTTCGACCCGACCGCAC
>JAVXVI010000336.1:0-8785 GCA_032230005.1 Actinomycetota bacterium | reverse complement strand
GCCGAGCGGGCGAGGCGACAGGGTCGCCGCTGCTCGTCGGTCGTGGGGCCGGCGACACAGGTGCTGGAGCTCTGGCGGCTGCTCAAGCCGCACTGGGGCCGCGCGCGCGAGGTGCGCGAGGCGCAGCCCCTGCTGGCCATCCACGGACCGCCGCAGGTCGAGCCGGACCTTGAGGTGCGGCTGGTCCAGCCGGACGAGATCGAGGTCCTGATGCCGGCCTGCATCGCGATGTTCACCGAGGAGGTCGGGGTGTCGCCGCTCGCCGGTGACGGCGGTGCGCTCTACCGGGCCCGGGTCGAGGAGCTCATCGCCACCGGCAGGGCCTTCGCCCGGGTCGAGGACGGCGTCGTGGTCTTCAAGGCCGAGATCGGTGCCTCCACCCGCGCGGCGTGCCAGGTGCAAGGCGTCTGGGTGGACCCACGGCTGCGTGGCCACGGGGTGGGCACCGCCGGTATGGCCGCAGTGGTCGCTGCTGCGCAGTCGTCCGTCGCGCCGATCGTCAGCCTCTACGTCAACGACTTCAACCTGTCGGCCCGCCGGTCCTACGAGAAGGTCGGCTTCGACCAGGTGGGCACCTTCGCCAGCGTCCTGTTCTGACGATCTGGGGTCACGGGGCAGCATCCGCTTTGGGCGTGACGTAGGCCACATGTGTTCGGCATGTGGTGCACTCCGGGTCAGGATGGACGCTTCCATGGAGGTGGGATGACCCTGCAGATCAAGCCCGGCACCGCCTGGGCGGACGTCTACGCGCGTGCCCGCGCGGCCGCTCCCGAGGCGTTCGACGCCGACCGGATCCTCAACCTCGCCGGCGGCGAGTGGAAGCGGATCGGCACCCCCGGCGAGCACGTCACCCCGGTCGACGGCTCGACCATCCAGGGTCCGCCCCGCATCGACCACGACGACGCGGTGACCGCGGTCGCGCAGGCTGCCGGCGAGCACAAGGCGTGGGGCGAGGTCGACCTCGACGAGCGCAAGGCGCGCGTGCTGCAGGCCGTCGAGTCGATGGAGGCCGAGCGCGAGACGCTCGCGCTGCTGCTGGTCTGGGAGATCGGCAAGCCGTGGCGGCTCGCCTGCGCCGACGTCGACCGCGCGCTCGACGGCGTCCGCTGGTACCTCGGCGAGGTCGAGCGCCAGCTCGAGGGCCGCACGCCACTGCCCGGGCCGGTCAGCAACATCGCATCCTGGAACTACCCGATGTCCGTGCAGATCCACGCCGAGCTCGTGCAGGCGCTGGCCGGCAACGCGGTCGTCGCGAAGACGCCGTCGCAGGGTGGCTTCCACACCCTGACGCTCGCGCACGCCCTCATGCGCCGCGCCGGCCTGCCCGTCACGCTGCTGTCCGGTGTGGGCTCCTCACTCGGCAACGCGCTCATCAGCGCGCCGGAGATCGGCGCCCTCGCCTTCGTCGGCGGACGCACCAACGGCCGCCGGGCGGCCACGACGCTTGCCGACACCGGCAAGCGGCACTTCCTCGAGCAAGAGGGTCTCAACGCCTGGGGCATCTGGGACTTCAGCGGCTGGTCCGACCTCGCCGCGCATCTGAAGAAGGGCTTCGAGTACGCCAAGCAGCGGTGCACCGCCTACCCGCGCTACGTCGTGCAGCGCGAGCTGTTCCCGGAGTTCCTCGAGATGTACCTGCCGGTCGCGCAGTCGATCCGCTTCGGTCACCCGCTCGCCGTGGAGACCTCCTTCGACCCGTTGCCCGAGCTCGACTTCGGGCCGGTCATTCACGCGACGAAGGCTGCCGAGCTGGGGGAGCGCTACGCCGAGGCCGTCAGCGGCGGCGGCATCCCGCTCTACCGCGGTGACCTCGCCGACGGCCGCTTCCTCGACGGCCAGGACACCAGCGCCTACGTCGCTCCGGCCTGCGTGCTCGGCCCGCCGAGCAACTGGTCGCTGCAGCACGCGGAGCCGTTCGGTCCGCTCGACTCCGTGGTCATCGTCGACACGGAGGCCGAGCTCCTTGCTGCCATGAACGCCTCCAACGGCTCGCTCGTGGCGTCGGTCGCCACCGACGACCTCGACTTCGCATCGCGGGTGGCCGAGCAGCTGCAGGCCTTCAAGGTCGGCATCAACAAGCCGCGCAGCCGTGGCGACCGCGAGGAGGTCTTCGGCGGCAAGGGCGCGTCGTGGAAGGGGGCGTTCGTCGGCGGGGACCTGCTGGTCCAGGCGGTGACCGAGGGACCGGAGGGCGAGCAGCTCTACGGCAACTTCCCGACGTACTCCCTCTACCCCGAGACCGTCTAGGTCGCCCGCGCGGTCGCGAGGCCGTGCAGCACGAGGTCGATCCGCCGACCGTCGACGTCCACGTCGTCCGCGACCGAGCGGCCAGCTGCGGCGACGTCCGCGACCGTCCGCGCGCCGGCCTCGCACAGGACGCGCGCGAGCAGACCCTTGGTGTACTTGTTGTCGTGGCTGACCACGGTGCGCCGGCCGTCGACCTCGCGCAGGACGCGCACCTCGACGGCGCCGGGCACCTTGGCCAGCGCGGCGTATGCCCCTGAGCGCAGGTCGACGACCAGCCCGCTCGCTGCCGCGAGCTCCGGCTCCAGGACCGGCCGCCACAGGGGAGCGAGACCCCCGAGGCCGGGAAGCACCGTTGCTCCGGAGAGGCGGTACGACGGGATGCGGTCCGTCGGCCGGACCAGCCCGAGCAGCGCGCTGCAGACGAGCAGCGACCCGTTGGCCCTGCGTCGCGCGGCCGGCGCCAGGGTGCGATAGCCGAGCGCCTCGAACAGCACTCCGGTGTAGCGCGCATGCGCCCGCAGGGTGGGCGAGGTGCTGAGCACGGCGTCGGCCGCCACCGCGTCGGCCTGTCGCTCCGACACGCCCAGCGCGACACGCAGCACGTCGGGCTGCGTCGCGGCGAGGGCCTGCACGTGGGTGACCAGCCGCCGTCGTACGGCCGTCAGGGCGGGAAAGGACAGCGCGTCGAGGTCGAGCGGGGGACCGGTGCCGCCGGGCGCCTTGCCCTCCGAAGGCGGGAGCAGGATGAGCACGTCGGGAGGGTAGTTCGCGCTGCGCTGAGGTAACGCTCAGCGGGCCCGGAGCGAAGTCCTCAAGACGGACGAAAGGGAGCAGGTGCACTTCGAGGGGCAGTGGCCCGGCCCGGGCCGGCCGGTCTTCGTCGACGGCTCCGGACGCCGCGGCCGCATCGTCCGCCGGATCAGCTGGCTGGTCGGCTTGCTGATGGTCGCTTACGTCAGCGTCGTGGTGCTCTCGCTGCTGGGATCTCCCGGTCTCTCGCGGCTCAGCGTCCCCGGGCTCGGCCCGGTGCTGCCCGGCCCGGCGGCGCCCGCGCTGACCACGGCGACGGGTCGCAAGCAGCCGCCGGGGCGCCTGCTGTCACCGACGAGGAGTGCCGCGCCCGGGGTGAGGGCGACCACCGGTAGCGGAGCCTCGACGTCACCTGCCGCGCGGATCGGCCCACCCGCGGCAGTCGGGTCGCCAGCCGGTGCGGCTGCGGCCTCACCCCGCCCTGCGTCGTCTGTCGCGCCGACCTCCCGGCCGTCGCCGGTGGCCGCACCCACGCCTGCGCCCGCATCCACCTCGGCACCTGCGACGGCCACGCCGGGGCCACGGTCGACCAAGACGCCCCCCGGGCAGTCGACAGCTCAGCCTGCCCCGCGCAGCAGCCATGCCAACACCGCGCAGCCGCGCCCGACCCGATCACCGTGACGGGGACGCCCAGTGACGCGCGTCGCCGGCTGCCCTCCAGTCACTGGGGGCTGCTCGCGATCACGCTCACGGCCGTCTTGGCCGCGCTGCTCCTGAACGGCCTCAGCGCCGGCGTCGGTCGGGCGGGCACGGCCACTGATCGCGGTTCAGCCGCGCGAGTCCCGGGCGATGGGCCGGTCGTCTACCGGGACGGGGCGGCACTGCGGTCGCGCGGCTTGCCCGCAGGCACTGTGGCGCTGACCTTCGACGACGGGCCGGACCCGCGGTGGACCCCGGCCGTCCTTCGGGTGCTGGCCCAAGAGCGGGTTCCGGCGACCTTCTTCGTCGTGGGCGCCCGGAGCGCTCGCTACCCGAACCTGATCAGGCAGGTCGTAGCCGGTGGCCACGAGGTCGGCAACCACACCTGGTCGCATGCTGACCTCTCGGCGTTGCCCGGGTGGCGCCGCAACCTCGAGCTGTCGCTCACGCAGCTGGGGCTTGCGGGTAGCGGTCATCTGACCTCAGCGCTGCTTCGCCCGCCGTACTCAGCAACGCCGGCCGCGCTGACGGGGCGCGACGTCGCTGCCCTGCGCCGGGAAACAGCCGCCGGTTACGTCGTGGTGCTCTCCGACCGGGACACCGGTGACTGGGCGCGTCCTGGCGTAGCGGCCATCGTCCGGGCCGGTGCGCCGAGGACGGACGCCGGCACGATCCTGCTGATGCACGACGGCGGTGGTGATCGGGCCCAGACCGTGGCTGCCCTGCCCCAGCTGATCCAGGCCTACCGTGACCGCGGCTACCGGTTCAGCACGGTGTCCGGTGGCTTGGGACTCGCTCCCACGGCCGGCGACCAGCCGGCCACCGGGCTGCGGCATGTGCAGGGTCTGGCGCTGCTGGCCGCCGTGCGCGCCGCCGACCTCCTGGTCCGCGGGATCGACTGGATCGTCATGCCGCTGGGGGCGCTGGCGCTACTCCGGCTCCTGCTCGTCATGTCGCTGGCTTCGCGGCACGTGCGTGTCGCGCGCGGCCGCATCACCGGAGCCGAGTGGCTGCCACCGGTGAGCGTCCTCGTGCCCGCTTTCAACGAGGCGGTCGGGATCGCGCAGTCGGTGCGCTCCCTCGCCGCCAGCCACTACCCGGACCTGGAGGTGCTCGTCATCGACGACGGGTCGACTGACGGGACCGCGGAGATCGTCGACGCGCTCGGCCTCCCTCGGGTGCGGGTCGTGCGCCAGGTCAACGGTGGGAAGGCGGCGGCCCTTCGGACCGGCACGCGCGAGGCGTCGCACGACATCCTCGTCATGCTCGACGGCGACACGGTCTTCGAGCCCGAGACGATCCGGCGGCTCGTTCAGCCGCTGCGGGACCTGATGGTCGGGGCAGTGAGCGGCAACACGAAGGTCGGCAACCGCAGTGGGCTGCTCGGGCGGTGGCAGCACCTGGAGTACGTCGTGGGGTTCAACCTCGATCGCCGGCTCCTGGACCTGCTGAGGTGCATCCCGACGGTGCCTGGTGCTGCGGGTGCGTTTCGGCGGAGCGCCCTCGAGGCCGCCGGAGGAATGAGCACCGACACCCTCGCTGAGGACACAGACGTGACGATGGCGATCACCCGCGCCGGTTATCGGGTCGTGTACGAGGAGCGTGCCCGCGCCTGGACCGAGGCACCGGCCAGTGTCACGGACCTGTGGCGGCAGCGCTACCGCTGGTGCTACGGGACGTTGCAGTGCGTCTGGAAGCACCGCGGCGCCGTCATCGCGGGCGGCCCTTCCCGTCAGCTCGGATGGGTGGGCATCCCCTACATGCTCGCCTTCCAGGTGCTGCTGCCGCTGCTGTCGCCCGTCATCGACGTCTTCGCGCTGCATGGCTTGGTCACCGGTTCCGGGGCGACCGTCTCGGCGTACTGGCTCGCCTTTCTCGGGCTGCAGGCACTGGCCGGCGCGTATGCGCTCCACCTCGATCACGAGAGCCTTCGCCCGTTGTGGACCCTTCCGCTCCAGCAGTTGTTCTACCGGCAGCTGATGTACCTGGTCGTGATCCACTCGGTGGTCGCCGCGATCGCCGGTGCGCACCTGCCTTGGCACAAGCTCGAGCGCACAGGCGACGTGACCGTGCCGGTCGTCCCCTCGACGGGTTAGCCGCGTGCCCTACGCCTAGCTACCAGGCCTCGGCGTGGACGGTGTCGTCGAGCAGTCGCCGCGGGCGGGTCACGGCCGAGCCGATGGGGCGGTCGTCCTCCGCCTGGTAGCCGATGCCGACCACGCCGACCAGGAGGAGGCCGTCCGGGACGCCGAGGCTCTGCCGGAGCTCTGCCTCGCCGTCGACGACGCCGAAGAACCAGGCACCGAGCCCTCGGTCGACGGCTGTCTGCAGGATGAGCAGCGCTGCCATCCCGGCATCGACGTACCAGTAGGGCACCGGCCACTGCTCGGCCTGCTGCATGCCGGCGTCGGCCTTGTCCGGCTCGGAGTAGCGAGCCGTGTAGGCCGATGGGTCGGTCAGCACGAGGACGAGAGTCGGCGGCCCCGACGAGGAGATCCCGAGCACCTGGTCGGACGCGCCGTCCGGGTCGGTCAGCTGCCAGAACCGCTCGAGGCTGCCCTGGTCCTGCAGGACCACGAGCTGCAGGCCCTGGCTGAAGCCGGCCGAAGGGGCGTGCAGGGCCTTCTCCAGGACTTCCTCGAGGAGCTCGGCCGGAACAGGTCGTCGCTGGAAGCGATGCACCATCCGCCGTTTGCGGACGACCTCGTCGAACTCCACCGCGGCCTCCTCGGCGAGGGCTTAGACGACCTTCTCGACGTCGGCGTAGTGGCAGGCGACGGGGTGACCCTGGCCGCGGTCCTCGAGGGCCGGGTTGCGGTCGATGCACAGCTGCCGCTCGCCGTCGTTCAGCTCGTCGCGGAACACCTGGCAGCGGGTCCGGAAGCGGCACCCGCTCGGTGGCAGCGCCGGGCTCGGGACGTCGCCGAGCAGCACGATCCGGCGACGCTCGCGCTCCTTGCGCGGGTCGGGGATCGGGATGGCCGACAGCAGCGCGCGCGTGTAGGGGTGTGCGGGCCGCTCGAACAGCGCGTCCTTCTTGGCGATCTCGACGATCCGGCCGAGGTACATCACGGCGACGCGGTCGGCGATGTGCCGGACCACGGACAGGTCGTGGGCGATGAACAGGTAGGACAGCCCGAGCCGCTCCTGCAGCGCCTCCAGCAGGTTGACCACGCCGGCCTGGATCGAGACGTCGAGCGCCGAGACGGGCTCGTCGAGGACGAGGACGCGCGGCTCGAGGGCGAGCGCGCGAGCGATGCCGATGCGCTGGCGCTGGCCACCGGAGAACTCGTGGGCGTAGCGGTTGCCGTGCTCGGGGTTCAGGCCGACCGTCTTGAGCAGGTCCTGGACCTTCTCGCGCCGGACCTGCTTGTTGGCGCCGATGCCGTGGATGACGAGCGGCTCGGCGATGATGTTGTTGACGGTCATGCGCGGGTTCAGCGAGGCGTAGGGGTCCTGGAAGACCAGCTGCATGTCCCGGCGGATCGCGCGCAGGTCGTGGCCCTTGAGCTTCGTGACGTCCCTGCCGCCGTACATCACCTGCCCCGACGTCGCAGGTTGCAGGTTGAGGATCGCGCGGCCGGTCGTGGACTTCCCACACCCGGACTCGCCGACGATGCCGAGCGTCTCGCCGCGGTATACGTCGAAGGAGACGTCGCAGACCGCGTGGATCTCGCCGACCGTCCGGCGTACGACGCCGGTGCTGCGGATCGGGAAGTGCTTGACCAGGTTGCGGACCTGCAGCACCGGCTCGTCGGTGCGGGGTTCCGGTGTAGCGACCCCTGCTGTCATCGTCATGCGGACTCCTTGCGGGCCCGCTTGCGCGGACGGGCAGCCTTGGCCGGGACGGTGCCGCCGGCCTCGCGGGCGAGCAGGTCGGAGACGTGACAGGCCGCCTTGTGGCCCGGGTGGTCGACGTCGAGCAGGGCCGGCTCCTCCTGGTCGCAGATCGGGATCCGGTACGTGCACCGTGGCGAGAACGGGCAGCCGGGCGCGAGGTTGAGCAACGACGGCGGGGAGCCTGGGATCGGGCGCAGGTTGCCGCCGTCGCGATCGTCGAGACGCGGAACGCTGTCGAGCAGGCCGAGCGTGTAGGGCATCCGTGACTCGTAGTAGATGTTGTCGACCGTGCCGGTCTCCACCGGCTTGCCGGCGTACATCACGAGGACGCGGTCCGCGACGCCGGCCACGACGCCGAGGTCGTGGGTGATGAGGACCATGGCCGCCTGGGTGGCCTCGCGGGCGATGTCGAGGGTCTCGAGGATCTGCGCCTGGACGGTCACGTCGAGCGCGGTCGTGGGCTCGTCCGCGATGAGCACGTCGGGGTCGTTGGCGATGGCCATGGCGATGACGACGCGCTGGCGCATGCCGCCGGAGAACTCGTGCGGGTAGTTGCGGGCCCGCTCCTTGGCGTTGGGGATGCCGACGGTGTTCAGCAGCTCGATGGCCCGGTCGTGCGCCGCCCGCTTGCTGATGTCCTGGTGCGCACGCACCGCCTCGGCCAGCTGCCAGCCGATGCTGTAGACCGGGTTGAGCGAGGAGATCGGGTCCTGGAAGACCATGGCCATGGTCTTGCCGCGGAGCTTCTGCAGGGTCTCGTACGGCGCACCGACGAGCTCCTTGCCGTGCAGCTTGACCGAGCCGCTGATCCGCGCGGTGTGGGGGAGCAGACCCATGATCGCCAGCGAGGTCACCGACTTGCCGGAACCGGACTCGCCCACGATGCCGAGGACCTCGCCGGGCATCAGGCTGTACGACACACCGCGTACGGCTTCGACCACCCCGTCGTCGGTGGGGAAGCCGACGGACAGGTCGGACACCTCGAGGACGGCCTCGCCGGTGCTGGCCGCGAGGTCGTAGGCAGGTGCCGTCACGCGCGGACCCGGTTCTGCTGCGGGTCGAGAGCGTCCCGCAGCCCGTCGCCGACGAAGTTGACCGTGAGCGCGATCAGGATGATGACCAGTCCCGGGAAGTAGAAGAGCCACGGACGGGTGGAGGCCGCCGACTGGCCGACGCTGATCAGCAGGCCGAGCGAGGTGCTGGGGTACTTGATGCCGAAGCCCAGGTACGACAGCGCGGTCTCGGACAG
>JAVXVI010000335.1:0-28158 GCA_032230005.1 Actinomycetota bacterium | reverse complement strand
GGTCATCGGAACCCAGGCGACCGAGGAGACACTGATGGATCTCGACGCCTTGGTTCGCGCGGATCCCCGTGGCTGGATCGCGCAGCGCGTCCTGCAGCTGTCGACGAGCCCCACTCACGTGGGCGATCGGCTGCGCCCGCGGCACATCGACCTGCGGCCGTTCGCCGTCAACGACGGCGAGCGCGTGTGGGTGCTGCCGGGTGGCCTGACCCGCGTCGCACTGCCGGAGGGCAGCCTGGTGGTCAACTCCAGTCAGGGCGGGGGCAGCAAGGACACCTGGGTCGAAGCCGGTCCTGAGGCGCCGGTCCCCCACGACCTGCAGTCTCCTGGCCGGCTCGCCCGGACAGCGGTCCGCAAGCCCGCGAGCGGCCGGCCCATCTCGCCCGGCCCGACCAGACAGGACCAGCAGCAGTGATGCTCAGCCGGGTCGCCGAGGGCCTGTACTGGATCGGCCGCTACATCGAGCGCGCCGAGGACACCGCGCGGCTGCTCGAGGTGCACATCAACGCGATGCTCGAGGACCCCTGGGTCGACGAGTCGGCTGCCTGCAAGGACGTCCTGCGGGTGATGGGATTGGCCGAGGCCTCCGTCGACCCCACGGCCGCCGGCACGAGCCGCAAGCTCGCGTTCGCCAGGGACGAGACGAGCAGCATCTGCGGCGCTCTGATCGCGGCGCGTGAGAACGCGCGAGGCGTCCGGGAGGCGTTGTCGAGCGAGCTCTGGGAGTGCCTCAACGCGACCTACCACACCCTCGACGCCCAGGAGGCGTCCAGCGAGCGCTACGGCCCCTTCGGCTTCCTGCGCTACGTCCGCGAGCGAGCTGCGACGTTCACCGGCCTCGTGGACACCTCGATGCCTCGTGACGACGGGTGGCGGTTCCTGGTGCTCGGCCGCTCCTTGGAGCGGGTCGACATGACCACGCGGCTGCTCTGGGTGCGCGGCGGTCGCGGCTCCGGTCCTTCCTGGACGGAGCTGCTGAAGTGCTGCAGCGCCTACGAGGCCTACCTGCGCACCTACAGATCCGCTGTCGACCCCGACCGCGTCGTGGAGTTCCTCGTGCTGGACCGGCTGTTCCCGCGCTCCATCTTCGCGGCCTTGACCCAGGCCGAGTCGTGCCTTGCCGGCCTCGACCCGACGGCCGGCCGGACCGGCGTCGGCGACGAGGCACGGCGGCTGCTCGGCCGGGCCCGCACCGACCTGGAGTTCCGGCGAGCGGCCGACCTGTACGACGACCTGCCGGTGCTGCTCGACGGCCTGCAGCGCACGTGCGCCGAGAGCGGTGACGCCGTTGCCGACCGCTACTTCCACTACAGCGCGTCGACGAGCTGGGCCAGGGAAGCCGGATGACCTGGCGCCTGCGGATCCAGCACACGACCGGCTACCGCTACGACACCGAGGTCGTGTCGTCGTACAACGAAGCGAGGCTCACCCCGCAGACGAGCCCCGGGCAGCTGACCCTCGAGTCACGGGTGCGCACCGTCCCGG
Source organism: Actinomycetota bacterium (assembly GCA_032230005.1). Taxonomy (GTDB): domain Bacteria; phylum Actinomycetota; class Actinomycetes; order Mycobacteriales; family SCTD01; genus RYN-124. The sequence continues at coordinate 26,673 of JAVXVI010000335.1, read as the reverse complement.
ACGCGAAGCAGTACCGCTACTGGGACTACTGGGGCACCCAGGTGACGGCCTTCGATGTGCAGCACCCCCACCAGGAGCTCGTCGTGACCGGTCAGTCGGTCGTCGACACCACCGCGGCCGTGCCCGCACCGGTCGACGGGCCGGGTTGGGCCGACCTGCGCAGCCCTGAGCAGCGAGATCGCCACTGCGAGGCGCTGTCCGCAACCCGGCGCACCACGCCCGACGCGGAGATGTCCGCAGCGGCGCTGGAGGTCGCCGGCGACCTGCCGCCGCGGGAGGCGGTCCTTGCCGTGACCGACCTCGTCCACGGTCGGGTGGCCTACCAGCCGGGCTCGACCGGCGTGCAGACCTCGGCGGTCGAGGCATGGCGACTGGGGCGCGGGGTGTGCCAGGACATCGCCCACGTCAGTCTCGCGCTGCTGCGCGAGCTGGGAGTCCCCGCCCGCTACGTGTCGGGCTACCTGCATCCTGACCCGGACGGCGACGTCGACACGACGGTGACCGCGGAGAGCCATGCATGGATCGAGGTCTGGCTCGGAGACTGGTGGGCCTTCGACCCGACCAACACCATCCCCGCCGGGGCGCGTCACGTGTTCGTCGCGAGGGGACGGGAGTACGGCGACGTCACCCCGCTCAAGGGCATCTACTCGGGCACCGGATCGCATGCCCTCGGCGTGACCGTGGAGCTGACGAGGCTGGCTTAGCCCCCAGCCGGCCTCAGTGGCAGCGGCACAGGCACAGCCGGGCCAGTCCAGGTGCGCTCTTGGTCGCAGCAAGCACGCGCTCGAGCTGCGCCTCGTCGTCGACCGAGACCTCGGCGACCGCGTCGAAAGGGCCGGTGGTCCCGGTGGCTTCGACGATGCCGCTCACTCCCTGCAGGTACGCCGTCAGCGCGGAGGACGTACCCGGGTCGGCCTGGAGGAGCAGGTGCGCCCGCACCGGACGCGTCGTGGTCGGGGTCGCCATGCCAGCCATGGTCGGCGCGGCATGTTGCGGCCACGTGACCGTGAGGTACCCGTCCTGCGTCGGCCCCTCTGGACAAACCCGCGGTCGCCGGTGGACAGTCCCGAGCACTGCAACCTGACCGGGGAGAGCGCATGCCGACGTACATGGACTACCACGACGATCTCAAGCTGCCGGCTGAGGCCATTTCGGAGATCGGACAGGGCGCGCGGGACAACGCGACCGACGAGTTCGGCGTCCGCCAGATCGAGCTGTTCCACAACCCCGAGGGCAAGGTCTACTGCCTGCTGGACGCCCCGAGCGAGGACGCGGTCCGCAAGCACCACGCGGCGCTGGGCGTGCCCTGCGGCGACGTGCACGAGGTCAACCAGCTCTAGAACCCGCCGTACCCGCTCCCGGCTCTCGCTGCCTTGTGCCGCGGCGCGCCGGGCGTGCCGGGGCTCGAGGCAGCAGGAGTCCGCCAGAGGACGCTCGCTGCGGTTTTCGTTGTCGTCGGGCCAATGACCTTCTAGATCCGTCGTCCCGCGCTACTGTCCGGGCGTGACGGAACTGTCGCAGCACGGCAACGCGCTTCCGACGCAGGGCACCGCTCAGGAGCGGCTGGCTGCGCCGGACATCCGCCTGCAAGGCGTCACGAAGCGCTTCGGCGACGTCGTCGCGGTCGACGACCTGACGCTCGACGTCCACCGCGGGGAGTTCTTCGCCCTGCTCGGCCCTTCCGGCTCCGGCAAGACGACCTGCCTGCGCATGGTCGCCGGCTTCGAGCAGCCGACCACCGGCACGGTCTGGCTGGCCGGACGCGACGTCACCAACGCCGCCCCCTTCGCGCGCGAGGTCAACACGGTCTTCCAGGACTACGCCCTCTTCCCTCACATGACCGTCGAGCAGAACGTCGGCTACGGGCTGATGGTGCGCCGGACGCCGCGCGCGGAGCGCCGCGATCGCGTGCGCGAGGCGCTCGCCACCGTGCGGCTCGAGACGTTCGGCGATCGACGACCGGGACAGCTGTCGGGCGGGCAGCGACAGCGGGTCGCCCTGGCCCGCGCTCTCGTCAACCGGCCGAAGGTCCTCCTCCTCGACGAGCCGCTCGGTGCCCTCGACCGCAAGCTCCGAGAGGAGATGCAGGTCGAGCTCAAGCTGCTGCAGCGCGAGGTGGGCATCACGTTCGTCTTCGTGACGCACGACCAGGACGAGGCGCTGACGATGTCCGATCGCATCGCGGTCTTCCGGGACGGCCGGCTCGAGCAGGTGGGCACCCCCGAGGATGTCTACGACCGCCCCGAGACGCCGTTCGTGGCCGACTTCATCGGCACCTCGAACAACGCGGCCGGCGAGGCGGCGGTCACGCTGTTCGGCTCGGAGGGCTCCTACGCCGTGCGCCCGGAGCGGGTGCAGCTGACCGACGAGCGTGCCCCTGTCGCACCCGGCCACGGCTGTGCGCCGGCCAGCGTTGTCGACGTCGTCTACGCCGGGGCTCTCGTCCGCCGGGTGGTCGCGCTGGACGCCGGCCCGACCTGGGTCGTCACGACGGCTGCCGCAGGCGACGACCTGCCCGCCGGGCCCCGCCGCGGCGACCGAGTGCTCCTGACGTGGAACGACCAAGCAGTACGACGGCTCGGCTGATGCCGCGTCGCGACCATTAGGAAGAGGACCCCATGCACGGACGTCGGACGGCCGCACCGGTCGCGATTCTCAGCTCGGCTCTGCTGCTGCTGTCCGCATGCGGTGGCAGCTCCGGGAGCGGCAAGACGGCAGCCGGCTCGGCACCCGCCGTACCCAAGGTCGCTTCACTGAGCAGCCTGGGGGCCGGCGAGGGCCAGCTCGACCTCATCAACTGGGCTGGCTACGCGGAGGACGGCACCAACGACAAGACCGTCGACTGGGTGCACCCGTTCGAGAAGGCGACCGGCTGCAAGGTCAACGACAAGATCGGCAACACCTCCGACGAGATGGTGACGCTGATGAAGTCGGGGCAGTACGACGGGGTCTCGGCCTCCGGCGACGCCACCCTCCGGCTCATCTACGGCGGCCTGGTCGCACCCGTCAACACCTCGCTCGTGCCCAACTACGCGACGATCCAGGACTTCCTGAAGAACCGTCCGTGGAACTCCGTCGGCAACCAGATGTACGGCATCCCGCACGGCTGGGGCGCCAACCTGCTGATGTGGAACACGAAGAAGGTGAGCACCCCGCCGACGTCGTGGGGCGCCGTCTTCGACGCCGCCTCGCCGTACAAGGGAGCGGTGACGGCGTACGACTCCCCCATCTACATCGCGGACGCGGCGCTGTACCTCATGCGCACCAAGCCCGACCTGAAGATCACCAACCCCTACGCACTCGACCGCAAGCAGCTCGACGCGGCCGTCGCCCTGCTGAAGACGCAGCGCACGCTGGTCGGTGAGTACTGGGCGGACTACACGAAGGAGGTGCAGGCTTTCGAGTCCGGTAACAGCGTGCTCGGCACGACGTGGCAGGTGATCGCCAACCTGGTGACCTCCGACAAGAAGGCGACCGTGCAGGCCATCATCCCGAGCGAGGGAGCCACCGGCTGGTCCGACACCTGGATGATCGCCGCCAAGGCCAAGCACCCGAACTGCATGTACAAGTGGATGGACTGGATCACGTCGGCGAAGGTCAACGCCCAGGTGGCGGAGTGGTTCGGCGAGGCGCCGGCGCAGTCACTCGCCTGCGACCAGACCTCGGACAAGACCTTCTGCACGACGTACCACGCAGCGGACAAGGCGTACTCCGACCGCATCTTCTACTGGACGACGCCGACCACGCACTGCCTCGACGGGAGGGGCAACGTGTGCACCGACTACTCCACCTGGACCCAGGAGTGGACTGCGATCAAGGGCTGACCGCATGACAGCTGTGACGACCGCACCGACCGTGCCCGCATCCTCGCGCGCACGGTCGGTGTCGTCGTGGCTGCACGCGCACGCAACGGCGCGGCTGCTCGGCCTGCTCTCCCTGCCGGGACTGTGGCTGCTGGTGGCCTATCTGGGCTCGCTCGGCGCCATGCTCGTCGCTGCCTTCTGGACGACGAACGACTTCACCGGCGCGGTCGAGCACACGACCACGCTGGACAACTTCCGCGCGCTCGTGACGCAGCCGGTCTACCGAACGATCGCGCTGCGATCCCTCGGCGTCGCCGCTCTCGTCACCGTCGTCGACACGGTCATCGCGCTGCCGATGGCCTACTACATGGCGAAGGTCGCGTCACCCCGCACCCGGCGAGTTCTGGTGGTCGCAGTGCTCACGCCACTGTGGGCGTCGTACCTGGTCAAGGCCTACGCCTGGCGGGTGATGTTCGCGAAGGGGGGCGTCGTCGACTGGGCGCTGTCCCCGCTCGGCGGGCACGGACCCGGCTTCGGCCTGCCGGCCACGGTCATCACGCTCGCCTACCTCTGGTTGCCGTTCATGGTCCTGCCGCTCTTCGCCGGCCTGGAGCGCATCCCCGACTCGTTGCTCGAGGCCAGCGCCGACCAGGGAGCTCGGGCCGGCCGCACCTTCCGGTCGGTCGTCCAGCCGCTGCTGTTCCCTGCACTGCTCGCCGGGTCGCTGTTCACGTTCTCGCTGTCGCACGGTGACTACATCACGGTGAAGATCGTGGGCGGAGCCAGCCAGCTGGCCAGCAACGTCATCTACGACAACATCACGACCGGAGGCAACCTGCCCTTCGCTTCTGCCGCGGCGTTCTTCCCGATCGTCGTGATGCTCATATACCTGACCACGATCCGGCGCGCCGGGGCCCTGGACGACCTCTGATGCCGACCCGCACCGGACGCCGCACCCTGGCCGCAGCGATGGGCCTCGGCCTGCTCGTCATCTACGTTCCCCTGCTGGTCGTGCTGGTCAACAGCTTCAACAGCTCCCGGACGTTCAGCTGGCCGCCGTCACACCTGACCACGCACTGGTGGTCCGCAGCCTGGGCCAGCCAGGGTGCCCGGAGCGCGCTGCGCACCAGCGTCGAGGCCGGCCTCGGCGCCACGGCTATCGCGCTCGTGCTGGGCACCATGGCCGCGTTCGCGGTCTCGCGCTACGCCTGGTTCGGCCGGGAAGCCGTGTCCTTGCTGCTGCTGCTTCCGATCGCCCTGCCGGGCATCGTCACGGGCATCGCGCTGAACAACGCCTTCCGCGTCGCCGGTGCGCCGTTCGGCCTGCTCACCATCATCATCGGGCACTCGACGTTCTGCATCGTGCTCGTCTTCAACAACGCACTCGCTCGGTTGCGCCGTCTCGGCGGCAGCCTGGAGGAGGCATCGATGGACCTCGGCGCCGGCGTGTGGCAGACGTTCCGCTACATCACCTTCCCGATGCTTCGCTCCGCGCTGTTCGCCGGCGGTTTGCTGGCGTTCGCGCTCTCCTTCGACGAGATCATCGTGACGACCTTCACCGCCGCACCGGGTGTGCAGACGCTGCCGCTCTGGATCTTCGCCAACCTCTTCCGCCCCAACCAGGCCCCTGTCGTCAACGTCGTCGCGGCCGCGCTCGTCGTCCTGTCGGTGCTGCCCGTCTGGCTCGCGCAGCGCATCTCCGGCGAGCCCGTCGGAGCCCGGCGCTGATGCCGGGCAGGCTGGCTGGCCGAGCCGGCATCGTCACCGGCGGCAACCGCGGTATCGGACTCGGTGTGTGCCGGCGCCTGCTCGACGAGGGCGCCCGGCTCGTCGTCACCTCCACGTCCGACGACGGTGCGCGCGAGGCAGCTGCCCTGCTGGGGAAAGGCGTTGTGGCGATCAGGTCGGACGCTGCGGTCCGCGACGACGTGCAGGCTGCGGTCGACGCGTGCGAGCAGTCGTTCGGCCGGCTCGACTTCGCCGTGGCCAACGCGGGTGTCGAGCGTGCCGCCCGCCTGCTGGACGTGACAGACGAGGACTGGGACGCGGTGCTCGACGTCAACCTGCGCGGTGCGTTTCTGCTGACGCAGGCCGCTGCTCGCGTCATGGCCGCGCACGGCGGCGGGCGCGTCGTGCTCGTCGCGTCCACCAACGCGTTCGCGCCCGAGGCCGGGTCCGCTGCCTACAACGTCTCGAAGGCGGGCGTGGTCGGCCTCGCTCGCGCTGCGGCACTGGAGCTGGCCGCCAGCAGCGTGACGGTCAACGCCGTCGGCCCAGGCCTGGTGCGGACGGACATGACGAGCGACGTCGTCGACCACCCGGCCGCCGCGCAGTGGTACCTCGAGCACATCCCGGCCCGCCGGTTCGGGACGCCGGCCGATGTCGCGGGAGCCGTCGCCTTCCTCGTGTCCGACGACGCTGCGTGGATCACCGGCCATCACCTCGTCGTCGATGGCGGTCAGACCATCGGACTCGACGTGCCCGTGTAGGTCCCGTCACCACCCACGCGTCAAGACCTCTGCCACCCGGTCGACGAAGAAGTCCGCGCTCTCGAGCGTCATGCACAGTGGCGGCTTGATCTTCAGCACGTTCAGCCGGTCACCGGTGGGCTGCAGGACGACCCCGAGCTGGAGCAGCCGCTCGCAGATCGCCGCGGTCTCCCGCGTCGCCGGCTCGAAGGTCTCGCGGTCCCGCACCAGCTCCACGCCCATGTAGAGACCCAGCCCGTGCACCGCACCGATCATGGGCACCTCCTCGGCGAGCCGCTCGAACCGCCTGCGCAGGTGCGCCCCGATCCGCGCGGCGTTGTCCTGCAGCCGTTCGCCCTCGAGCACGTCGAGCACGGCCATGCCCACGGCGCAACTGACCGGGCTGCCGCCGGCGGACGAGAAGAAGTAGCCGTTGCGGGCGAACGCCTCCGCCACGTCCCGCCGGGTGATGACGGCACCGAGGGGATGGCCGTTGCCCATCGCCTTTGCCACCGTCACGACGTCCGGGACAACCGCCTGCTGCTGGAACCCCCAGAAAGAGCTGCCGAGCCGGCCGTAGCCGACCTGCACCTCGTCCGCGATGCAGAGACCGCCCCTGTCGCGTACGGCGGCGTAGACGGCGGTCAGGTAGCCCTCGGGAAGCGGGATCCCGCCTGCGTTGCCGTAGAACGCCTCGCAGAGGAACGCCGCCGGAGCCGGACCGGCGCCGATGGCTGCAATCGCGTCCGCGATGTAGTGCGGACCGGCATCGGGACCGCGGTGCCGGCCGCGCAGCGGGTTCGGCGCGGCCAGCGGGTGCACCCACGACGGCCTGGTCGTCAGTGCCTGCGGGTTGTCGGCGACGGAGGTCGAGACGGCATCGGACGCCATCGTCCATCCGTGGTAGCCCTCGGCGATGCAGAAGACGTCCTGGCGTGCGGTGAAGCTCTGCGCGAGCCGCAAGGCGAGGTCAACGGCCTCGGAGCCGCTGTTGACCAGGAACACCGTGTCCAGCGGGTCGGGAAGCAGCGCCGCGAGCCGCGCCGAGAACTCCGCGATGCTCGCGTAGTTGAAGCGGGAGTTGGTGTTGAGCAGCTCCCACTGACGCCTGACCGCCCGAGTGACCGTCGGATGGGAGTGCCCGACGCCGGCCACGTTGTTGACGGCGTCGAGATACGTCCGCGCTCCGGTGTCGACGAGGTGGTGCCGCCATCCCCGCTCGATCCGCGGCGGTGTGTCGTAGTAGTGCTCCTGAACCTCCGCGAGCGCCGCAGACCTCAGCGCCAGCACGTCCTGCGGCGTGACGTCATCGACGTGCAGGTCGTCGGGCAGTCCGAGCAACGCAGTGGGGTCAGGGCAGACCACCTGCCACACCTGCGCTTCGTCGGGTCGGACGAAGGTCGGGGGCCGGAGGCCACGCACCGTGCAGAGCTGCGCGGTCACCCGCGCAAAGCCCACGCGTCCGGCGGTCGCGCCGATCCGCTCACCCGCCGTCACGTCACGGGCATCGATGGGTTGCACGCCGGTCAGCCACAGGTCCGCGTCCGGACCCACGAGCACACACCCGTCGGTGGTGTGCTCCAGCCGTCCGCGGAAGGGAGCGTGCAGCGCAGTGCCTGGGTCGCACGCCACCTCGACCCCGAGCGCCACCGTGGCCGGCGCAGCACGCCCGTCGAGGGCGGTCCTGGTGAGCCGTGCCTCGCCGTACCTCGCCACCGCAGGCAGCCGCGCCGCCATGACGACGTCCTCGATGTCGGGTTGCAGCCAGCGACCGTCGCCCACCACGTCCGTGGTGGCCGACAGGTCGACCACGGTGACGTCGCCGGAGAGCAGGTCTGGCAGCAGCGGGCGCGTCAGCCCCAGCCCGATCACGCGGCGGACCATGCCGAGTGCTTCACGCAAAGCCGCCGTGACGACGTCGGCAGGCATGGCAGCGGCCGAGACGAGCATCTGCCACTCGCGCTCCTGCGCCGACGCGGCGTAGTCGTTGCCGGGGTCGATGACGCCTTGGTGCACGCCACTCACGACAAGCACCGCTGCCCTCGCGATGACCGCGGGCCACAGCGCAGCCACTTCGGCTTCGGACAGCGGTACCTGTTGGGCATAGCCGCGTACGGCGGCGGCGACTGCCAAGGGACGGTCCGGCTCATGGTGCAGGACCGACGCGCAGGTGGCGGCCAGGTCGCCGACCACCCAGCTCAGCCCGATGTCGCCGAAGTCGACGACGCCGCTCGGCTCCGGACGCCCGTCCATGTCACGGGTGCAGACGACGTTGTCGTCGGTGACGTCGCCATGCACGGGCTGGATGCGGAGCTCCGGCCCGAGCCGGTCGAGCCGGTCACAGGCAGCAGCAACAGCCCGCAGGACCGTGTCGCGGCGACCGGCTTCGGTCAGATGCGGCGCGAGCAGCTCGCAGACGCGACGCGCGTTGCGGACGTCCCACTGGAGCACGCGATCGAGCCCGGGGACGTCGAGATCCGCCAGCGCCGCGGTGACGGAGCCGGCCAACCGGCCCAGCCGCTCGACGACGACCGGCGCCAGGAAGTCCTGCTGCGCAAGGGGAAACCCAGGCACGAAGGTCAGCAACCGGGCCCGCAGCGGTCCGTCCGGGCCGTCGAACCGCGCCACCGACCCGCCGTCGAGCGCCGGCACGCTGCGCGGCGTGACGACGGCCGGGGCATGCGTCGCCAGGTGCGCAAGGGCTGCGTCCTGCGCGGCGACCTCGTCGTCGGAGAACGCCGGGTTGGCCACCTTCAGCACGTAACGACCGGAGGACGCCTGCACGTCGAAGGTGCGCTCCTGCTGGCTGCCGAGCTCACGGACCCGGCCGTCGACGCCGTATTGCTGCAGAGCCACGCGGCGCGCCAGCTCGACCGAGACGTCGGGCCGAAACAGGTTCGGCGCAGCGAAGAAGTCGTGTCTGCCGGTCACAGCTCCGGCGCGGGGTGCACGCGCCGCCCCTCCACGAAGGTGGACACAGCGTGGGTCCGCCAGATGTCCTCCGGGCGACCCTCGAACGGGTTGCGGTCGAGCACTGCAAGGTCGGCCAGCGCCCCGGTGCGGATCACGCCCGTCTCGTCGAGGTGGTTCACCCGCGCGGAACCTGCGGTGTAGGCGGCCAGGGCATCGTCGAGAGCGAGTCGCTGCTCCGGCAGGAACACGGGCGTCTTCGGCGGCGCCCCAGGCACCAGCCGGTTGACGGCGACCGAGATGCCCTGCAGCGGGTCCGGCGACGTCACCGGCCAGTCGCTCCCTGCGGCGAGGCTGGCTCCGGCTCGCAGCAGGTCGGCGAACGGGTACTGCCATGCCGCGCGTTCCGGTCCCAGGAACGGCAGGCAGAGCTCGTCCATCTGCGGCTCGTGCGCGGCCCACAGCGGCTGGATGTTCGCGGTCACGCCGAGCTGCCGGAAGCGGCCGATGTCGGCGGGCCGGACGACCTGGAGGTGGGCGATGTGGTGGCGCAGGTCGCGGTCGCCGTGTGCGCCTTGCGCTGCCTCGAGCGCGTCGAGCACCTCGGTCACCGCGCGGTCTCCGATGGCGTGGAAGTGCAGCTGGAAGCCGAGTCCGGCCAGGCGGACGACGGCTTCGGTCAACACCGCCGGCTCGACCATCGACAGCCCTGAGTTGTCGGTCCTGCAGCCACAGGCGTCGAGGTACGGCGAGGACATGGCAGCTGTGAAGTTCTCAGGGATGCCGTCCTGCATGATCTTCACCGTGCCGGCTGTGAAGCGGCCGGCCGTCCCGTGCGCCCGGCGGGCCACGAGGTCGTCGATCTGCTCCAGTCCGCGCGTCCGGTCCCACCAGAGCGCACCACGCACCCGAGCGGTCAGCAGGCCGCTCGTGCCGGCGTCGACGTAGGTGTCGTACTGGTCCTGCCACCCGCCGTACCGCCCGACGATGGCGTCCTGCCAGGCGGTGATGCCGAGAGCGTGCAGGTGCGCCTGGGCGAGCTCCAGCGCGGCCAGCTTGTCTTCCGCCGTCGGGTCCGGAGCCAGGTCGCCGACCAGGGCCATGGCCTGCTCGTGCAGGACACCCGTGGGACGCCCGTCCCGGTCGCGCTCGATCCGGCCGCCCGCCGGGTCGGGGGTCCCTGCGTCGATCCCCGCGAGGTCCAGCGCACGGCTGTTGACCCACGCGCTGTGCCCATCACTGACCTGAAGGTAGACCGGCCGATCGGGGACGACGGCATCGAGCTGCGCCCGGTCCGGCAGCCCGCCCGGGAAGTCGGGGAACGACCAGCCGCCACCCAGGATCCACGGCAGCTGCGGGTGCGCCGCCGCGTAGTCCGCAACAGCACCCACATGTGCCTGCGGGTCCGACCGGTCGCTGAGATCGCAGGCGCTCATCGCGAGGCCGGCGGACACGGGATGCACATGAGCGTCCTGGAAGCCGGGCAGCAGGAGCCGGCCGGACAGGTCCACGACCTCGGTGCTGCTCCCGGCGAGCTCCCGAACGTCGTCGCCGCCGACAGCGGTGATGCGACCCGCGGCGACCGCAACGGCCGACGCCCACGGCAGCGCCGGATCCCCGGTCCACACCGGACCTCCGGACAGCAGCAGGTCGGGGGCAGTCGTCACGCGTTGCGCGGGAAGCCCAGGTCGATGCCGCCGGACTCCGGTTCGGGCCAGCGGCTCGTCACGACCTTGCCCCGCGTGTAGAAGTGGACGCCGTCCATCCCGTGCGCGTGGGTGTCACCGAACAGCGACGCCTTCCAGCCGCCGAACGAGTAGTAGGCCATGGGCACCGGGATCGGGACGTTGACCCCGACCATGCCGACCTCGACCTGCGCGACGAACCGACGGGCCGCCCCGCCGTCGCGCGTGAAGATGGCGGTGCCGTTGCCGTACGCGTTGGCGTTGACGAGGACGAGGGCGGCGTCGTACGACGGCACGCGGACCACCGAGAGGACGGGACCGAACACCTCGTCGCGGTAGACCGACATCTGCGGGGTGACGTGGTCGACGAGCGTCGGGCCGAGCCAGAAGCCACCCTCGTCGCCGTCAGGCTGCACGGTGCGGCCGTCGACGCGAAGCTCCGCACCCTCGGACTCGGCTGCATCGACGTAGCCGGCCACCCGGTCGCGATGCGCCTTCGTCACCAGCGGCCCCATATCGGCGTCCCGTCGTCCGTCACCGATGCGCAGCTTCGCCATCCGGTCCTCGATCAGAGCAAGCAGCGCGTCCCCGACCGGCTCGACCGCGACGAGCGCTGAGATCGCCATGCAGCGCTCGCCGGCCGACCCGAAGCCGGCGTTGACGGCGGCGTCCGCAGCGAGTTCCAGGTCGGCGTCGGGCAGGACAACCATGTGGTTCTTGGCACCGCCGAGCGCCTGGACGCGCTTGCCTGCGGCCGACGCCGTCGTGTGCACGTGCCGCGCGACCGGCGTCGAGCCGACGAAGGAGACAGCCCGCACGTCTGGGTGCTCGAGCAGCCGGTCGACGGCAACCGCGTCGCCCTGCACGACGTTGAACACGCCATCCGGGAGCCCGGCGTCCTGCCACAGTCGCGCGAGCAGCAGCGACACCGACGGGTCCTTCTCGCTCGGCTTCACCACGACGGTGTTGCCGCACGCGATGGCGAGCGGGAAGAACCACATCGGGACCATCGCCGGGAAGTTGAACGGCGAGATGACGGCGACGACGCCGAGCGGCTGCCGGATGGAGTGGACGTCGACGCCGGTGGAGACCTCGCTGGAGAAGCCGCCCTTGAGCAGGTGCGGGATCCCGCAGGCGAACTCCACCACCTCCAGACCACGGGCGACCTCACCGGCGGCGTCGGCGAGGACCTTGCCGTGCTCAGCCGTGATCGCCGCGGCGAGCTCGTCGACGTGCGACGCGAGCAGCTCGCGGAAGGCGAAGAGCGCACCGCTCCTGCGGGAGAGCGACGCGTGCCGCCAGGATCCGAAGGCGCTGACCGCGGCCGCCACTGCAGCGTCCACCTCGGCGACCGACGCCAGGTCGACGTGTCCGGTGACCTCGCCCGTCGCAGGGTTGGTGACCTCCGCCGTACGCACTGACGGCGCCTCCCACCCGCGGCCGTCGATCCAGTGCGGGATGCGGGTCGTCACGACCTCTGCTCCGAGTCGACCGTCTCGAGCGCAGCGGTCAGGATGCCGAGCCCCTCGTCCGCATCCGCCTCGCTCAGCGTCAGCGGCGGCGCGATCCGCAAGACGTTGCCGTACAGCCCGCCCTTGCCCACGAGCAGCCCGAGCCGCTTCGTCTCCTCCAGGACCCGAGCCGCGGCAGCGGCGTCGGGTACGTAGCCGTCCGCGCCGACGAGCTCCACGCCGATCATCAGGCCCTTGCCGCGGACCTCACCGATGAGCGGGCAGCGCTCCGCCAGATCGCGCAGCCCCGCGAGCAGGCGGTTGCCGAGCTTGGCTGCATTGCCCTGAAGGTCACGCGAGAGCACGACGTCGAGGACGGCGCTCGCCGCGACCGTCGAGACCGGGTTGCCGCCGAAGGTCGAGATGGAGTTGGCCGTCAGGCAGTCCATCAGGTCGCCACGCGCGACGACGCCGCCGATGGCATAGCCCCCGGCGAGGCCCTTCGCGAACGTCATCGCGTCCGGCACGACACCGTGCGCGCTGATCCCCCAGAAGGAATCACCGGTCCGTCCCCACCCGGTCTGCACCTCGTCAGAGACGAACAGGATGCCGCGCTCGTCCAGCACCTCACGGTAGGCAGCGAACAGCCCGTCCGGGGGAACGGCGAACCCACCCACCCCCTGCACCGGCTCGGCGATCATGCAGGCGACGTCGCCGGCGGTCGTCGTGTCCAACAGCTCCCGTAGGTCGGTGACACAGGCCTGGATGTACGCCGCGTCGTCGAGGTCCCGGAACGAGCTCCGGAACCGGTAGCCACCCTGCGCGTAGGTGACCTGCAATGGCGACAGGCTCGACGCGGACCACCCGCGGTTGCCGGTGACTGCTGTCGTCGCGAACGCCCGGCCGTGATAGCTGTTGCGCAGCGCGATGACGGAGTTGCTCCGACGGAAGGTCGTCGCCAGCAGAAGCGCCGCCTCGTTGGCCTCCGTCCCCGAGCTCGTGAAGAACACCTTGGCGTCGGGGATCCCCGACAGCGCAGCGATGCGCTCCGCCAGCTCGACCTGCGCGCGCAGCAGGTACAGCGTCGACGTGTGCACCACGCCCCGGCCGACCTGCTCCAGCACCGCGTCGCGCACCTCAGGCAGGTCGTAGCCGACCATGTTCGTCAGGATGCCGGCGAAGAAGTCCAGGTAGCTGTTGCCCTCGGCATCGGTGACGCGGCTGCCGATGCCGGACACGATCTCGATCGGCTCGTCGTAGTAGAGCGCCAGCCACGACGGCATGACCGCGCGGTGCCGGGCAAGCAGCTCGGGGGAGCTCATGCAGCAGTCCTTCCGCGCCGGCGAGCGGCGAGCTGGCCGAACCCGACGGCGAGCAGGGCCAGCGCGAACATCACCGTTCCGATGACGTTGATCTGGACCGGAGTCCCCCTGCTCGCCGCGCCGTAGACGTACATCGGGAAGGTCACGGAGCTGGCGGAGGCGTTGAAGTTGGTGATGATGTAGTCGTCGAACGACAGTGCAAACGCCAGCAGCGCGGCCGCGGCGATGCCTGGTGCGACGAGCGGCATCGTGACGCGCAGGAACGTCTGGCGCTCGTTGGCGTAAAGGTCCATCGCGGCCTGCTCGAGCCGCGGGTCGAGACCGGCGATGCGGGCCTTCACCGTCACGATGACGAAGCTGATGTCGAACATGACGTGCGCGATGAGGATGGCGCCGGCACCCAGCGGGAAGCGCAGGCTCACGAAGAGCGTGAGCAGCGACGAGCCCATCACGACCTCCGGAGTCGCCATCGGCAGGAAGATGAGCAGGTTGGTCGCCGACCGCCCCCGGAACCGGTGCCGCGCCAACGCGAACGCCGCCAACGTCCCGAGCGCCGTCGACAGCAACGTCGCGAGCAGCCCGATCTTCAGGCTCAGTCCCAGCGCCTCGCACATGCCCGGAGCACCGCAGGGATGCAGCCAGGCGTTCAGCGTGAAGTGCTGCCAGGTGTAGTTGAACCGGCCGGACGGCTGGTTGAAGCTGAAGAGGATGACTACCGCGTTCGGCAGCATCATGTACAGGAACGCCAGCCCTGCGACGAGCAGGATGATGTGCTCACGGACCCACGTCAGCGGGCCGCGGCGACGACGCCGTGCCGGGGTCACCGCGGCCGGCGCGGTCAGGACGGCGGTCAGAGGAGCTCCTCGGTGCCTGCGCGCCGCACGTACACCGCCACGAGCACCACGATGGTCCCCATCAGCATGACCGACAGCGCGGCTGCCGTCGGGTAGTCGAGGACGCGCAGGAACTGACCGGCCACGACCTGGCCGATCATCGTCGTACGCGGGCTGCCCAGCAGCTGCGAGTTGATGTAGTCACCCGCTGCGGGGATGAACGTCAGCAGCGTGCCGGCGACGACGCCGGGCATCGACAGCGGCACCGTGACCTTGCGGAAGCCGGTCCACGGCGAGGCGTACAGGTCCCCCGCGGCCTCGTGCAGGCGCCCGTCGATCCGCTCCAGGCTGGCGTACAGCGGCAGCGTCATGAACGGCAGGAAGTTGTAGGTCAGACCGGTGACGACCGACAGCCGGGTGCCGAGCAGCTGGTCGTTGTCGATCAGGTGCAACCCGCGCAGCAGGGACAGCACATGCAGGTCGCGCAGCGCCGATGTCAGCACGCCGTCCGAGGCCAGGATCGTCTGCCAGGCGAGCGTCCGGATCAGGAAGCTGGTGAAGAACGGCGCGATGACGAGTACCAGGAGCACGTTCTTCCATCGGCCGCTCTTGAACGCGATGGCGTAGGCGAGGGGATACGCGATCACGAGCGCACAGATCGTCGCGACCGCCGCGAAGGCGAGCGACCGGATCAGCTGGACGTGGTAGAGGTCGAGCGCGTCGACGTACGTCCGCCAGTGCCAGGTCAGGACGTAGCCCTGCTCCAGGGACCCGGTCTGCAGCGACTGCGACACCAGCACCGCGATCGGTACCAGGAAGAACAGCGCCAGCCACAGGCCACCCGGCAGGAGCAGGAGGTACGGCGTCGTCCGCCGGGCGCCCGGTGCCCTGGCCTCGTCAGGGGCACCCGACGCGTCGGCAGGTCCGGCAGGCTCGGCGAGGGAGCTCAGGCTCACCGGCCTGGGCCGGTCTCGTCGGCGGGGAGAACCCGCTCCTCGCCGGCGTGCGCGTCCTGGGAGGCGTCGAGCCCGAACCCGTGCGCCGGCTGCCAGGTCACCGTCACGGCCTCCCCCGGGCGCATCGGGGCCGTGCCGTCGTTCTGCTGCACGACGGCGACCTCCTGCCCCCAGGGCAGCTTGACGAGGTAGTGCGTCGCGACGCCGGTGAACGAGGCGTCCGTGACGACCCCGCTCAGGCAGTTGCCGGCCGCGCCCACCGTCGTGACGCGCAGCTTCTCGGGACGGACACCGAGCCACAGCCGGCCGGCCGTCACCGCGGTGCGGTCCCGCGGCAGCAGCACCCGCACGCCGTTGACGTCGAGCAGCAGGTCGTCGCCGGAGGTACCGGTGACGTCGGCAGACAGCAGGTTCGACTGACCCAGGAAGTTCGCCGCGAACGTCGTCGCCGGCCGCTCGTACAGCTCCGCCGGCGACCCCAGCTGCTCGATGCGACCGCTGTTCATCACGGCGATCGTGTCGGCCATGGTCATGGCCTCTTCCTGGTCGTGCGTCACGTGCACGAACGTCAGCCCGACCTCGGTCTGGATGCGCTTGAGCTCGATCTGCATCTGCCGGCGGAGCTTCAGGTCGAGGGCGCCAAGGGGCTCGTCGAGGAGGAGCACCTCGGGACGGTTGACGATCGCCCTCGCCAAGGCGACCCGCTGCTGCTGGCCACCCGACAGCTGACCCGGCTTGCGCCGCGCGAGCGGTGACAGCTGCACCAGCTCGAGCATCGCGTCGACGTCGCGCTTCACGTCCTTGGTACGCCGACGGCGCAGGCCGAAGGCGACGTTTTCGAAGACGTCAAGGTGGGGGAACAGCGCATAGCTCTGGAAGACCGTGTTGACGGGCCGGCGGTACGGTTTCGTCTCGGTGATGTCGAGCCCGCCGATGAGCAGCTGTCCCGTCGTCGGTCGCTCGAGGCCGGCGACCATGCGCAGCGTCGTGGTCTTGCCGCAGCCGGACGGCCCCAGCAGGGCGAAGAACGAACCCTGCGGGACGGTGAGGTCCAGCCCGTCAACGGCGGTGAAGCTGCCGAACCGCTTGGTCACATCGACAAGCCGGAGGTCACCGCCCCTGGCTCCTCGCTGGGTGTCGGGCGCCGACGGCACGGAGGCGACCTCGGGGCTCATCGTCGCCACCTCACGCGCCGATCAGGGCCTGGAACTTCTTGTTGTACTTGGTCTCATCCGCCTCGCTCAGGCCCTTGAAGACGTGCGACTGAGCAAGGACCTCAGCCGAGGGGAAGATCAGCGGGTTCTTCGCGACGGACGCATCGCTGGCGAGCAGCGCCTCCTTCGCGCCCTTCACCGGGGCGATGTAGTTGACGTAGTCCTCGACCGTCGCCATGACCTTCGGGTCGTAGTAGTAGTTCATGAGCCGCTCGGCGTTCTTCTTGTGCTTCGCCTGGTTCGGGATGACGAAGTTGTCCGACCAGAGCATGTGGCCGGTCGACGGGAGCACGTAGCCCAGCTTCGGGTTGTCCGCCTGCAGCTGCACCACGTCGCCCGTCCAGGCCATGCACGCCGCCGTGTCGCCGGACGCCAGCGGCTTGCCGTACTCGTTGCCCGTGAAGCCGCGCAGCTGACCGGAGTTCTTCGCCGTCGTCAGCTCCGCGATCGCGGCGTCGAAGTCGGCATCGGTGAAGCTGGCCGGGTCCTTGCCCTGAGCGAGCATCACCAGCCCGACCGTGTCGCGCATCTCCGTCAGGAGGGTGACCTTGCCCTTCAGCGACTTGTCGGTCAGCAGCTGGTCGATGGACTCGACCTTCTTGCCCCCGGTCGACTTCGGGTTGTAGGCGATGCCGGTGAAGCCGCTCTGCCACGGCAGGGAGTACTTGCGGCCCTTGTCGTACTCGACGTTCTGCAGGTCAGGCTCGAGGTTGACGGCGTTGGGGATGTTGGCCTTGTCGAGCTCCTGGACCCACCCGAGGCGGATGAGGCGCGCGACCATCCAGTCGGTGCTGCACCACACGTCGCGGCCGGTGTCCTGACCGGCGGCGAGCTGCGGCTTGACCTTCGCGAAGAACTCGTCGTTGTCGTTGTAGTCCTCGGTGTACGTCACGCGGATGCCGGTCGCCGCCGTGAAGGCCGCGAGAGTGGGGCGAGCCTTGGTCTTGTCGTTGACGTCGATGTACTCCGGCCAGTTCGACCAGTTGACGAGCTTGTCCGTGTCCGAGGTGTCGGCAGCGGCGCGGGCGCTGGCAGGGGCCGAGCCCTTCGACGTCCCCTTCGTGCCGCAGGCGGCGACAAACCCGCCCAGTGCCACCGCACCAGCTCCTTGGAACAGGGTGCGTCGGCTGAGGCTCCCGCGGATCAGGGGTGCGGAGAGTCGGGGGTCGCGGTCCATGTCTGCCCTTCAGGCGGCCGCCGTAGCGGACCGGTCGTTGCGCCGGGCGCGGATGCGCCCGTCGGTCGTTCAGGCGCTGCGCTCGGCGAAGACGGTGCGGTGCCACTGCTTGCGAGCCAGGGCGGTGCGATCGGACATGACGTGCTTCATCAGGGTGTACTCCTCGAAGGAGTACGCCGAGAGGTCTTTGCCGTATCCGGACGCGCCATAGCCGCCGTGCGGCATCTCGCTCACGATCGGGATGTGGTCGTTGACCCACACGCACCCCGCGCGCAGCTCGGCGGTTGCTCGCTGGGAGCGGTAGACGTCGCGCGTCCACACCGACGCCGCGAGGCCGTACGGCGTGTCGTTGGCGAGGGCGAGGCCCTCGTCGTCCGTGTCGTACGCAAGCACCGCCAGGACCGGCCCGAAGACCTCCTCCTGCACGAGCTCGGACGCCTGCGCGGCGTCGGTCACGAGTGTCGGCTCGTAGTACGCGCCGGCGGCGAGAGCCCCGCCAGGCACAGCCCCGCCGCGCACGACCTTGGCGCCGGCGGAGCGTGCCCGGTCGACGAAGCCGGCCACCCGCTCCTGCTGACGATGGGAGACCAGCGGGCCGATGTCGGTGTCCGCGTCGAGGGGGTCACCGACCCGGACGGACGCCATCAGGTCCGCGACGCCGGCGACGAAGGCGTCGTACAACGGCCGCTGCACATAGGCGCGCGTCGCCGCGGTGCAGTCCTGACCGCTGTTGACGAGCGCGGCCGCGACGGCGCCGTGGACCGTCGCTTCGAGGTCTGCGTCGTCGTGCACGAGGAACGGCGCCTTGCCGCCCAGCTCGAGGTGCAGCCGGCGCGGCCCACCGGGAGCAGTGGACGCCAGCGCGGCCACCCGGCGGCCCACCGCACTCGACCCGGTGAAGGAGACCATCGCCACCTGAGGGTGGCTGATCAGCAGCTCGCCGGCGACCGGCCCGGTGCCCGTCAGGATGTTGACGACGCCGGCGGGGATGCCGGCCTGCACACACGCCTCTGCGAGCATCAGCGCGGTGAGCGGCGTCGTCTCGCTCGGCTTGAGCACCAGCGTGTTGCCGGCGGCCACTGCGGGCAGCAGCTTCCACGCTGCCATCTGCAGGGGGTAGTTCCACGGGCAGATCGAGCCGACGACACCAATGGGCTCACGCCGCACCGACGACGTGTGGTCCGGCGAGTACTCCGCCGTGGCTCTGCCTTCGAGGTTGCGGGCTGCGCCGGCGAAGAACTCGACGTTGTCGATCGTGCCCGCGACATCGAAGTCGGTCGAGAACCGGAGCGGCTTGCCGGTCTGGGACGTCTCGGTGCGCGCCAGCTCGTCCGTCTGGTCGGCGAGCACGCGCGCGAGGCGTCCGAGTGCGGCGGCGCGCTCGGCGGGGGTCGCCCGTGACCAGGCGGGGAACGCCGCCGCTGCCGCGGCCACCGCCGCGTCCACGTCGTGCGGTCCAGCGAGGTCGACCTCGATGACCACCCGGCCGCTGGCCGGGTCGATGACCGGTGCCGATCCGGCGGTGCCCGGACGGCGACGGCCGGCGATGAGCTGGTGTCCCTGCTGCGGCATTCCCACCCTCTTCCGCTGCATCGGGTCAGCTGGGAAGGCCACGGCGCCATCCGGCTTTCTCGGCTGATCCTGGCAGCCGGTGGGGCCTCTGACAAGCGATTCGGTGGTGTCTGGACCTGTGAGCCGCGGATCTGTGATCTGCCGGAAACACGCCGTGGCGGTTTGCCAGCGGCGCGTTTCACGGTCATGCTCCCGCGGGTGGACCACCGCCGCCCGGCCGATCGCCCCGCTGGTGGGCCGCTGGACGACGTCTCCAAGAAGATCATCGAACAGCTGCAGGAGGACGGGCGCCGGCCGTACGGGACGATCGGCAAGGCCGTCGGGCTGTCCGAGTCCGCCGTCCGGCAGCGCGTCCAGCGGCTGCTCGACACGGGCGTCATGCAGATCGTCGCCGTCACGGACCCCCTGCAGGTCGGCTTCCCGCGGCAGGCACTCATCGGCGTGCGGGTCGACGGGGAGACCGAGTCGGTCGCGGACGCCCTCGCAGACATCGAGGAGGTCGACTACGTCGTCATGACCGCCGGCTCCTTCGACATCATGATCGAGGTCGTCTGCGAGGACGACGACCACCTGCTCGACCTGCTCTCGCGGCGGATCCGGCGGATCCCCGGCGTGCGCTCCACGGAGAGCTTCGTCTACCTGCGACTGCGCAAGCAGACCTACGGCTGGGGCACGCGCTGAGCCGGACGCGGATACGGCGCCTCCCGGAGCTCGCGGTCGACGACCGCCGCGTTCTCGACGCGCTGCTCGACGAGGCACTCGTCGCACATGTCGGCATCTGCGACGACCAGGGCCCCGTGGTCCTGCCCATGGCAGCGGCCCGCAACGGCGACGTGCTGCTCGTGCACGGCTCGACGGGAAGTCGGCTGATGCGCGCACTCGCAGCGGGAGCCCCTTCCTGCACGACCGTCACCCTGTTGGACGGCGCGGTCTACGCGCGCAGCGCGTTCGCCTCCTCGATGCGCTACCGGACCGCCGTCGTCTTCGGCTCCTACCGTCCCGTCGCAGACCGGCTCCAGGCCCTGCGCGTCCTCACCGAGCACCTGCTGCCGGGCAGATGGGAGGAGCTACGCGCCCCGACGGCGAAGGAGCTGGCCGCCACCTCGATCCTCGAGGTGCCACTCGCCGAGTGGTCGCTCAAGGTGAGCGACGGCTGGCCTGACGACGAGGCCGATGACCTCGACGCCCCGGTCTGGGCCGGCGTCCTACCGACCCGGCCCAGTTGGGGACAGCCGATGGACGCCCCCGACCTGGCCGCCGGTCGCCTGCCCTCGCCGGCGGTTCTTGCGCGCACGACAGGGTGAGCCCGCAGCACGGTGCGGCGCCGTACGCCCGCCTGTCGCTCTGGCACGAGACGGCCGACGACGACTGGGTCCCACGGGCGCCACTGCCCGGGGACCGGAAGGTCGACGTGGCGATCGTCGGCGCCGGGTTCACCGGCCTGTGGTCGGCGTACTACCTGCTGCGCGCGCAGCCCGATCTGCGGGTGGCGCTGCTCGAGGCGGAGGTCGCCGGCTTCGGCGCCTCCGGGCGCAACGGCGGCTGGTGCTCCGCGCTCTTCCCCACGTCGGAGGCGCGGCTCGCGCGGATGGCCGGGGCGGCACCCGCGAGAGCGATGCGCATGGCGATGCAGCAGACCGTCGACGAGGTCGGCCGCATCGCGACCGACGAGGGCATCGACGCGCACTTCCGCAAGGGCGGCACCGTCGTCGCGGCGCGCACGCCGGCCCAGCTCGGTCGGGCGACGAGCGAGGTGGCGGCGGCCAGGCGACTCGGCATCGGCCCGGAGGACCTGGAGCTGCTCGGATCCGACGAGGCAGCCGCGCGCCTCGGGGTCACGTCCCTCCTCGGCGCCACCTACACCCCGCACTGCGCCCGCCTCCACCCGTCGCGACTCGTGCGCGGGCTGGCCCGCGCGGTCGAGCGACGCGGCGGCACCGTGTGGGAGAGGACCCGCGCGACCACGATCGCGCCGGGCCGCGTGACGACGGCGCACGGCGTTGTCCGGGCGACCCACGTGCTACGCGCGACGGAGGGATACACGGCCCGGCTGGAGGGACTGCGTCGCGCGATCGCGCCGGTCTACTCGCTGATGCTGGCGACGGAGCCACTGCCGGCGGAGTTCTGGGCCAGCGCCGGGCTCGCGCACGGTGAGACCTTCTCCGATCACCGCCACCTGATCATCTACGGCCAGCGCACTGCCGACGACCGGATCGCGTTCGGTGGGCGGGGGGCGCCGTACCACTTCGGTTCGAGCATCGAGCCGTCGTACGACGGCAATGCCCGCGTGCACGCTGCACTGTGGCGGACGCTGCGTGAGCTGTTCCCTGGACTCGAGGGTCACCGGGTCACGCACACGTGGGGCGGCGCGCTCGGGATCGCCCGTGACTGGATGGCGTCGGTGGGCCATGACCCGGCTACCGGCCTCGGCTGGGCAGGTGGCTACGTCGGCGACGGCGTCGGCACGTCCAACCTCGCCGGGCGCACCCTCGCCGACCTGGTGCTGCAGCGCGACAGCGACCTGACCCGACTGCCGTGGGTCGGGCACCGGTCACGACCGTGGGAGCCCGAGCCGATGCGCTGGCTGGGCATCAATGCCGGCCTGCGCGCAACCACCGTCTGCGACGTCGAGGAACGGCTGTCCGGCCGCCCAGCTCGGACCGGGCGGCTGCTGGCCCGGCTGACCGGCGGTCACTGAGCTACGACAGGCCGTCGAGGAGCGGCCGTCGGGGATCCCACGACGTGCCGTCCGCCGCGTCCCTGCGCCGGCGCGCGATCGCGCTGAGCGCCTCGAGCACCACCCGGTTCGCCAGCGCCGCCGTGATGTCGGCGTGGTCGTACGGCGGGCTCACCTCGACCACGTCGATCCCGACGACAGGCAGCTCGAGGCAGCACCGGCGTACTGCGTCGAGCAGCTCGCGCGCGGTCAAGCCTCCGGGTTCCGGGGTGCCCGTACCCGGGGCGTGGCCGGGGTCGCAGACATCGATGTCGACGGAGAGGAAGACGCCGTCACAGTCGTCGGTCGCGATGGCGAATGCCTCACCGAGGCACTCTCCCAGCCCCCGCGCCACCACCTCCGTCATCTCGTACGACCGCATCCGCTGCTCGGCCATCCAGGTGAGCGTCTCCGGGCCCGGCCAGTAACCACGCAACCCGATCTGCAGGAACCGGTCCCCACGCAGCGCGCCCGACTCGATGAGGCGCCGCATCGGCTGGCCATGCCCCCACAGGGTGCCGAACTCGATGTCACCGGTGTCCGCGTGCGCGTCGAAGTGCAGCATCGACACCCGCCCCTGTCCCAGCACGTTGGCGACTCCGCGGGCGTCGGCGTAGGCGATCGAGTGGTCGCCGCCGAGCACGACGGGGATCGCACCGGCCTCCACCACCGTCTGCACGGCTGCCTCGAGGGCGCCCAGTGACCGCTCGATGTGACCCGGTGGCATCTCCACGTCGCCGGCGTCGAGCACGCGCAGGTCGCGCAGCCCGTCGGTGCGCATTGCGAGGCTCGGCCGCGAGCCGTCGTGCGCGAGGTAGTCGGTGGTGCGGATCGCCAGTGGGCCGAAGCGGGTGCCGGGTCGGTGTGACGTGCCGCCGTCGAACGGGGCGCCGAGGATGACGACGTCGGCGCCGGCCAGCGTCGCCGGCTCCTGCAGGTCGCAGCGGTCGACGCCGAGGAACGTCACGTCCGGGCCGAACTGGCTGCCGTATCGGGTCATACGGCCGGGACGGCCCCACGGATCGCGGCGGGGATGGCGTCAAGGTCGGCCGGCTCGATGACGAGCGGCGGGCAGATCGCGAGCGTCGACGGCGCGATGGGCCGGACGATCACGCCGAGCCCCAGCATGCGGTCGCGCGCCGCCACCGGGTCGACCCCGTCAGGCAGGCCGACAGCCCACAGGGCACCGACCCCGCGGACGTCCGCGACGATGCCGTCGGCCAGCAGGGCGCGCAGCGACGGCTCGAGCCGCCGCCCGATGTCGCGGGCACGGTCGGCCAGTCCCTCGCGCTCTGTGATGTCGAGGTTGACCAGCGCAGCGGTGCACGCGGCTGCGTGGCCCGAGTACGTGTAGCCGTGCCGCAGGACGAACGTCGGGTCGGCCTCGAGGTGCTGGTGCACCGACGGCGCCACGAGCACCCCGCCGAGCGGGATGTAGCCGCTGGTCACGCCCTTCGCGAACGTCGTCAGGTCGGCCTGCACGCCGTAGTGGCTCCCGGCGAACATCGCCCCGAGCCGGCCGAAGCCGCAGATGACCTCGTCCAGGACCAGGTGGGCGCCGTACTCGTCGCAGAGCGCGCGCAGGCCCTGCAGGTAGCCGGGCGCCGGTGGCCACACGCCCCCCGCCCCCACGACGGGTTCGGCGAAGACGGCTGCGACCTGGCCAGGGTTCCCCTCGAACACGGCGCGTACGGCGGCGAGGTCGTCCTTGTCGACCCGCTCGACGTCGGCCATGCCACGGCCGAAGTCCTTGCGGTTCAAGGGAAGCCCGGTGAGCGCCATCGCGCCGTAGGTCACGCCGTGGTAGCTCGGCGTGCGGCTGATGACGATCGTCCGCTCCGGGTGGCCGGCCTGGACGTGGGCGATGCGGCTCAGCTTGAGGGCGGTGTCGACCGCCTCCGACCCGCCGCTGGTGAAGAACACCCGGCTGCCGGAGACCGGCGCGAGTGCGGCCAGCCTGGCGGCGAGCTCCTCGGCCGGGTCGTTGGTGAAGCGCTCGAAGCAGTGGTAGGTCTCCAGGGTGCGCAGCTGGGCGGCGACGGCGTCGGCGATCTCGGCCCGGCCGTGCCCCACGTTGCAGTACCAGAGCGACGCGAGGCCGTCGACGTAGCGGTTGCCGGCCGCGTCCCAGACGATCGCCCCCTCGCCGCGGACGAGCCGGGTGAAGGACGCCGCGTCCGCAGCCGGCTTCGCGAACGGGTGGAGCAGCGGGCCGGGTCCGGTGGGATTCGTGCCAGGAGCCGGGCCCTGCGGTGACAGCAGCGTCATGGCGCCATCCTGGGCCACTGGATCGGTCGACGCAAGCGGCCAGATGTGCTGAAGACCGCCTCCTGAGCGGAGTCTCACAACGGAAACACTTGCTATGTGGCCCTGAAAGTGCGAGAAACGTCGTGACGCGGGTCCGCGGCGCGACGACGGGGAGCGATCAGCATGCAGGTCGGTGTGCCTGCCGAGGTCAAGAACTCGGAGTACCGCGTCGCGCTGACGCCGGCCGGCGTCCACGAGCTGGTGGCGCACGGGCACGACGTCGGCATCGAGCGAGGGGCCGGGCTCGGCTCGTCCATCCCGGACGAGGACTTCATCGCGGCCGGCGCCAAGATCCTGGACCGCGCCGACGACGTCTGGGCGACGAGCGAGCTGATCTTGAAGGTCAAGGAGCCGGTCGCCGAGGAGTACTCCCGGCTCCGGGCCGGCCAGGTCCTGTTCACCTACCTTCACCTCGCCGCCTCGCGCGACTGCACGGACGCCCTTCTCGCCGCCGGGACCACGTCGATCGCCTACGAGACCGTGCAGCTGCCCGACGGCTCACTGCCGCTGCTCGCGCCGATGTCCGAGGTCGCCGGCCGGATGGCGCCCCAGGCGGGGGCGCACTTCCTGGAGCGGTACGCCGGGGGGCGGGGCGTCCTGATGGGCGGCGTGTCCGGGGTGCACGCGGCGAAGACCGTCGTCCTCGGGGCCGGCGTCTCCGGTCTCAACGCCGCAGCGATCGCCCTGGGGATGCAGTCGCAGGTCGTGCTCCTCGACAAGAACGTCGCACGGCTGCGCGAGGTCGACCGGATCTACCAGGGGCACATGAAGACGGTGACCTCGAACTCGTACGAGATCGAACGCGCCGTCCTCGACGCGGACCTGGTGATCGGTGCCGTGCTCGTGCCAGGAGCGAAGGCGCCGACACTGGTCAGCGACGACCTCGTCGCAGCCATGAAGCCGGGCGCGGTGCTCGTCGACATCGCCGTCGACCAGGGCGGCTGCTTCGAGTCGACCCGGCCGACGACCCATGCCGACCCGGTCTTCCGGGTGCACGAGGCCTTGTTCTACTGCGTCGCCAACATGCCGGGCGCCGTACCCCACACGTCGACGTACGCCTTGACCAACGTGACGCTGCCGTACGCCCTCGCCCTTGCCGACAAGGGCTGGCGGGTCGCCTGCGCAGACGACAGCACCCTCGCCGCCGGGCTCAGCACCTCGGGTGGCGCACTGCTGTCCGAGCCGGTCGCTGCTGCGCACGCCCTCCCCTACACACACCTCGACCTGCACGGCTGACGGAACGCCCCGAGACGAAGGACGACCGATGACCACCACCCCGCAGGTCTGGCAGCGCCTGGACGACAGCGGTCTCGCCGCGTCGGCACGCGACCACCTCTGGATGCACTTCACCCGGCACTCGACGTTCGAGTCCGGCGGCGCCGTCCCGATCATCGTCAAGGGCGAGGGCGCCTACATCTGGGACAGCAACGGCCGCAAGTACCTCGACGGCCTGTCCGGGCTGTTCGTCGTGCAGGCCGGCCACGGCCGGGTCGAGCTCGCGCAGGCAGCGGCGGCGCAGGCAGCCGAGCTCTCGTTCTTCCCGCTCTGGTCCTACGCGCACCCCCAGGCGATCCAGCTGGCGGAGCGGCTCGCGTCGCTCACGCCTGGCGACCTCAACCGCGTGTTCTTCACCACCGGCGGCGGTGAGGCGGTCGAGACGGCCTGGAAGCTGGCCAAGCAGTACTTCAAGCTGACCGGAAAGCCCATGAAGCACAAGGTGATCAGCCGCTCGATCGCCTACCACGGCACGCCGCAGGGCGCGCTTTCCATCACCGGCATCCCGGACGCGAAGAAGTACTTCGAGCCGCTCGTGCCGGGGGCGCACAAGGCCGCGAACACCAACTTCTACCGGGCCCCCGAGCACGGGGACGACTACGAGGCCTTCGGCCGCTGGGCTGCCGACCAGATCGAGATCGCGATCGAGATGGAGGGCCCGGACACCGTCGCTGCCGTCTTCGTCGAGCCGGTGCAGAACTCCGGCGGCTGCTTCCCGCCGCCGCCCGGCTTCTTCCAGCGGGTCCGCGAGATCTGCGACGCCTACGACGTGCTGCTGGTGTCGGATGAAACCATCTGCGCCTTCGGCCGGCTCGGCCCGATGTTCGCCAGCGAGAAGTTCGACTACATCCCGGACATGATCACCTGCGCCATGGGCCTCACCTCCGGCTACTCCCCGATCGGCGCGATGATCGCCAGCGACCGGCTCATGGAGCCGTTCCTGACCGGCACCAACTACTTCGCCCACGGCTACACCTTCGGCGG
>JAVXVI010000334.1:0-11509 GCA_032230005.1 Actinomycetota bacterium | reverse complement strand
TGGCGGTGGTGGTGCCGTCACCCGCGACGTCGTCGGTCTTCTTGGCGACCTCCTTGACGAGCTCGGCGCCGATCTTCTCGTAGGGGTCCTCGAGCTCGATCTCCTTGGCGATGGAGACGCCGTCGTTCGTGATCGTGGGGGCGCCCCACTTCTTCTCCAGGACGACGTTGCGGCCTCGTGGGCCGAGGGTGACCTTGACGGCGTCGGCGAGCTGGTTCATGCCGCGCTCGAGACCGCGGCGGGCCTCTTCGTCAAAGGCGATGATCTTGGCCATGCGTGCAGATCCTCCCAGTCAGGGTGATCTCCTCACGGCGCCCGCGACGGACGACCGGGTTGCCGGTCTCGCCGGGGAGATCTGGCACTCGGGGTAGGTGAGTGCTACGTCAATATTGGCACTCTGACCCCGAGAGTGCAAGCGAGGTCCCGCTCGCCCGGCCCCCCAGATGATCACCACCGGCTCAGCATCCGGGCTGAGCGTGCGACTCGGCGGTGATCGTTTCGAGCCGGGCGGGTCAGGGGGTGGCGCGGAGGACGAGGACGGGGACCTCGGGGGTCACCGAGCGCAGCGGGATGAGCGAGGACCCGATCCCGGCGGTGACGTAGAGCCGCGCCTCGGGGAACCACCCCTTGGTCCAGGTGTTGCCGGTCCGCTCGCTGACCGAGTGGTACGGCCGGCCGCGAAAGGCGACCTGTCCGCCGTGCGTGTGCCCGGCCACGACGAGCTGCACCGACTCCGGGACGTCCGCGACCACGTCCGGGTTGTGCGTCATGAGCAGCACAGGAGCACCAGCAGGCACCCCCGCGAGCGCGGCGTCCACCGAGGGGGTGCGCTCCCACAGGTCCCCGACCCCCGCCACCCACAGCCGGCCGTCCAGCACCGGGACCGCGGCCTCCTCCAGCACCGGCAGGCCGGCCTCCTCGAGGGCGGCCCGCATGCGCCAGCCGCCGGCGTACCAGTCGTGGTTGCCGAGCACGCCGAGGACCGGGACGTCCGCGCGGAGCAGGCCGGCGAGCGCCCGCGCGACCGGCCCCGGCTCCAGGTGCGTCCCGAAGGTCACGTCCGCCACGTGGTCGCCCAGCAGCAGCACGAGGTCCGGCCGCGACTCGATCACGGCCTCGACGACGGTGTGCACCCGGTCCAGGTCGACCCACGGCGCCCCGGCGTGCACGTCCCCGACCAGGGCCACCCGCAGCCCATCCAGCGACGCGGGCCACCCCGGGACGGCCAACGGCACGTCGTACAGAAGGAACCGGCGCGGGGCCAGCACCGCTGCATCCAGCAGCCAGGCTCCGGCCGCGAGGCCGGCAAGTGTCCGCAGCCGCATGAACCGATCCTGCCCTGTCGCCCGAACATCCGGTACCGATCGGTGATCAACGCCGGGTTGGCACCGTCAGGGTGCGACCTTTGGAGGTGCCAAGACCGCGTTGATCAAGAAGGCGTGGTCTAGCTGCCCAGGCCGCTCTTGACGAAGGCGCCGTACGAAGGGGCGATGGTGGCCGTCGGACCCACCACTCCGGCAACCGCGTCGAGCGTCTTGAGGCCGTCGCCCGTGTTGTAGAGCACGGTCTCGGCCTCGGGGTCGACAGCACCCGACGCCAGCAGTTGCCGCAGCGTGGCCACGGTCACCCCGCCCGCGGTCTCGGCGAACAGCCCCTCGGTCTCGGCCAGCAGCCGGATCCCCTCCACGATCTCCTGGTCCCCGACATGCCCCATCGCCCCACCGGTGCGGCGCACCGTGTCCAGCGCATAGGGGCCGTCTGCGGGGTTGCCGATGGCCAGCGACTTGGCGATGCCAGTCGGGCGCACCGGCTTGACGGTGTCCCAGCCGTTCTCGTACGCCGTGGCGATCGGCGAGCAGCCGGACGACTGCGCACCGAAGACGCGGTACGGCGACGCCTCGACCAGCCCGAGCCGGCCGAGCTCGCCGAACGCCTTGTCCACCTTCGTCAGCAGCGACCCGGAGGCCATCGGGATCACGACCTGCTGAGGCAGCCGCCAGCCGAGCTGCTCGGCGACCTCATAGCCGAGCGTCTTGGACCCCTCGGCGTAGTAGGGCCGAACGTTGACGTTGACGAAGGCCCAGTCCTCGTTCTCCGCGATCTCGCTGCAGAGCCGGTTGACGTCGTCGTACGTCCCCTGCACCGCGACGAGCGTCTGGCCGTAGACGGCGGTCTGCACCACCTTGCCCTGCTCCAGGTCGTCCGGGATGAACACGACGGAGCGCAACCCTGCCCGAGCCGCGTGGGCGGCGACCGAGTTGGCCAGGTTGCCGGTGGAGGCGCACGACACGGTCGTGAAGCCGAACGCGCGAGCGGCGGACAGCGCGACGGAGACGACGCGGTCCTTGAACGAGTGCGTTGGGTTGCCGCTGTCGTCCTTGACGTAGAGCGTCTTCATGCCGAGCGCCTTCGCCAGGTTCGGCGCGGGGCGCAGCCGGGTCATGCCGGCGCCGAGGTCGACGCGGGTCGCCTCGTCCTGACCGGCCGGCAGCAGGCCGGCGTAGCGCCAGATGGTCTGCGGACCCGCCGCGATGGACGCGTGGGTCACTTTCCTGAGGGCGTCGTCGTCGTAGGCGACCTCGAGCGGTGCGAAGCACTCGAGACAGACGTGGACGGGTGCGAGGGGCACCTCGTTGCCGCACTCGCGGCACTTGAGGGCGCGGGCCGGGGACCCGGTAAGAGCAGGCGTGCTGACAGTCATGGTCTCCTCATCTTCCCCACGCGGTTGCGCGGGACGGAGTTGGCACCTGGTGCATGCACTGGTTGCCGGGGCGTCATCGGGCCGTATCCCTGGTGCCCCTCTGGATGAGCAATGCGATTCAGTTGTGCCACCAGTCTACGGCTAGGTTCTGCTGCCGTGACCGCTTCCCTCGTCCTGGCCTCGAACCGCGGCCCGGTGTCCTTCGGCGAGGACGGGTCGGTACGACGGGGCGGCGGCGGACTGGTCTCGGCACTCGGCCACTCCGGGGCGTCCTCCGACGCGGTGTGGGTGTGCGCTGCGCTGTCCGACCCCGACCGCAAGGCCGCCCGCGAGAACGGCGGGCGGATCGACACCGACATGGCACCCAGCGCGGTGCGGATGCTCGACATCGACCCGGTGACCTTCGAGCGGGCCTACAACTCCGTCGCCAACTGCACGCTCTGGTTCGTCAGTCACCTGCTCTACGCGACGCCGAGCTCGCCGGCGTTCGGGGAGCGGAGCCGGCGCGAGTGGGAGGCCTACTCGTCGTACAACGACGCCTTCGCCCGTGCCCTGGCCGAGGAGGCGGCACCCGGCGCGGCGGTGCTGGTGCAGGACTACCACCTGTCACTCGCGCCGCGGCAGCTGCGACAGCGCCGGCCCGACCTGCGGATCGCGCACTTCAGCCACACGCCGTGGGCGCCGCCGGAGTACTTCCGGCTGCTGCCGGACGAGGTGGGCCGCGACCTGCTGACCGGCCTGCTGGGTGCCGATGCGGTCGGCTTCCACTCGGCCCGATGGGCGGACGCGTTCGCGCGCTGCTGCGTGGACCTGCTCGGGGCGGCTTACGACGGCGCAGCAGTGTCGTACGACGGGCGCGTCACCCGCGTCGAGGTGCACCCACTCGGTGTGGACGGGCCGGAGCTGACCGCCCGGGCCGCCGAGGACGACGTCGCCGCGCGGGTGCCGTCCATCCGGGACCTCGCCGGGGACCGGCAGCTGATCTTGCGCATCGACCGGACCGAGCTGTCCAAGAACATCGTGCGGGGGCTCGACGCGTTCCGCGAGCTGCTGCGCCGCTGGCCGGAGCACCGGGAGCGCGTCGTGCACCTGGCGTTCGCCTACCCCTCGCGGCACGACCTGCCGGAGTACCGCGAGTACACGGGTGCGGTGCAGCGCGTCGCCCGCGAGATCAACGAGGAGTTCGCCTGCCCCGGCTGGGTGCCTGTGCACCTCGAGGTCAAGGACGACTACCCCCGGTCGCTGGCCGCGATGAGCCTTGCCGACGTGCTCGTCGTCAACCCGCTGCGGGACGGGATGAACCTCGTCGCCAAGGAAGGGCCGGTGCTGTCTGCCGACGGCCTCGCCCTCGTGCTGTCGCGCGAGGCCGGGGCCGCCGACGACCTCGGTGCCGATGCCCTGCTCGTCAACCCCTACGACGTGTCGCAGACCGCCGAGGCGCTGCACGCCGCGCTCGTCATGGACCCCGTCGAGCGGGCATCGCGCAGCGAGCGGCTGGCCAAGGCGGCGACCGCGCTCCCGCCGTCGCGCTGGCTCGCCGACCAGCTCTCCTCGCTCGGCCCGGCCTAGCCTGCGAGGGTGCTCACCCTGACGGCGGTGCTCCACCCGTCGGCCCTCGACGCCCGACGCGGCATCGTGCGACTGCACCCGACCGTCCTGGCCGGCCTCGGCCTGTCCCCCTGGGACCCGGTGGTCCTGACCGGTCGGCGCAGCACCGGTGCCCTGGTCGCGGTCGCGCCGCCCGGATGTGACCAGGGTGCTGTGCTCTGCGACGACCTGGTGCTGGGCAACCTCGGCGTGGGCGACGGCACGACGGTGCAGCTGTCGCCGGCGGCTGCGACGCATGCGGTGTCCGTGGTCATCGCGGGCGATGCGCACACCCTCGCCGCCATCGACCCGGCGGTGCTGCGCACCGCGCTGCTCGGCAAGGTGCTGACGGCCGGCGACAACGTGTCGCTGCTGCCGCAGGACCTGGCCCCGCTCGGCGTGTTCGACGTCGTCGGGACCCGCAAGAGCCTTGCCGCGCGGCTCGGCCCGGCCTGGACGTCGATGCTGCTGACCGTCTCCGACGTGTCACCGGCGGGGCCGGCGCTGGTGACGATGGCGACGGTCGTGGGCTGGCAGGGCGGTACGACGACGACGGGCAGTGCCACCCCCATGGTCGCGCCGACTCCCGATCACATCCCGGTCGTCGCGGACCTGCCAGGACTCGAGTCGCAGGCGGCGGCGCTGAAGGAGTGGCTGGACCTCGGCTTCCACCACCGGGACCTGCTGGCCAAGCTCGGGACCTCTCCGGGCATGGGTGTCCTCATCACCGGCCCAGCTGGATCGGGCAAGGCCGCACTGGTCGAGGCGGTCGCGGGTGGGCTCGGCGCGCGGGTCCTGCGGGCCTGGGCACCGCAGCTGGCCGCTCTCGAGCCGACGGCTGCCGCTCAGCAGGTGACGGCACTGCTGGGCGAGGCGGCGCGTACGGCGCCTGCGGTCGTGCTGCTCGAGGACGTCGAGGCGCTGGCCCCGCGAGAGAGTGCCTCCGCGTTGCTGCCCGTCTTCCTGACGGCCGTGCGGGAAGCCGTCGCGGCCGGTCGGGCGGCGGTCGTCTGTACCACGTCGCGGCCGGAGTCGGTGGCACCGGACCTGCGGGCGCCCGGCACCCTCGACCACGAGCTGTCCATCCCGTTGCCGGACCGCGCGCAGCGGCGGCGACTGCTCGAGGCTGCGACGCACGCTGTCCCGCTCGCCCCTGACGTCGCGCTCGATGACGTGGCGGGACGGACGCCGGGCTTCGTCGCGGCGGACGTGATCGCGCTGGTCAAGGAGGCCGGGATGCGGGCAGCCGCGCGCCAGCGCGACGCCGCTTCTCCGACCGTCGCGCAGCAGGATCTCGACGCGGCCCTCGAGGTCGTCCGGCCGACAGCGATGGGCGGGGAGAGCCTCGACATCGCGCACCTGTCATTGGACGACGTCGGCGACATGACAGAGGTCAAGGCCGCGGTCACGGAGGCGGTCCTGTGGCCGCTGCAGTTCCCTGACACCTTCGCCAGGCTCGGGGTCGCGGCCCCGCGCGGCCTGCTGCTGTACGGGCCGCCTGGTTGCGGAAAGACCTTCCTGGTCAGGGCGATCGCCGGATCCGGGCAGGCCAACGTGCTGTCGGTCAAGGGCGCCGAGCTGCTCAGCAAGTGGGTCGGTGAGTCCGAGCGGGCGGTGCGGGAGCTGTTCCGGCGGGCGCGGGAGGCAGCGCCGACGCTGGTGTTCCTCGACGAGGTCGACGCGCTGGCGCCGGTCCGTGGTCAGTCCACGGACGGCGGCACGACCGACCGCGTGGTCGCGTCGCTGCTCACCGAGCTCGACGGGGTGGAGAGCCTGCGCGACGTCGTCGTCATCGGTGCGACGAACCGCCCTGACCTCGTCGACCCGGCGCTGCTTCGACCCGGCCGGCTGGAGCGGCTGGTGTTCGTGCCGCCGCCCGATGCCGACGCCCGCGCGCAGATCCTCGCTGCCGCGGCCAAGTCAGTGCCGATGGATGCCGCTGTGGACCTGGTCGCTCTCGGCCGGCGGACAGACGGCTTCTCGGCGGCGGACTGCGCTGCTCTGGTGCGCGAGGCCGCGCTGACCGCGATGCGCGAGTCGATGTCGGCCGCCACCGTCACGGCTGCCCACGTGGACAAGGCCCTCGCCGCCGTACACCCCTCCCTCGACCCGGCGCAGGTGGCCGCGCTGCAGTCCTTCGCCGACCGCCGCGGGTAGCCCGGCTCAGAGCAGGGTGCGGAGCAGGTCCACCACACCGGCCGGTCCGTCGACGACGAGGTCGGCGCGGTCCCGAAGCGCCGGGGGCGCCTCGTCGCTGTCGCTGAGGACCGTCAACCCCGGTACGCCCTCGGACCGCAGCTCGTTCACCGCGTCGAAGCCCCGCGCGTCGCCGACGTCGTCACCGGCGAACAGGACCGCCGCGGGCCGCGGCGTCGCGAC
The DNA here is from genome assembly GCA_032230005.1 of Actinomycetota bacterium. GTDB lineage: Bacteria > Actinomycetota > Actinomycetes > Mycobacteriales > SCTD01 > RYN-124. The sequence continues at coordinate 4,842 of JAVXVI010000334.1, read as the reverse complement.
CGCCATCAACGCGCCGTGCTTGTCGAACCCCGGCGGCCGCAGCTCCAGCACCCGCCGGCCGTGGTGCATCTCCAGGCCGGTACGACGCGCCAGCTCACCCACCGGCTCGGCCAGGCGCTCCTGCGCGCCGGCCGGGGCATTGCGGGTGTGCACGACGAGCGACTGCCCCTTGTCCTCGATCTCGGCCCCCACCCACTCCACCAGAGCCGGCAGCTCAGCCCGGGCTGCAGCAATGCCCACGAACGGCTCCGGCGCGGAGAGCACACCCGCGGACCAGCGCTCCACGCCGTACTGGCCCAAGACCGTCAGCCCTGGTACGGAAGCCAAGCCCCCGAGCTCGACAGCGACGAGCGCCGGCCTACCGGTCACGAGCGCCAGCCGGCCGACCCGCGAAGCCAGCTGCGTCAGCACCTCCACCGCACCTGGAGCGGGTACCGCGTCCTGCGGCCTGGCCACGATCGGGGCCAGCGTCCCGTCGTAGTCCAAGGCGATCAGCGAGCCGGGCAGGTCGGCGCGCAGGGCTGCCAGACCGGCGCGTCCTTGCGGGGTCCGGGGCTCGGGCACTACCCGGGGTAGCTGCGGGTCAGGACGACGGTGAGCCCGGAGCCGGGCAGGCCGGCGAACCGCGGCCGGACCCGTTCGATCGCCGGGAACGCCTTCTGCAGCGCCTGCGCCGAGGCCAGCTGCCCGCGGGCGTAGTAGGCCGTCGTCACGGTGATCCGGCCGGTGAAGTTGCCGGTCAGCTTCACCGGCCACCCTGCCGCGCGGTAGCGCGCGGCGACCCGGTCGGCCAGCTTGGCGCGGGTGGAGTTGTTGAGCACCGTCAGCGGCAGCTTCGGCGCAGGGGCGCCCTGCGCGGCGACCGCCGGCGATGTCGACAGCAGCGGCGCCGGCGTGACCATCACGGCCTCAGGACTGGTGGTCGGCATCGGCGACAGGGTCGTCGACGCCCGCGCGGTCTGCGCCTGAGGCTGCTGAAGCGCTGGGCTGCCCTTGGGGGCGTCAGTGGCCCAGAGCAGCGCACCGATCCCCAGCAGCACACCCGCGACCGCGACCGAGGCGCCGGCCAGCGCGCGCATCGGCGAGACAGGACCGCTGCTCCCGGTCGCCGTCCGCCGGGGGACCGGCAGCACCGCCGCCGACGGCGGGTCGGCCAGCCGTGCCTCGAGCTGCTCGACGGCAGGCGGCACGTCGGGCGACGGGAGGTAGGGCGGGATGTACGGCGGGGGCAGCGCAACCGGCGGGAAGCCCCAGTCGCTCGACCCGGATCCGGTCTCGTCGGGCACGGTCAGGCGTCGATGCCGAGGCGGCGCGCGGACCGCGTCCGCTGCCGCGTCGTGCGCAGCCGGCGCAGCCGCTTGACCAGCATCGGGTCGTGCACGAGTGCCTCTGGACGGTCGATGAGCGCGTTGAGCGTCTGGTAGTAGCGCGTGGCGCTGAGGTCGAACAGGTCGCGGATCGCGGTCTCCTTGGCCCCGGCGTACTTCCACCACTGCCGCTCGAAGGCCAGGATCTCGCGCTCTCGGTCGGTCAGGGAGCCCACGACGACGGGCGCTCCGGACACCGGGGCGGCAGCGCTGTCCATGGTCCTCCTCCGCGACGAACAACAAGCGTGTAGTTCGCCCGCCATGAAAGCACAGGGCCGGCTCGCCGGTGGTCCCGCAACGCCTGCGACACATCCCGTGTCGTCTGTCCGTTTTGGCCATCAGAGCCCGATCCGCATGCGACAGTCGATGTCCCCCTCGACCCCTCCGAAGGACCTCCCGTGCGCTTCTCGCCCCCTCGTACCCTGGGCGGCCTCGCGCTCCTCGGTGCGCTGCTCTCCCCGCTCGTCACGGCCCTGACCCCGGCCGCCGCGGTGACCCCGACCGCGCCGCATGCCGCGGCCGCCCCCGGCGCCGAGCTCGGCTACGACCGGCTGACCATCCGGCGCGGCGACACGTGGTACCTCCAGCCGGACCTCGACGGAGGCCCCTTCACCTCCTACGTGGAGGAGACCCCCGGCTGGATGCCGGTCGCGGGCGACACCAACGGCGACGGCACGGGCACGGTCAGCCTGTTCAAGGACGGCATCTGGCTGATCCGCGACACCGCGGGCGGGACCTCTCGCGCGATCCACTTCGGCGCCAAGGGCGACATCCCGCTGATCGGCGACTGGAACGGTGACGGCACCGACTCCCTCGGCCTGTTCCGCAAGGGCCACTGGTACCTCCGCGACAACAGCGCCGTGGGCCCGACGCGCACCTTCACCTACGGCCTCGGCACCGACCTCCCCGTCGTCGGCGACTGGGACGGCAACGGCACGACCGACATCGCCGTCGTACGCAACAAGACCTGGTACCAGCGGGACTCCTCCACCGGCGGCATCGGGACCCGCTCGTTCGACTTCGGCAACCCGGGCGACCGCCGGTTCGCCGGCGACAGGGACCACGACGGCCGCGACTCCCCAGGCGTCTTCCGAAGCGGCAGCTGGTTCTTCCGGCAGAGCAACGTCAGCGGCCACTACACGACGGCGCAGTTCGGCAGGGCCGGCGACAGCCCGCTGCTACGACGGACGCCCGGCCTTGCCCCCGGCGTAACGCATCGCGTGGTGCACGACGGCGCCGGGCCGTTCACCGAGAACATCGCGACCATCGACCTGTCGGCAGCGTCGAGCCCGGACGCGGTACTGGCCGGCAACCGGCTGCGAGGCCTGGCGGCGACGTCAACGATCGGCCGTCAGGCCGGGGCCGTCCTTGCGATCAACGGCGACTACTTCCTGTCGAGCGGCCGGCCGGTGCACGCCTTCGCGCAGGACGGCCGGCTCGTGCAGACCCCGCAGCTGACCGGCCGGGCCCTCGGCCTCGACGCCAGCGGGACGAAGGTCACCATGGGCTTCCCGGACAGCCGGGCGACCCTCACGACGCAGTCCGACACGTCGACGGTGACCACCGCCATCCCGCGGTGGAACTCCGGCCCGGCGACGGGTGACTCCGTCGCCGCCTTCACCGCCGCGGGCGCGGATCTGGAGACGCCACCCAACAGCGACTGCTACGCCGGCCTGGCCGCGACCGGCAGCCCCCTCGTGCACCCCGACGGCGGTGTGGACATCCCGATGGCCGTCACCGGCGCCCCTCGCTGCGGCGGGGATGCGCCGGTGGTGCCGACCACCGGAGTCGTCCTCGACGGATCGCGCTACAACCCGAGCGGGACCTTCCTGGAGAGCCTGCAGGCAGGGCAGGCCGCGCAGCTGACGCAGAGCCTCGGCTTTCCCGGGGCCGTCGACGTGCTCGGCGGCACCCCGGTGCTCCTCCTGAACGGCGTGCAGCAGGTCCAGGACTTCTACTGCAGTGACGCGTTCTGCGACCGCCAGCCGCGCACCGCCGTCGGTGTCACGGCCGACGGCAAGATGCTGCTCGTCGTCGTCGACGGCCGCCAGCCCGGCTACAGCGTGGGCATGACGCTGCAGGAGCTGGCCGACCTCATGCAGTCCCTCGGTGCGCAGAACGCCATCAACCTCGACGGCGGCGGCTCGTCGACGATGTGGGTCAACGGTGTCGTCGCGAACCGGCCGTCCGACGGCGCCCAGCGCGGTGTCGGCAGTGCCCTCGTCGTCCTTCCCGGCAGCGACCCCGGCCAGGCCGACCTCACGGTCGCGCCGCCCAGCACCACACCAACGGTGACCCGGCCGCGCGTCCAGCGCCTGCCCACGCCGGCTCTGGTGTCACCCCTGACCGGCGGTGAGCCGGTCGCCGGCTGGACTGCGGCAGCCAGCGACCCGGGCAGCATCGGCGGCCTGTCCGCCGCCCTCGCCGACCAGGGCGTTGCTCTGCCACCGGACCTCCAGCGCGCGAGGACCGTCTACGCCAACTCCCGCCAATCCCGCTAGGGGTAGAGGCCGCGGGTGCGGTGGGCTTCGGCGACCCGGCCGACCCCGATCATCTGGGCCGCCGTCCGCAGCGAGACGCCGCGCTCGGCCGACAGCGCACTGACATCGCCGTACGCCGACTCCATCAGCACCTTGAGCCGGTCGTTGACCTCGTCCTCGCTCCAGAAGTACGCCTGGAGGTCCTGCACCCACTCGAAGTAGGAGACCGCGACGCCGCCGGAGTTGGCGAGGATGTCGGGTACGACGATGACGTTGCGGTCCTCCAGGATCGCGTCAGCGTCGGGGGTCGTAGGGCCGTTGGCGCCCTCCACGACGAACTTCGCCCTGATGCGGTCGGCGTTCTCCTCGTGGATGACGCCCTCGAGCGCCGCCGGCACCAGGACGTCGACGTCGAGCTCGATCAGCTGCTCGTTGGTAATGGTGTCCGTCCCGGGGTAGCCGACGACGGAGTCCGCACCGCTGCGCAGGTGCTTGAGCAACGCGGCGGGGTTGAGGCCCTTCGGGTTGTAGACACCGCCCTTCACGTCCGAGACGGCGACGACCGTGCAGCCGGCGTCGTGGAGGTACTGCGCCGCCAGGCCGCCGACCTTGCCGAAGCCCTGCACCGCGACGGTGGCACCGCGGTGGTCGACGCCCGCCTCGCGCAGCGCGAAGAACGTGGAGTACATGACCCCGCGGGACGTCGCGCCCCCGCGCCCCTGAGACCCGCCGACACTGACCGGCTTGCCGGTCACGACGCCGGTGACGGTGTAGCCCTGATGCGCGGAGTAGGTGTCCATCATCCAGGCCATCGTCTGCTCGTCGGTGCCGACGTCGGGGGCAGGGATGTCCTTCTCCGGGCCGATGATCGGCATGATCTCCGACGCGTAGCGGCGGGTGACCCGCTCCAGCTCGTTGCGCGACAACAGCTTCGGGTCGACGGCCACGCCGCCCTTCGCGCCGCCGTAGGGGATGCCGATGAGGGCGCACTTCCA
>JAVXVI010000333.1:0-27158 GCA_032230005.1 Actinomycetota bacterium | reverse complement strand
CTTCGCGGAGGTCCGCGACGAGGGCCCTGGCTTCGATCCGGCCAAGGTGCGCCCGGACCGCGGTCGGCACGTCGGCCTCGGGCTGCTGCGCGAGCGGGCCCGGCTGTCCGGCGGCGGGCTCGAGGTCGCCAGCGCGCTCGGCGAGGGGACGACCCTGACCCTACGGTTGCCGCGACCGGCCAGCCTGGTACCGGCCAACCCGGTGGAGCTGCCGCAGCAGCGGATCCGGATGGCCCGCACTCCGCGATAGCGGCTAGCGGTGGGGCAGTGCCGACACACCCGGCGGCGGTAGGCCGGCCGTCGCGCACAGCAGGTCGCACCACGCCCGCAGGTGCTCGCCGAGGTCGAGGGTCCCGTCCGGCTGCGCGAGAGCGGTCCACGACGCCCGGATCTCGACCTCGTTGGACTCATCCGGCTGCTCGAGGCTGCCGAACCGCGACGACATGGTCCGCGTCACCGTGCCGCCGGCTGCGGTGTGCAGCGCGCCGCGGTCGGTGAGCGACTCGGTCAGCCATGACCACCCCACGGCAGCGAGCGCGGAATCCGCGGCCATCTCCGCCTCCACGTCCGCGGAGACGAACGCGACGATGCGAGTGTCGCCCCGCCAGCCGTCCTGGCCGGCGGGGTCGTGCAGGACGACGAAGCGGCCGCTGGCGACCTCCTCGCCGCCGCGGCTGACGTCAGCGGCAACCGCGACCGAGTAGGGGGCGAGCTTGCGCGGGGCCGGGACCTCGCGCAGCGCCAGGCCGGGACGCGCGGCTTCGGCCAGCGCCGCGAACAGGGTCGCGGCGGCGGCGCGGAAGGCCTCCGGCGCGGGAGGCTGCTCGAGCTGCACGGTCACCGGCCGACGGTACGTCGGAACGGCCCGGACGGCTGAAGACGCGCCGACACCTAGGCTGCTGCGGTGTCTGCCCTGCTGGCTCTGCTGTCGAGCTGCCTGTGGGGGGTCTCGGACTTCCTCGGCGGCACGGCCTCCCGCCGGCTGCCCGTGCCGAGCGTGCTGGTGCTGTCCCAGCTGACCGCGTTGCTGCTGCTCGCCCCCTTGGCCGTGGCCACCGGTGCCCTCGACACGCCCCGGTCCTACGTCCTGCCGGCGGCCATCGCCGGGGCCGTCATCATGGCCGCCCTCGGGATGTTCTTCCGGGCGCTCTCGATCGGCACCATGGGGGTGGTCGCGCCGGTGGCCGCGCTCGGCGTCGCCGTACCCGTCGTCGTCGGTCTTGCCCGGGGCGAGAGCCCGAGCGGGTGGCAGCTGGCCGGGATCGTCGTCGCGGTGCTCGGTGTCGTGCTGGCCAGCGGGCCGGAGCTGTCCGGTGACGGCGCCGGCGGCGCGCAGGCGCTGCTACTGGCGGCCGGTGCTGCCGTGGGGTTCGGGGTCGTGCTGCTGCTGGTGGCCCAGGCCAGCGAAGGCGAGCGCGGGGCGGTGGTGATGACGCTGCTCACCATGAGGATCACGTCGGTGGCGCTGCTGACCGTGGGCTTGCTGGCGTTGGTACGACGGAGCGGCTGGGACCTGGCCGTGACGCGGCAGGACCTGCCCGTGCTGGTGCTGATCGGCATCGCCGACGCCTCCGCCAACGGCACCTACGCCATCGCGTCGCGGTCATCCCTGGTCAGCGTCGCGGCCGTGCTCGCGTCGCTCTACCCGGTCGTGACGGTGGTGCTGGCCTACCGGGTGCACGGCGAGCGGCTGCGCCGGGTCCAGGTCGGCGGCGTCGCCGCAGCCCTGGCAGGAGTGGTCCTCATCGCCGCCGGCTGATCGCGCGACGCTGCGACAGACTGTGGTCATGGCCACCACGAACGACGACATGGTCCAGCTGTGGAACGGCGAGGCCAGTGCGACCTGGGCCACCAGGCCGGAGCGGTACGACGCGATGCTTGGCGGTCTCGGCGAGCTGGTACTGCGGGCGGCTGCGCTCACGCCGGGCGAGCGGGTCGTGGACGTCGGGTGCGGGGGCGGGCAGCTCGCACTTCAGGCCGCTGCCGCCGTGGGCGAGGGCGGCAGCGTCCTCGGCGTGGACATCGCCACCCAGCTGGTCATCCTGACGCAGCGGCGGGCGGCGGCGGCAGGTCTGGCGCAGGTCACCGTCGTCGAAGCCGACGCGCAGAGCTACCCGTTCCCAGCGGGTGAGTGCGACGTCGTGATCAGCCGGTTCGGCGTGATGTTCTTCGCCGACCCGATCGCGGCCTTCGCCAACCTGCATGCGGCGACCGCTCCCGGCGGCCGGCTGGCTTTCGTCTGCTGGCAGCCGGCGCCGTTGAACGAGTGGGCGACCGTGCCCCTGTTCGCCGTCGGGCCGCACGTCGGCTTCCCCGAGCCCCCGAGCCCGAAGGCCCCGGGCCCGTTCGCCCTCGGCGACGCGGATCGCCTGCGAAAGATCCTCACTGCCGCCGGCTGGTCCGACGTCGAGCTCGAGGACGTGCAGACCACGGTCAGTCCCGGCGGCGCGCGCACCGCAGAGGAGGCGGTCGCGTTCTTCGCCGAGGACACGTTCGGCCGGATGCTGCTGGGCAAGGCGGAGCCCGCGCAGCAGCAGGCCGCGCTGACGGCGCTCCGGGACGCGTTCGAAGAGCGCCTCGGTCCGGACGGGATCCAGGTGAAGGCGGCCGTCTGGTTGGTGACCGCCGCCCGGCCGTAGGGGAGGCAGCCAGCCCGGACTGCCGGCTCAGCCGGCCGCCGCCACGGCGTCGCGCAGGGCGGTCAGCAGGACGGAGACCTCCTCATTGGCCCCGCTGTCGGCTGCGGCGCGGACGGCCAGGCCGGCCAGGGCAGCGGCCAGGGCCGACCGGCTCACGGCGTCCTGAGACAGCACGATGCCGCCGACGACGTGGTGGAGCGTCGCTCGCCCCCTGGCATCGACAGACAGCCGCTGGTCGCCGTACTCCACCGTGGCCGGTGTCGGGGCGCGGAACAGGCCTCCGGGCCGAGCCGGAACGACGTCGAGCTCGGGGATGCCGGCGAGCGAAGCAAGTGCCCCCGCCGGCCCGAGCGCCGTGACCGCAGCTGCCAGGACGGCCTCGACCTGGGCGGGGTCGGTGGCGTCGACGAAGCCGTTCACCCCAAGGGAAGGACGTACGACGGGGCAACCGTGCGGCCCTGGTCCACCTTGCGCACAGCCGTCCCAGACGTGAAGAACTCCAGGGTGTGCTCGCCCCAGATCCACTCCTTCGCGGACCACTCGACACCGGTGATGCCGGTCGCCTGGACGCGCTCCGCCTCCACCTGCATCCGGCTCAGGGCGAGCTCGCGCGCGTCGTAGTAGCCCTGTGTCCACTGCGGCATCTCGACGTTGCGGCCCATCTGCTTCATGGTCTGCAGGAACCCCTGGGCCGCGACGTGCCACACGCACACGCCCATGACGAACTCGACCGGGATGTGGCCCGTCCCGAGCAGCGTGTAGAAGTCCTGGACGCTCAGATGGCTGGTGAACGGCGCGCCGTCCGGCCGGCGCATCGAACCGGGGCTCGCCCGATGACGCACCGAGGTGCCGACCGCGATGAACTCCACGTGCTCGGAGCTGAGGCCGTGGGGGCGGAAGCTGAGCCGGACCCCGAGCACGCCGTCCGCGTTGACCTGCGCGGCCTCGGCGAGCATCCGGTTCATCGCGTTGGTGCGGACGGTGTACATCGCCTGGGTCAGGACCTGGAGCTCGATGCTCTCCCGGAGGTTCTGGTTCTGCCAGCCGATGTGGAAGACGGAGCTGCCCATGACGAACTCGAGCGGCTCCAGCCCAGCGGCGTCCAGCAGGGCGAACTCGCTGACCGACAGGTCGCTCGTCCAGACGCGGCCCACTTCAGCGAGGCGGGCCGAGGCGATCGGGTCCGGTTCGATGGTCACGGCCGGAACCTACCGCCGGGGCTGCGGCAAGGAGCTAGGTCAGGCCGCGCGGGTGGTCTTGCGGACCGGCACGTCGCCCACCAGGTCGGGCAGCACGATGGCCGAGCCGCACTCCACGCAGGCGAGGTCGGCGCAGTCCTCGCCGTGGCCGTCCTCGCAGGGGGGCTGCTCGAACAGGGTCTTGCTGGAGCAGTGGGAGCACCAGCGGAACTCAACGCGCATCGCGCACCTCCTTCGTCCCGACCACGGTCGCAGGGGGGTCCGACAATTCGCTGCAGGCGCGCCGCGGGACCCTCCGTGGGACGATCGCCCGCGATGAGCACCCTGCCGCCGTACGACTCGGCCTTCCTGCGCGCCTGCCGCCGCGAGCCCGTCCCGCACACGCCTGTCTGGTTCATGCGGCAGGCCGGCCGGGCGCTGCCGGAATACCGCGCCCTGCGGGAGGGCACGGCCATGCTGGACAGCTGCATGCGGCCCGACATGGTCACCGAGATCACCCTGCAGCCGGTCCGGCGGCTCGGCGTCGACGCGGCAATCTTCTTCAGCGACATCGTCGTGCCGCTGAAGGCGGTCGGCGTCGACCTCGACATCGTGCCCGGGGTCGGGCCGGTGGTTGCCGCGCCGTTCCGGAGCGCGGCCGACCTGCCACGGGCGCTGACGCCCGGCGACGTGCCCTACATCACCGAGGCGGTGCAGGCGCTGGTCGGCGAGCTGGGCGCTACCCCGCTGATCGGCTTCGCCGGTGCGCCGTTCACCTTGGCCAGCTACCTCGTCGAGGGTGGGCCGTCGAAGAACCACGCGAAGACCAAGGCCTTCATGTACGGCGAGCCAGACCTCTGGTCACAGCTGCTGGACCGCCTGGCCGACATCACCCTCGCGTTCCTGCGGGTGCAGATCGATGCCGGAGCGAGTGCCGTGCAGCTGTTCGACTCCTGGGTCGGTGCGCTGCCGGCCCGCGACTACCGGGCATTCGTCATGCCGCACTCCGCCCGGGTGCTGGCCGGAGTCGCGGACGTGCCGCGCATCCACTTCGGGGTCGGCACCGGCGAGCTGCTGCACGACATGGGCGAGGCGGGCGCCGACGTCGTCGGCGTCGACTGGCGGGTCTCGCTCGAGGACGGCGTACGACGGGTCGGGCCCGGCAAGGCCGTGCAGGGCAACCTGGACCCGACCGTGCTGTTCGCGCCGCCCCCCGTCGTACGCACCAAGGTCCGTGAGGTCCTGGAGGACGGCAAGTCGGCCGAGGGCCACGTGTTCAACCTCGGGCACGGCGTGCTGCCAGAGACCGACCCGGACATGCTCAAGCTCGTGGTGGACCTGGTCCACGAAGGGCTGTAGCCGCCGCTCCTTCACTGCACGGCCTCCCGTAGCCGCCACCCCCTGCACCTCAACGCCTCCACCTCGCGGGCCGCGGCAACCGGCTCCAGCGTGGGCACAGGTCAGTCCGACGCTTGGCTCCCAGAGGTGGAGGCGTTGGGGTGCAAGCCGAGGGTTGCAGCGGCGACGAGGGCGGCGAGGACGAGTACGGCGGCGGCGCCCGTGAGGGCCACGCGGGTGCTGCTCACGTAGGACACCTCGGCGAGGTGACGCAGCTTCAGCAGGTTGTCGAGCCCGACGGCCGGTCCGGCGCGGCGGGCGACCTCCAGCTGCGGCTCGCCGCGCAGGACCGCGTCCACGAGGACGGCCGACTTCCCGGAGGGGATCCCGAGCGCGACGAGCCGGCCGGTCAGGTCGGCGGCCAGCCGGGCCACGACCAGTGCTCCCAGGCCGCCGACGGCGACGACGCCGCCGATCTCCCGCGCGGTGTTGACGGTGCCCGCCGCGAGCCCGCTGCGGGTGCTGGCCACCGCGTCCAGCGACGCGGACACGACGGGGGCGCCGGTGAGTCCGACGCCGACGCCGATGACGGCGAGCAACGCCCCGAGCGGCAGTGCTTTGAGGTCCGGCGTCAGGGCAGCCGCGAGCAGCAGCATGCCGACGGCCGAGACGACGAGCCCGGCCGTCACCGGCAGCCGCGGTCCGCGACGATGCGCCAGCCAGGCGGCGGGCAGCGCCGTCGCCACGAGGGCGGCAGTGAGGGGGAGCAGGCGCATGGCCGCCGGCAGCGCGTCGAGCTGCTGCACCAGCTGCAGGAAGAGGCTGAGGAACACCAGCAGCACGAAGATGGCGAGGCTTGCGGCGAAGGCCGCGGCGGTCGTGCCGACGAAGGTGCGTTCCCGGAGCATCCCTCGCGGGAGTAGCGGGTCGGCGCTGCGCCGCTCAACGAACGCGAACGCCGCGAGGGCGACAACGCCGACCGCGAGGCTGGTTGCGACCGAGGCGCTCCAACCGTCACGACCTGCGAGTACGACGGCGTAGGTCGTCATGGCCAGGCCGAGCGCCGCGAGCAGCTGACCGGGCAGGTCAAGGCTGCGACCGCGCTCGGGGCGAGGCGCGGCCGGCGCGGAGAGCACGACCGCCGCGACGGCGATGCACAGCGGCACGTTGACCTCGAAGACGGCCGGCCAGCCGCGGGCAGCGACGAGCAGTCCACCGACGATCGGGCCGGCCGCAAGGGCGAGTGCACCCGTCGCGGCCCAGATGCCCACGGCGCGAGCGCGTGGCCCGGCCTCGGGATAGGCCTCGGCAAGCACCGCCAGTCCGCCCGGGATGACGAGAGCTGCACCGGCCCCCTGGAACCCGCGCGCGACGACCAGCCGGGTCACCGAATCCGCTGTGGCGCAAGCGATCGAGGCCACTGCGAAGATGAGCAGGCCGGTCACGAACACGCGGCGGCGGCCGGCGACATCGGCCAGGGTGCCGCCGGTCAGCAGCAGCGCGGCCAGGGCAACGGTGTATGCGGTGACGACGCCCTGCAGACCGGACACGCCGGCGCCCAGGTCCGACTGGATGTCGCGAAGCGCGACCGCCACGACCGTGTTGTCCAGCGTTGCGGTGAACGAAGCCAGGCAGGTCGCGACCAGGACCAGCTGCCGGCGTTCCACCCGTCGGAGCGTACGGCGGTGTCGGCCCAGGTGACGCGCAGCGGGCGCCGGTCGTGGATGACGGGTGCGTGCACCTGCTCCTCCTCGGTCGGCGCTCCGGATGGGACGGTCCACGGTGCCCGACCGTTTCCGGGAGCGGGTATCGGTGCGGTCACGACCTAGGCTCGAAAGCGTGACCGCATCCCCGCAAACCGTGGTCGTCGTCGGTGGCGGGATGAGCGGACTGGCTGCGGCGCATGCTCTGCGCGGGCTAGCGAACGTCATCGTGCTCGAGGCATCCGGCCGAGTCGGCGGCAAGCTGCGCGTAAGCGACGTGGGCGGTGTGCCGGTCGACGAGGGCGCCGACGCGATGCTGCGACGAGTCCCCGATGCCGTTGCGCTCGCCGCACAAGTCGGACTTGGGAACGACCTCGTCTCACCTGCCTCGGGCGAGGCATTCGTGCGATCGCGTGGCCGACTCCGACCGCTGCCGGTCGGGACGCTGCTGGGTGTGCCGGGCGATCTCGCGGCACTCGCGCGCAGCGAGGTGCTGTCGGCTGCTGCACTTGCGCGAGTCCCGGTTGACCTGATTGCGCGCGGTGCCGTGATCGTCGAGGACGTCTCGGTCGGGGAGCTCGTGACGCGTCGCCTGGGCCGCGAAGTGGTCGAGCGGCTGGTCGATCCGCTCCTCGGCGGGGTCTATGCCGGCCGGGCGGATCAGCTGTCGCTGCAGGCGACACTGCCGCCGCTGGCAGCCGCGCTCACCCGGCAGCGGTCACTGGTCCTGGCGGTGCGCGAGGCGCGGATCGCCACGGACGACGGGCCGGTGTTCGCCGGGCTGCCGGGAGGTCTGGGCCGGCTGCCCGCGGCGGTGGCGACGGCGTCCGGCGCCGAGGTGCGGGTCGGCACGACGGTCCGGGACCTCCACCGGACGGCGACCGGTTGGCGCGTCGTCACCGGGTCCGCTGCGTCGCCGTCGTACGTCGATGCCGACGCGGTGATCGTGGCCGTGCCTGCTGCTCCGGCCGCACGGCTCCTGCGCGATGTGGCGCCGGCTGCTGCCGCCGAGGTCGCCGGGATCGACTACGCCAGCGTCGCGATCGTGACCCTCGTCCTGGCTGGGCCACCGCCGGGGCGGGGGAGCGGCTACCTCGTCCCGGCCGTCGAGGGGCTGACGACGAAAGCCGTGACGTTCACGAGCCGCAAGTGGGACTGGTACGCCGACGACGTGACGGTGGTGCGGGCCAGCGTCGGGCGCTACGGCGAGGAGATCGACCTGCAGCGCGATGACGACGAGCTGACGGCACTGGTGCATCGGGAGCTCGAGCTGGTCCTGGGTCCGGTCGGCCGCCTCATGGACAGCCGCGTCACGCGATGGGGCGGTGGGCTGCCGCAGTATGCCGTGGGGCACCTCGACCGGGTCCGCCGGATCCGGGCCGCGCTGCCGGCTGGACTCGCGGTCGCGGGGGCGGCGTACGACGGCGTCGGTGTCCCGGCGGTGATTCGCAGCGGTACCGCCGCAGCCGCCGTCGTACTGCCCCACAATGGTCGTCATGACGGACACCCAGCCTGAGGCACTCAAGGCTCGTGAGCTCAACGAGCAGCTGCTCTACACGATGTACAGCGTCTTCAAGGCGACGACGCCGATCCCGGACGAGCGCCGCCAGGAGCTCGCCGAGGAGGGGCAGGGGTTCCTCGACGCCGCGCTCGAGAAGGGCGTCTACACCCGGGGGACGTACGACGTCAGTGGTCTGAAGGCCGACGCGGACCTGATGGTGTGGTGGACCTGCCCGGACATCGACGTGCTGCAGGACTGCTACAGCCGGTTCCGTCAGACCGGGCTGGGCCGGCACCTGTCGCCGGTGTGGTCCTCGGTCGGTCTGCACCGGCCGGCGGAGTTCAACCGCAACCACATCCCGGCCTACGTACGGCGGGAGGACCCGAAGAAGTACGTCTGCGTCTACCCGTTCAACCGCTCGCTCGAGTGGTACCTGCTGCCCGACTACGAGCGCAAGGGGATGCTCAGCGAGCACGGGATCATGGGCCGGGAGTACGAAGACGTCCGCGCCAACACGGTCGCGGCGTTCGCTCTCGGGGACTACGAGTGGCTGCTCGCCTTCGAGGCCGACGAGCTGCACCGGATCGTCGACGCGATGCGGCACCTGCGGTCGGCCCGCGCCCGGCTGCACACCAAGCTCGAGACGCCGTTCTACACGGGCGGCAGGAAGCCCATCGCCGACATCGTCGCCGCGCTCCCCTAGGTGGTTCGGCCCTGACGACCCGGTCGGAGGGTTGACGCGTCCCACTGGCAGTGCTCTATTGATCTAGTTGACTAGCACAATGGAGCACTGATGATCGAGTTCAGCCTCGACGGCCGGTCCGGCGTCTCGCCGTACCTCCAGATCGTCCAGCAGGTCCGGCACGCACTCCGGCTCGGGATGCTCGAGCAGGGCGATCAGCTGCCGACGGTGAAGGACGTCGTCGGCCAGCTGGCGATCAACCCGAACACCGTGCTCAAGGCCTACCGCGAGCTCGAGCGCGACGGCCTGGTGGCGCCGCGTCCGGGGGTGGGGACGTTCGTGACCCGAACGCTGACCGACACCTCGCTTGCCTCGCACGGACCGCTCCGGTCGGAGCTGCAGCGCTGGCTCGGCAAGGCCCGCGGCGCGGGGCTGGACGACGAGAGCATCGAAGCCCTGTGGAGGTCGGCCTTTCGCGCCGCTGCGCAGCAGGACATAGCGTGACGGCCGTCCTCGAGGCCCGTGGCCTCGGCAAGCGCTACCGCCGGCGCTGGGCACTCACCGACTGCACCCTCGACCTGCCGGCCGGGCGGGTTGTCGGGCTGGTCGGCCCCAACGGCGCCGGCAAGAGCACGCTGCTCAACCTCGCCGTCGGTCTGCTCAGGCCCACGACCGGAGACATCCGGGTCCTCGGATCCGCGCCCGCCGCTGGCCCGGCGCAGCTGGCCAAGGTCGGCTTCGTTGCGCAGGACACCCCTACCTACGCAGGCCTCACTGTTGAGGAGCACCTTCGGGTCGGGGCGCACCTCAACCCCGGCTGGGACGACGACCTGGCCCGCCGGCGCATCGACCGCCTCCGGCTCGATCCGGGCCAGCGAGCGGGGAAGCTGTCCGGCGGGCAGCGCGCCCAGCTCGCGCTCACACTGGGCATCGCGAAGCGACCCGAGCTGCTCATCCTGGACGAGCCGGTGTCGAGCCTCGACCCGCTCGCGCGCCGGGAGTTCCTGCAGGACCTGATGGAGGCGGTGGCAGAGCAGGAGCTCAGCGTCGTGCTGTCGTCGCACGTCGTCTCCGATGTGGAGCGAGCCTGCGACTACCTCGTCGTGCTCGTCGACTCCACCATCCAGGTCGCCGGCGACATCGAGACGCTTCTCGCCACGCACTTCCGGCTGACCGGGCCGCGCCGCGACGCGCCCCTGCCGAGCAACCAGCACGTCATCAGCGCCCGGCACACCGACCGCCAGTCGACGTTCCTCGTGCGCACCGACGCGCCGATCCATGATCCCGCGTGGACGGTCACGGAGCTGACGCTGGAGGACCTCGTCCTCGCCTACATGGGTCGGGGCAGTACCGGCGAGCAGGCGCCCGCGCCGCTCCTGGAGGTGCAGCGATGACCTGGCTGACGTGGCGCCAGCTCCGCCTGCAGTCGACGGTCATCGTCGGCGCGGCCGGGGTTCTCGCCCTGGCACTCGTACTCACCGCGCACGGCCTGCGGAGCGATTACAGCACCGACGTGAAGACGTTCATCGACCAGCTGAAGTTCAAGCAGCTGGACAGCTTCCTCTACCTGGCCGCGCTCGTAGCGGTGCACTCGGTCGCGCCCGTGATCGGCGCGTTCTGGGGCGGACCCCTCATCGCCCGCGAGCTCGAAGCGGGCACGCACCGACTGGTCTGGAACCAGAGCATGACCCGCCACCGGTGGCTCGCCGTGAAGCTGGCGGTCACCGCCGGCATCGCGGTGGTGGTCGTCGGGCTGCTGAGCCTGTTGGTCACCTGGTGGTCGTGGCCGATCGACCGGGCGGTTGCGGCAGGGCACGGTGCGGCGAGATTCAGCCTCCCCCGGATGGACCCGGTCATCTTCGGTGCCCGCGGGGTGGTCGCCGTCGGCTACGTCGTGTTCGGCATCGCCGTGGGCGTCACGTTAGGGCTCGTGCTGCGTCGCAGCATCCCGGCAGTCGCCTTGACGCTC
Source organism: Actinomycetota bacterium (assembly GCA_032230005.1). Lineage (GTDB taxonomy): Bacteria > Actinomycetota > Actinomycetes > Mycobacteriales > SCTD01 > RYN-124. Next base: position 16,148 of record JAVXVI010000333.1, on the reverse strand, counting down.
GCCGTCCTGGCCGCTGCAGAGATCCTCGTGCCGCACCTGCTGCGTGCGCACCTGGTCAGCCCCGCGGTGACGAGCGTCGTCATCAGCAGGCAGAACCTGGACGGCATCCAGATCCGGGGCGGTCCCAACGACCGCGCCAGCGGGCCGGTGCGCATCACGGTCCGCGCCGGCGGGCCTGGTGACTGGAGCCTGGCCAACGAGACCGTCGACAGCACTGGACGGGTGCCCTCGACGCTGCCGTCCTGGCTCGGTCCGTGCCTCCAAACGAACATCGGCCCGCCCCCGGTCGAGCAGGGAACGACTCAGGTCACGTCGCAGGGGCGCGATGCCCTCGCGCCGTGCTTCACGCGGCTGGCGAGCGAGGGCTACCGCCAGCACGTGACCTACCAGCCGGCGCGAAACTTCTGGGCGCTGCAGATCAGGGAGACGGCGCTGCTGCTCGCGCTCGCCGGGCTGCTGATCGGCTTCTGCTTCTGGCGGATCGGCCGCGACTTCTCCTGACCCGCTACTGCTTGGGCTGAAGGCGAAGAGAGACGCTGTTCATGCAGTAGCGGTCACCGGTAGGCGTCTGCGGCGCGTCCTCGAACACGTGGCCCAGGTGCGACCCGCAGTTGGCGCAGAGCACCTCGACCCGTCGCATGCCGAGGCTGTTGTCCTCGCGCAGGACGACGTTGTCCTTCTCGGAGGGCTCGTAGAAGCTCGGCCAGCCGCAGTGCGAGTCGAACTTCGTCTCTGAGGTGAACAGCTCATGCCCGCAGGCGCGGCAGGAGTAGACGCCCTCGGTCTTGGTCTCGTTGTACTCGCCGGTCCAGGGGCGCTCGGTCCCGGCCTGCCGCAGGACGGCGTACTCCTCAGGCGTCAGCTCCTGGCGCCACTGCTCGTCGGTCTTCTCCACGGGAAAGGTCATGCTGGCTTCAGCACATCCGAGCGCTCGGGTGTTCCGTTGACCGCAAAGTGACGTCGTGGCAAGCAGGTGTGACCCGCCGGAAGGCGAAGGAGTCCGGAACTGACCCTCGTGAGGAGCACTGTCGTGCGCGCCCGCCGTACCCCTTTGATCCTGTCCGTCCTCGCGCTTGTCGCGGCCGCCGCCGCAGCCCTCCCGGCGGGAGCGGCCACCAGCACGCCCGCCGCCCCGGTGTTCGGGCACGAGGTGATCATCGATCACCAGCGCTCCGGCTTCGAGCCCGACATCGTCGTGTCCTCCAAGGACGTCCTCTACTCGAGCGTCCCCAACGGCTCGTCCCAGGCGCACAGCTTCATCTGGAACTCCCTCGACCATGGCGACAGCTTCCAGCTGATCCCCGGCCAGTTCGGGTTCGGCAAGCCACTGACCTGCCCGCAGGGCGGTGGTGACACCGAGCTCCAGCGCGACGAGGGCGACAACCTCTACCTGTCCGACCTGCAGAACCTGTCGAACCTGTCGAACGCCGTGAGCACGGACGGCGGCAAGACCTTCAACTTCTCGTGCACTTCCGCGCCGAACACCCCGGTCGACCGCATGTGGTACGCCAGCCACGGCAAGCTGGGTGACCCGGACTTCGCGATCTACGAGGAGTACGACGCGGTCCTGTCCAACACGAGCCCCAACAGCCCGATCGGGAACCAGCTCGTCGAGATCGTCAGCCACGACGGGGCCAACTTCACCCCGGTCATCAACGCCAACCCCGGGCCGGACTGCCTCGGCGGCGGCGTCGTGAACTGCGTGACCAACGAGGAAGGCCTGCCCGGCAACCAGATCCTCACCAAGAAGGGCGACCTGGTCATCGCCCACAGCGGGCAGAACGGCAACTCGGTCTACGTCAGCATCGGCCATCCGACGACGACCGGCACCGGCCAGGTCGCGGTCACCACCGCGACCTGGAAGGACGTGCTTGTCAACGGCGACATCTGCCCGCTCAAGAACGGCAACACCAGCGGCATCTGCGGCTCGACGAACTTCCCGACCATCCAGCAGGACAGCGCTGGGAACCTCTACCTGGTCAACAGCGCGCAGGGCCCGCAGAGTCCGTACGGCGTGTACGTCAACGTCAGCAGGGACGGCGGCAGCACGTGGGGCCCGTCGGTCCGGGTGAGCAAGGACGGCTCCAACGCCTTCCCGTGGCTGACGGCCGGTAGTGAGGGGCGCGTCGCGGTCGCGTGGTACCACGCGAACGAGGAGGGGGAGAAGGGCAAGTTCGCGTTCGACGACCTCGCCCACGCCGAGTTCTCGGTCCAGGTGGCGCAGAGCATCGACGCCCTCGCCGCGACGCCGCACTACAGCGTTGTCACCGCGAGCGAGCACCCGATCAAGTACGGGCCGATCTGCACGGCCGGCACGACCTGCACGGTCTCGATGGGCGACCGATCGCTGGGCGACTACCTCAACCTCGGCGTGGCCCAGGACGGCGGCTTGGCGCTCGTCTACGTCGACGACACGTCCAACAGCTTCACCACCGGCCCGACCGGAGCGGTTGCAGAGAACGGGCCGCCCGTCTACCAGCATCAGATCGGCGGCCCGACCATGGTCGTGGGCAAGACACCGCGCGGCTCGTTGCCGAAGGACAAGGTGTCCGACGTCGGCGGTGACACGAACTACAGCGCCAACGGCACCCGGACCGCGGCGGGCGACAACCTCGACCTCACCGGCGCCTCCATCGGCGAGGATGCCAAGGGCCTGGTCATCACGATGAAGGTGCGCTCCCTGGAGAGCCTGCAGGTCAACCCCGCTGCGGGCGGTACGACGGGGACGTGGATCACCCGCTTCACGACCTACAACCCGGCGACTCCCGGCAACGGCCACATCTACTACGCCGGCATGGAGAGCATCGCCGGTCAGCCGCCCCGGTTCTTCGACGGCGATGTCGCTGCGCCGAGCCCGGCGGGCGTACAGGTGAGCATGGTCTTCGACAGCGCGAGGACGGTCGCTGGGGACTACAAGCCGAACGGGACCATCACCCTGCACGTGCCGTTCGCGGACATCCCCGGGGCGAAGCGCGGGCGGCAGCTGTACAGCGCCACGGCGCTGACCGGAACCCTCGTCGGGACCCTGTCGGGCAACCCGGCCGGCGTCATCAACCTCACCGACTCGACCGCGCCGTACAACCACGTGCTCGGCAACGCTGCGACGGCCGTCATTCCGGTCGCGGCTCCCGGAGGTGCCGGTGCGCCGCCGGCTTCGGGAAGCGGCTCGGGCAACGGCTCGGGGTCGAACGGCGGCAGCCTCGCTGCGACCGGCCTCGGTGCCGGGCTGCCGATCGCCGGGCTGGGGCTGCTGGCGCTGGCCCTGCTGCTCCGCCGACGGCGTCCGGCCTAGCCGACAACGACCGAGACCTGCCACTGCCGGGTCGCCATCAGGCAGCGTGGCTGCGTGTGGAAGCAGGCCGCATCGGACTGCGCGGTGACGTCGGCCTGCCCGCGCGCCACTGCGTCGAACACCGCATCGACTGGCTTGTCGCTGGGGTAGCCCCCGGTGCTGCTGCGTCGGGTGACGACGACGTTGTCGGTGCTGTCCGGCGGGTCCCAGGTGCCCTGACTGAGACGGACCTGCAGGTGCTGGCCGACGGCGAGGTGCACCGTCGACCCGCTGTCGTCGTCGGTGACGGTCACAGTGCTGGCGACTGGGGTGGGAGTACGACGGGGGCTGGGACTCGCGGGCGGGGCGACGGTCCTGGCCGGACTTGCGAAGGCGGCGCCGGGCATGGCCTGCGCGCCCGCCGGCTCGGGGGAGCTGACCGGGTCGGGCGAGTTCTGCGGCGCATCGCTGGCTAGCGGTCGGACGGGCGGAGCCGCGAGCGGCGCCTGGGTGACAGGGGCACTCGGGGTCGGGTGAGTCCCGACCGAGGCTGGGGGCTGCGCCAGCTGCTGCGTGCTCGATCCACCGCAGGCGGCGGAGAGCACCAGGACGAGAGTGCCGACGGCCGTCTTCACGGCGATCGGACGCACGCGGGCCGGCGCGGGTTCCGGTGCGGGCACGCCTAGGGGGTGATCAGCTCGACGTAGGGGTCTGTGTTGCCGTAGGACGCCGGGCAGTCGGTGGGGGGCGCGGGCTTCGTGGCGGACTCGGTCCCTGTCGCCGTACGGCCGGTCAGGATCTCGTCCTCACCGTCGGAGCTGGCGAGCCCGTTGTTGACCTGGTAGCGCTGGAAGGCGTCGACGGCAGGGCAGCCGACGCCGTTGCGGCTGTCGGTATGGATGAACCAAGCGCGAGCGTTGGTCGACACCATCGTGTTGTAGTCCCCCCAGAACTGCAGTTGCAGGTTGTTCTGGGCGCTGGCCGCCGGGTCGCTGCTGCGCGTGGAGATCTTCGCCGGAGCGGCAGTGAAGCTGCCGCCAGACCAACTGCGGTACCAGCTGTCGATGCTGGCGTTGCCGGTGCCGAACGTCTCCGGGTGGCTGGTGGTCAGCGCCTGCCAAGCCAGGTCGACGCGGCCGTTGGGGGCGACGGACAACCCCTGGAAGAACGCGTAGCCGGTCGTGCTGGCGGTCACCGGCGCGGACCAGGATGCCGCGCCGTTCGATGAGCTGGCCAGCACGATGGCGCCGCCGGCGGGGGTCTTGTTCGACCAGGACGCGTAGACCGTGTTGTTGGGCCCGGTCGCGATGCTGGCGAAGCTGTCGGTGCGGAAGCTGGCGCCCGGGATCGGGTCGTCGATGTCGGCGACCGGGCCGATCGTCTGCGGCCGGCTGTAGGTTGCGCCCGCGTCACGGCTGATCGCGACAACCTGGCTGAAGCCCTGCTCGAACGCGACGTAGACGTTGGCTCCGCTGACGGCGATGGCCGATCCCTGCCGGCCGTTGCCGGTGCCGTTGTTGCCGGCCGGGCTGAGCTGGTTCTCGGGTCCGAAGCTCCGGCCGTAGTCGTTCGAGCGGGTCACGACGATCGGCTCACTGCCATTGCCGTTGCTGCGGAAAGCCGTGAAGGCGACATAGACCATGCCGTTCGGGCCGACCGCGATCGAGTTCTTGTCGTTGAAGGTGACGGGGTTGGCCTTGGTCGTCGCGGGGACCGGTGCGCTCCAGGTCGCTCCGTTGTCGTCGCTGAAGGAGACGACGACGTTCTCAGCCCCCCCGAAGCCACCGTTGTACGGGCTGAGACCGCTCTTGAAGGAAGCCAAGCCTGCGTAGTAGACCCGCTGGCCGCCGGTCGGGCCGGTCCCGTAGACGATGGCCGGGTCGCCGTCGCTTACGTATGGCGAGCTGCGCCACGAGGCCTGGTCGTCGAGAAGGCCGCGGTTGACCCACGTCGTGCCCCCGTCGGCGGACGTGTAGACGCCGTCGGTGCCCACTCCTGGGAAGAAGCTGCAGTCACTAGCCGCCGCAGCGCTTCCGCGGATCGGGCCGGGTCCGCAGGGCGGCTGCTCCTGCTCGTCGTTGGTCCCCGCCACGAGGTGGACGCCGTCACTGCTGACTGCGATCGACGGCTCGTTCTGCTTGTTGGTCGGGAAGCGCACCCCGGCGTCCGACGTGGTGCCCGCGACGTCAACGGTGTTCGCGCGGACGTTGGTGGCTCCGCCCGATGTCGGCGTGGCAGGAGGTCCACCCTTTCGGCTGCTGGCTGACGCCATCGGTGCGGCCACCAATGCGGCGGCCGTGGCGACGGCGAGGGCGGCGGACAGCAGACTGGTGTGACGGGCGACAGGCCTCATCGGGTGCCTCTTCTCAGCAGAGGCTGAACGTAGCCCCTGGGGGAAGCTTTGCGGGTCGAAGGAGGGGGTCCGTGGACAGCTCTGAGATGGCGGCCCGGCTGCGGCGGCACTACGAGGAGCTCGGCGGCAAGCCGGCGACCGCGGCCGACATCTACGCCGACGACGCGGTCCTGGAGTTCATGCACACCGGCGAGCGGCTCCGTGGCAGGGCCAACATCGATGCGACCCACAGGGCCTACCCCGGCCGGCCGGCGTCGTTCGAGGTGCACCGGGTCGTCTGTACCGATGATGTGGCAGTCGTGGAGATGACGCTGCGGTTCGATGGTGTCGATCCGCATCCGGTCGCCGCGGTCCTGGACCTGCGCGACGGGGAGGTCATCCGAGAGCGCAGGTACATCGCCGAGCCCGATGAGCCGGCTGTCTATCGAGCGCAGTGGGTGGAGCCGGCCGGGTCGTAAAGCGCTGATGCGACGCGGACGCCGTACGGTGCCCGTCATGGCATCCCCGTTCATCGAGCTCCAGGTGCAGACCCCCTCGGGCGAGCGGACCGTCAAGGTGACCAACCCGGAGAAGACCTACTTCTCCGGCCTGCCGGAGGGCCGCGGCCGCAAGCTCGACCTCGTCGAGTACTACCTGTCGGTCGCCGACGGCATCGTCCGGGCGCTGCGCGAGCGGCCGACGGTCCTGAAGCGGCACCCGGACGGCGCCGAGGGCGAGGCGATCTACCAGAAGCGGGTCCCCGACAGCCGCCCCCCGTGGATCGAGACGGCGACCGTGCACTTCCCGAGCGGCCGGTCGGCCACCGAGCTGTGCCCGGTCGACGTGGCGCACATCGCGTGGGCAGCCAACCTCGGCACTCTCGACTTCCACCCCTGGCCGTCCCGCCGCGCCGACACCGAGACGCCGGACGAGCTGCGCATCGACCTCGACCCGATGCCGGGTACTGGTTGGGCTGAGGTGCAGGAGACGGCGCTCGAGGTGAAGGCATTGTTCGACGAGCTCGGTTACACGGCGTACCCCAAGACCAGTGGCAGCAAGGGCATCCACGTCTACCTGCGCATCGCCCCCGTCCATCCGTTCCTCGATGTGCGCCACGCAGCCGTCGCGGTGGCCCGCGAGATCGAGCGGCGCCGCCCGGACCTCGCCACGGCGAAGTGGTGGAAGGAGGAGCGGGGGGAGCGGGTCTTCCTCGACTTCAACCGGATGGCCCGGGACCAGACGATCGCCTCGGCGTACAGCGTCCGCGCGCGGCCGCAGGCGACCGTCAGCGCGCCGATCACCTGGGAGGAGGTCTCCCGCGTCGAGGTCGCCGACTTCGACATCTGGACCATGCGAGACCGCTTCGCCGAGCTGGGCGACGTGCACGCCGCCATCGACGACGTCGAGCACGACCTGGGCCCGCTCCTCGAGCTCTACCAGCGCCAGGCGGAGGGCGAGGCGCCGTTCCCGCCCTCGTTCGCCCTCCAGCCGGGGGAGCCGAAGCGCGTCCAGCCCAGCCGCGACACCCGCAACAAGAAGCAGGACTAGGTCGTCGTACGGCGAACTGCGCTCTCATGCGCCGTACGCCGCTTCTGCTCGTCCCCGCCCTCGGCCTGCTGCCGGCCCTGCTCGTCGGGCCCGCCACCTCGGTGGCACCCATTGCGGCACACGTCCCGGCCATCACCGCCGCGGGGCTGAACGCCCTCACCAGCGGCGCGGAGGAGCCGGGCGACGCGATGCTCGCGCAGCGCGGGGGCGCCATCCCCACCGGAGCCTGGTTGAAGGCGGCTGCGCAGGCCCAGCAGGTCGGCCTGGCCACGAAGGAGTCCGACCCTGCACTCGCGTCGTCGCGGTGGTCGCTGAAAGGCCCCACCAACATCGGCGGGCGCGTCCTTGACGTCGTCGTCGACCCGCTGCGGCGCGACAGCATCTACCTCGCGACGGCCAGCGGTGGCGTGTGGCACAGCACCGACGGCGGGGCGCGGTTCGGCTCGGTCTGGCCCGAGTCGATGACGCAGTCCGTCGGCGCGCTCGCCATCAGCAAGACGGGAGTGCTCTGGGCCGGCACCGGCGAAGCAGGCCCGGGCGGTGGGTCGATCACGTACGGCGGCAGCGGCGTCTACCGGTCGAGTGACGGGGGCCGGCACTGGACCGCGATGGGCCTGCGCGGCAGTGAGCGGATCGGCAGGGTGGTCATCGACCCCCGTAACGAGAAGACGATCTGGGTCGCCGCGAACGGGCCGCTCTACAGCGGCGGCGGCGTGCGCGGGCTGTTCAAGACGACCGACGGCGGCCAGCACTGGAAGCTCGCCCTGAAGCCCGAAACGGCGACGGCGGGTGCGGTGGACATCGCCCTTGACCCGCGCAAGCCCGACACGGTCTACACGACCATGTGGGACCGCATCCGCTACCCCGACAAGCGGGTCTACACGGGACTGGGCAGCGGCGCCTACAAGTCCACCGACGCCGGCAAGACCTGGACCCGCATCGGCGGCCCGACGCTGGCTGCGAACCCTGAGCTCGGCCGGCTCGGCATCGCCGTCGCGCCGAGCAACCCGAACCGCGTCTACATCCTCGCCTCGACCGAGGCCGGTCTCACCGCCGGCCTCTACCGGTCGGACGACGCGGGCGGCACCTTCACGCCGGGCATCGACGTGCCGCTGGTCACGGGTGGCTTCGTCTACGCGTGGTGGTTCGGCCGCGTCTACGTCGACCCCAAGAACCCGGACCACGTGTTCGCGACCGGCGTCAACATGTCCGAGAGCAAGGACGGCGGCGCCAGCTTCGGCAGCAGCCCCGGCCTGCACGCGGACCAGCACGCGATGGCATGGGATCCGAAGGTGTCGGGGCGCGTGTACGTCGGCAACGACGGCGGCTTCTACCGCTCGGACAACAACGGCGTCAGCTTCAAGCACGGCGAGTACATGCCGTGGAACCAGCTGTTCTCGATCGACGTCTCGCAGCAGGATCCTCGCAAGATCGTCGGGGGCCTGCAGGACAACGGTGGCAACCGCAACTACAAGCGCAACGAGGGCCCGACCGCAGACGGTTGGAACGACATCACCGGCGGCGACGGCACGGAGATGGCGATCGACCCCCGCAACGACAAGATCGTCTACGGCTGCAGCCAGTACGGCGCCTGTGCGGTGAGCACCGACGGCGGCACCAACATGACCGACTTCTCGAACTCCGTCGTCGGCACGCGCAAGGGCTGGCTGACGCCGATCGAGTTCGACCCCGGCGAGCCGCACGCGGTCTACACGGGCAGCGAGATCGTCAGCCGGTCAACGGACGACGGGAAGAGCTGGACACCGATCAGTCCTGACCTCACGGGCGGGCCCGGCCGGGAGACCAACCCGCTGTTCCGCAACTACGGGACGATCACCACCCTTGCGGTCGCGTATGCCGACCTGGGCACGGTCTACGCAGGCACCGACGACGGGCGGGTCTGGTACACCCACGACGCCGCTACGACGTGGACGCGAGCGACGGGCCTGCCCAGCGACTGGGTGACCTCGGTGGCGATCGACCGCCGCAACGCGAAGAGCATCGCGTACGCGTCGTTCTCGGGGTTCCGCTCGGGCAAGGAGAAGTCGCTCGTCTTCCGCACCGTCGACGGTGGCAAGACGTGGAAGGACATCAGCGGCAACCTCCCGCAGGCGCCGGTCAACGACGTCGTACCCGTCGGTGACGACCTCCTGGTCGCCACCGACGTCGGGGTCTTCCTCACCCGGTCCGTGTCGACGGGGTTCGGCCGGCAGTGGCTGAAGGTCGGTACGGGGCTGCCCAACGCCCCGATCACCGAGCTGCGCTGGCACGGCCCTTCGTCGACCTTGTTCGCGGCCAACTTCGGTCGCGGCGCGTTCGCCGTAACGCTGCAGAGGCTCGGCTCTCGCAGCGGAACCGGCGCCGGCAGCCGCCGGGCGATGACCTTGTAAGGCAGGCAGCGCTCTCCGCTCTCACCCGTACGCAGACACGTTCGGGTGACAGTTCGGGCATCTCGGACCCCGAAACATCAAGAGTGCCCTTCCTCTCCGCTGGTGTTCGACTGCTCAGCTGGTTGGGTGCCCTCGCCGTACTCGCCATCCCGTTCGCCTCGCCGGGCGGCCCGCTCGGTCTCGTCCACGTGGCGATGCAGCAACCGGCCTTGACCATCACAGGCAGCATCGAGGGCCTCGCGGCGGGCGTCCCGGCGGGCCTGGCGCTGACGCTCCACAGCAGTGCAGACGCCGCCGTTGAGGTTCACCGGCTCACCGCCCGAGTCACGGGGGTCTCCAGCGGCTGTCTCGAGACCGCGTTGGTCATCAAGGCCTGGGCCGGTCGGCTCGTGGTGCCAGCGCGTGGCTCTGCGATCGCCACCCTGCCCGTCCAGGTGACGTCCACGCACTGCGTGGGCGCGACCTGGCAGCTGGCCTACACCTCGAGCTAGCGCTACAGCGGCCGGTCTGCGGGCTCGCGGGCTTCCGTGCTCAGCGGCAAGGTCAGCGCGAAGGTTGCACCCGGCCCGTCTCGAAGCTCGAGCTCCCCGCCATGGGAACGGGCGATCGCCCGTGAGATGTAGAGCCCCAGGCCCATGCCGTGGCCGGATCTGCCGAGCCGGGAGAACTTGCCGAACAGCTCGTTGCGGTGCTCCGCCGGAATCCCCGGCCCCTCGTCGTGGACGACCAGCTCGGCCTTGTCGTCGACGGCCCGCAGCGTGACGGTCACCGGCGTCCCGGACGGGGAGAACTTGTACGCGTTGGACAGCAGGTTGGCGAGCACCTGACGCACCCGCATGGGATCGACGAAGGCCTGGACCGCGCCCACGATGCGGACGGTCGGCGAGGGCCAGTTGTGGCCGGCGCACAGGTCAGCCACCGCGTCGCGGACGAGGGCCCCGAGATCTGTGGTCGCGGGTACGACGGGGAGCTGGCCGTGGGTGGCACGACGCGCGTCACTGACGGCGTCGAGGAGGTCGGCCATCTGCCGAGCGTTGCGGCCCGCGGCGTCCACGAGCTCGTGGGTCGTGGCCGACGGCAGGGAGTCCATGCGGTCGCGCAGGGTCCCGAGCATCCCGGTGATGACCGTCAGTGGCGTCCGTAGCTCGTGCACGACCATGTCACCGTCGAACGCGAGACCGCCGTCCTCCGGATCCTCGGGCGCGGGCGACATCATGCCGAGCTCGTGGTCGGGGAACAGCATCGACAGGGTCTGCACGATGTCGTTGGCGGCCTCGCCCTTCTGCAGGTAGGCGTGCGCACCCAGCTCGATCGCGACCGGCTGCATCCTCGTCTCGTCGAACCCGGACAGGACGACGACGCGGGTGTTCGGCGAGACCCGCAACACCTCCGGGATCGCCTGCAGACCATCCATCACGGGCATCGACAGGTCGAGCAGGATGACGTCTGGCTGGTGCTCGGCGACGGCACGGACCGCCTGCTCGCCGTCGGCGGCCTCGGCGACGACGTCGAAGCCCTGCGACGTGGTGAGCGCGAGCCGCAGCAGCAGCCGGATGTCCTCTGCGTCGTCGGCGAGGACGACCCGCAGCGCTCCGGCCTTGGCAGGTGGCTGGACCGGAGCGGGCTCGTCGAGCACCGATGCGTGGCCGTGTTCGCGGACCAGCTCGCCCGGGGACAGCGCAGCCGGGCCGGCCTCCTCGAGCAGGTCGTTCATCATCGCGCGCGCGGTCTCCATCGTGCGGCGGGCAGCGGAGTGCGCCGACGAGTGCCGGTCGAGGTCGAGCAGGTACAGAACCGACGCGAGGCCCTGTACGACGTTGTCGTTGATCTCGAGCGCGTGGCGCCGTCGTACACCCGCATCGTGCAGCCGAAGCGCCAGCTCCTCGGACCGCTTGCGGTCGCGGATGTCGCGGAGGAAAGCGGCTACGACGGGTCCGTCCTCCGTCTCGAACGCGCTCGTGCTGAGCTCGATGGGCAGCTCTTGGCCGTCACGGTCGCAGGCGATCAGCTCGCGGGAGGCGCCCCCCGGGGCGCCGAGTCCGGCCGGCACCAGGTCGGTGACCGGGCGGCCGATCACGTCGGCCGGGTCCCAGCCCAGCACCTGCTGGACGCGGTCGTTGGCCTGCAGGACGTTGCCCTCCTGCGACGTCACGAGCACCACGTCCGGAGCGGACTGGATCAGCCGCTCGAAGCGCTCGCGGCTGCGCTCGAGAGCGTCGGCGGTGGCCTTCTGCTCGGTGATGTCCCAGCAGATGCCGATCATGCGTGCCGGGTTGCCGGCGGCGTCGGCGACGACCTCGCCCCAGCTCGCCAGGGTGCGGATCTGGCCGTCGGGCCAGATGATGCGCTCTTCCATGTCGTACGTGGACAGGTTGGCCAGGGCTTCCTGGTGCACCGCGATGATCTTCTCGCGGTCGTCGGGATGGACCATCTCGAGGAACTTCTCGTAGGTGGCCATGAAGGACTGCGGTTCGCGGCCGTAGATCTGGTAGAGCTGGTCGCTCCAGTCGTTAGTGTTCGACGCGATCTCGAAGTCGTAGCTGCCGACATGGGAGATCCGCTGGGCGGCGGTGTAGTGGCGCACGCTTCGCTCGAGCGCGTCCTCGCGGGCGCGGCGCTCGACAGCGGTGCCGGCGAGCGCGGCGACGCGGGTCAGCAGCGCCAGGTCGGTGGTGCCCGTGGTGGCGAGCACCGCGACAGCTGTGCCGCCGGCGACGACGGCGATGTCGCGGCGGCCCTCGATGTCGCGGTGCCAACCCGCGGCGACTGCGTCCGGCCAGCCCTCGGGCAGGGGGAGCTCGCCCGGGAAGCCGTTCCCGTCGGTGGTGCGCGTCAGAACTGAGCCCGACGGCACGTAGATCGCAGCGGTAGCCGTCGGGTCCAGTTGAGTGAGTAGCTGGGCCGTCAGGTCGAGCAACTCGCCGGGAGGCACATCGGCTGCCGCGAGGGCGAGCAGCGGTTCCGCGTCTCCCATGTCACCTGGCCTTCTTGCGTCCGTGTTCCGGCTTGGTTTGCCCTGTGTGCACTCTGCGCCAGCGGGGTCAGGACGCCTATGGCCGGAAGTGGCTAGGGAGACCGCTTCGATGCGACGTAGTTGTATCGCAGCCCTCCTGTCGCTCCGGCAGCCGAGGCGCTCCGTGAGCGTCGGCGGCGTCCGTCAACGGGCCAAATCCGGACACTCGAGAACGTCCGGTCACGAACCCGGCAGGCACTAGTCCTGTCGAGTCAGCCGGGACTAGCACCGACGGATAGTGAAGTTGGTCAGAAAGTTGGGTGCGCCAGCGCGGACTCCGCGCCGATCACTTGATCATCGACCCCGCAGTGGGGTCGAGGGCAAGCTGTGATCCGTCGGGCGTCTTTGGTCGCCGTGGCCTGACGGGGAGCTAGAGGCGAAACCGGGCCCTCTTGGATCGTCATATTTCCCAGGAGCCCCGTCATGACCGAGACCGTCGACGAGTCGAAGCGCAACCGTCGCACTGCCAAGCGCATCCTCGCCATTGGCCTCCCGCTCGTCCTCATCGGCAGCGTCGGCCTCGGCTACGCCTACTGGACCGGCGCGAGCGGAACGGGCAGCGGGAACGCGACCACCGCGGCCGCCGCTCCCGCACTGACGGTGTCGTCAAGCGTCGTGCCCACCAATATGGCGCCAGGTGTTGGACCTTCCGGCGTCACGGTCACAGTTATGAACACGAGCGCGACTCAGAACGTCTATGCCCGACAGGTTGCCGTCGTCATTACCAGCGTCTCAGCCGCAGGTTGCGATGCGACGGACTACGTCCTGGGGGGCACGCTTCCGATGGTCGACGCCGCTGGTGACCTCGCACCGGGTGGGACGGCGACGTTCACCGGCGCGACCCTCGGCTTCAACAACAAGACCGGCACCAACCAGGACGCCTGCAAGGGCGCGACTGTAACGCTGGGCTTCACTGCCTCCTGATCAACCGGGGCGGCCCGCGGAAACGCGGGTCGCCCCGTCCTCATTACCTCTAGCTAAGGGTTCCGATGGCACTCCGCATCAGCATCGTCCGGACCGAATCCCCCGATGCCCCCAACCGTCGGCGGCGCTGGACAGTCGCCGCTGCCACGGCCGCGGTCGTGGTGCTGATGAGCGGTGTCTCCTACGCCTGGTGGTCCGCCACGGGCACCGGCTCCGCTGCTGTGGGCTCCATCAACGCGCAGATCGTGACCGTCACCTCAAGCAGCCCGGTGATCAGCGACCTGTACCCGGGCAAGGTTGACCCGCTCAGCTTCGTCCTCACGAACCCGAACCCGTACAACGTGAAGGTCGTGACCCTGACGCTGACCTCTTACGCGTCCAACAACGAGAGCACCTGCCCGGCCGCGGCGAACCTTGCCGTCCTGAACGGTCCCTTCACCCTGAACGTCCAGGTCAATGCCAACAGCACGGCTAATGCATCGATCGCCAACATGGTCACCATGAACACCGGTGCCCTCGATGCTTGCCAGGGCAAGACCTTCACCTTCAACTTCACCCTGTCCGGGACGCAGGTCTGACGATGCGCCGGCTGGCCTCAGCGGTTGCCGCGGTGTTCGGTGCCGTGGTGCTTCTGACGCCTGGCCTGGCGCAGGCGAAGTGGGCTGCGACGGGCTCCGGAAATGCAACCGTCGGGGCCAGGACGATTGCCAACGCATCAGCGCTCGCGCGCGCCTGTGTGACACGGCCCGGGCCGGACGACGTGACGCTCACCTGGACTGCGTCGAGCAGGCGGCGGTCGTGGGTCACGAGCAGCAGGGTTCCCTCGTAGGCATCGAGCGCTGACTCGAGTTGCTCGATCGCCGGCAGGTCCAGGTGGTTGGTCGGCTCGTCGAGGACGAGGCAGTTCACCCCGATCGCCTGCAGCAGCGCCAGCGACGCGCGAGTGCGTTCGCCCGGCGACAGCGATCCCGCCGGCCGGTTGGCGTGGTCCGCCTTCAGCCCGTACTTCGCGAGCAGCGTGCGCACGTCTGCGGCCGGCCACTCCGTGAGCCCCTCGACAACGGCGACCACCGACGTGTCGCCGCGGAACGCCGAGCGGGCCTGATCGACCTCGCCGAGCCGGACACCGGAACCCATCGACTGGCGCCCGCTCTCCAGCGGGAGCCTGCCGAGCAGGGCCTGCAGCAGGGTCGTCTTCCCCGACCCGTTCGGTCCGACGATGGCGAGCCGATCGCCGTACGAGACCTGCAGGTCCAGTGGTCCGAGGACGAAGGACCCCCGTCGTACGACGGCCTTCGACAGCACCGCGACCACGTCCCCGGATCGGGGTGCTGCCGCGATCGACATCTGGAGCTGCCACTCCTTGCGCGGCTCGTCCACCTGGTCCAGGCGGCTGATCTGCGACTCGATGCCGCGCACGCGGGACGCCGCATGCGTCGCCGCCTCGACCCGCGCACCACGGGCGGCCCGGTCGTTGTCCGGCATCTTCCGCTTCGCTCGCAACGCGCCACGGACCGACTGCTCGCGCTGGCGCTGCGCCTGCTGCACGAGCGAGGAGCGCTTGTCCTCGAACTCGTCGTACGCCTCCCGTGCCTGGGACCGGCGGCGGCCTCGCTCTTCGAGGTAGGCGTCGTACCCACCGTTGTAGAGCGATGCCGTCCGGAGCGGGCCGTCGATGTCCAGCACCGCCGTGATGGTGCGCGACAGGAACTCACGGTCGTGCGACACGACGACCAGCCCCGACGACAGTCCGAGGACGAAGGACTCGAGCCGCTCGAGGCCGTCGAAGTCGAGGTCGTTCGTGGGTTCGTCGAGCAGCAGGACGTCGTAGCGCGACAGCAGGATCGACGCGAGCGACGCCCGAGCCGCCTGTCCGCCGGACAGGGTTGTGGTCTCCGCGCCAAGTCCGACGTCGAGTCCGAGGTCGGCGCACACCTCCTCCGCGCGGACGTCGAGGTCGGCACCACCCAGGTCCAGCCAGCTCTCCAACGCCGCGCTGTAGTCGTCATCCGCGCCAGGCGCGCCGATCGTCAGGGCCTCGGTGGCGGCGTCGAGGGCCGCCTGCGCGCCGGCGACGCCGGTACGACGGGCCAGGAACGCGGCCAGCGTCTCTCCCGGTCGTCGGTCCGGCTCCTGCGGCAGCAGGCCGACGGTGCCGGTGCGTGGCGAGCGTTGGACGGACCCGCTCTCCGGCACCAGCTCTCCGACGAGGGTGGACAGCAGGGTGGACTTGCCCACGCCATTAGGTCCGACGACACCGATGCGGCTCCCGGGCGCGACGGTCAGGGAGACGTTCGACAGGACGAGCGACGGGCCGCGAACGACCGTGACTGTAGAGGCAACGACGGTGGCGGACACGAGGTGCTACTTCACCGGATACGCCGCCGCCTGTCGAACGGTCGTCGCGACTTTGTGTGTTCGGAGGCGGCGCCTCGACACACAAAGTCGTCCGTCGGAGGGGGCGCCGAGCGTGACGGGGCACCCGATGAGCGGACTTTGTGTGTTCGGAGGCGGCGCCTCGACACACAAAGTGCCGCGGGGGGGCGTGCCGCTGAGCGGCGTCAGGCGCCGAGGACGGTGGCGAGGTCGAAGAGCACCGGGCGCTCGAGCTGCGCATAGGTGCACGAGCGGGGATCGCGGTCCGGGCGGAAGTGACGGAACTGCGCCGTG
>JAVXVI010000332.1:0-11937 GCA_032230005.1 Actinomycetota bacterium | reverse complement strand
TGGTGGCGGGAACCCTGACCCGCACCGGCGCGGCACGGAACGACGGCACTAGGCGCGATCCACTAGAGCAGGCCCACTACAGCAGGCCCAGCGAGGCAGCCGCGGCCTCGGCGTTGGCCTCGACGGTCACCGGCTTCGGTGCTCCGGCGATGGCCCAGTCGGGGTCCTTGAGGCCGTTGCCGGTCACAGTGCACACGACCCGCTCGCCCGCCTCGACCAGACCCGCCTCGCGCGCCTGCAGCAGGCCGGCCACCGAGGCGGCCGACGCCGGCTCGACGAAGACACCCTCGCGCTGGGCGAGCAGCCGGTAGGCCGACAGGATCTGCCGGTCGGTGACGGCCTGGATGTCGCCGCCGGACTCGTCCCGAGCGGCCAGGGCCTGCTGCCACGACGCCGGGTTGCCGATGCGGATGGCGGTGGCGATCGTCTGCGGCGACGCCACTGGCGCGCCCGTCACGATGGGTGCGGCGCCGGCCGCCTGGAAGCCGAGCATGCGTGGTCGCTTGCCGCCGGACTCCGGCGCGTACTCCACATAGCCCTTCCAGTAGGCCGTGATGTTGCCGGCGTTGCCGACCGGCAGGCAGTGCACGTCCGGGGCACCGCCGAGCACGTCCACGATCTCGAACGCCGCTGTCTTCTGGCCCTCGATGCGGAACGGGTTCACCGAGTTGACCAGGGTGACCGCGTAGTTGTCCGACAGGTCGCGGCACAGCGTCAGGCAGTCGTCGAAGTTGCCCTTGACCTGGAGCAGCCGGGCCCCGTGGACGAGCGCCTGCGCCATCTTGCCCAGGGCGATCTTGCCGTCCGGGACGAGTACGGCGCAGGTGAGACCGCCCTTCGCGGCATAGGCCGCCGCGGAGGCGCTCGTGTTGCCCGTCGAGGCGCAGATGACAGCGCGGCTGCCCTCCTCGAGCGCCTTGCTGATCGCCATGGTCATGCCGCGGTCCTTGAACGAACCCGTGGGGTTGAGGCCCTCGACCTTCAGGTGGACCTCGCACCCGGTGAGCTCGGACAGGTGCTCGGCGCGCACGAGCGGCGTCGCGCCCTCGAGCAGCGTCACGACCGGCGTCGCGTCGCTCACCGGCAGGCGGTCGCGGTACTCCTCGATCAGGCCGCGCCATCCCGCCCGCGATGCCACAGGTGCTGTCATGACCGGCTCACCTTCACTCGGTGCCTTCGACGCGCATGACGGAGGCAACGGCGCGGACGGTGTCGAGGCCGCGCAGCTCGTCGACCACGGCCTGCAGCGCAGCATCGGTCGCGGTGTGCGTCACGACGACCAGGCTGGCGTCACCGGCATGCCCTTCCTGACGGACGGTGCGGATGGACACGTCGTGCCTGGCGAACGCACCGGCGACCGCGGCCAGGACGCCCGCCTTGTCGGCGACGTCCAGGTTGATGTGATACCTCGTGACGACCTCGCCCATAGGGCGAATGCGGAGATCTGCGTACGACGACTCCCCCGCACCTCGGGCTCCGGACAGCGTGTTTCGGGCCACTGCCACGAGGTCCCCGAGCACGGCAGACGCGGTGGGCGAGCCACCGGCACCCCTGCCGTAGAACATCAGCTGGCCGGCACTGGCGCCCTCGACGAACACGGCGTTGTAGGCCTCCCGCACCGTCCCGAGCGGATGCGTCCGCGGGATCATCGCGGGGTGGACGCGAACGCCGACAGCGTTGCCGTCCTTCTCCGCGATCGCGAGCAGCTTGACGACGCAGCCCATCTCCTTGGCGCTGGCGACGTCGGCGGCGCTGACCTCGGTGATGCCCTCGCGGTGCACGTCCGCGGCCGTCACCCGGGTGTGGAACGCGAGTCCGGCCAGGATGGCCGCCTTCGCCGCCGCGTCGAACCCCTCGATGTCGGCGGTGGGATCGGCCTCGGCGTAGCCGAGCGCGGTCGCCTCGTCGAGCGCCTCGGCGAAGCCCATGCCGGCCTCGTCCATCCGCGTCAGGACGAAGTTGGTCGTGCCGTTGACGATGCCCATGACCCTGGTGATGTGGTCGCCGGCAAGTGACTCCCGCAACGGCCGCAGCAGCGGGATCGCGCCGGCGACGGATGCCTCGTAGTACAGGTCGGCACCGGCATCGCGGGCTGCGGCATGCAGCGTCGCACCGTCCTCGGCCAGCAGCGCCTTGTTGGCGGTGACGACGCCCTTGCCACTCGAGAGCGCGGCCAGGAGCAGCGTCCGGGCGGGCTCGATGCCGCCGATGACCTCGACGACAAGGTCGACGTCGTCGCGCGCGACGAGTGCTGCAGCATCGGTGGTGAACAACGCGTCGTCGACCGGCAGGTCGCGCTGCTTCTGCAGCCGGCGAACAGCGATCCCGGCCAGCTCGAGCGGCGCGCCGATGCGGGCCGCGAGGTCGTCGGCGGACGAGTGCAGCAGCCGCACGACCTCCGCGCCGACGGTCCCGCAGCCCAGCAACGCCACCCGCAACGGCGCCGCCATCAGATCACCTTCACGGGGTCATGGACCGTGCTGGTGCAACAGGTGCAGGTGCGACCGGCAGAAAGGGCGGCGATACGCAGCCGCCGGCGCGCAGCAACACCACCGGCGACGACGGCAGCCACGACGAGCACGAGGTAGACCCCGACGGCCACGGCCCCCGCCGCGCGCGCGATGACGAGCCCCACCATGAGCAGGACCCCGGTGAGCGCCAGCAGGAACGGAACGGCGACGGACCGCGGGACAGTCCTCATGGGACGTCCAGGCGGAGCAGGTCGTCCTCGGTCTCACGCCGGACGATGACACGCGCCGCGCCATCGCGTACAGCGACGACCGGCGGCCGCGGCACGTGGTTGTAGTTGCTCGCCATGGACCGGTGGTAGGCCCCGCTCGCGGGCACTGCGACGAGGTCCCCTGGCGCCAGGTCGGCCGGCAGCGGGACGTCGTGCACCACGATGTCCCCGCTCTCACAGTGCTTGCCGCACAACGTCACGTTGTGGGGCTCGGCGGCCGACCGGCGCGAGGCCAGCACAGCGGTGTAGCGCGCGTCGTACAACGCCGTGCGGATGTTGTCACTCATCCCGCCGTCGATGCTCACGTAGGTCCGCAGGCCCGGCAGGTCCTTCACGGTGCCCACCTCGTAGAGCGTCACGGTCGTCGGCCCGGAGATCGCGCGCCCGGGCTCGACCGCGAGCCGCGGGACGGACAGCCCCGCTGCCGCGCACTCGCGCTCGACGATCGCCCGCAGCCCGTCGGCGACCTCCTTGACCGGCATGGGGTCGTCGGCTGCCGTGTAGGCGATGCCCTGCCCGCCACCGAGGTCCAGCTCCGGCAGCTCGACGCCATGCTCGTCCCGCACGGCGGCGAGCAGCCCGACCATCCGGTGCGCTGCGAGCGAGAAACCACGGGTGTCGAAGATGTGCGAGCCGATGTGGCAGTGCAAGCCGAGCAGCTCGAGCGACGACAGGCCGAGCACCCGGCGTACGGCCTCGGCCGCCGCACCGCTCGCCAGCGAGAAGCCGAACTTCTGGTCCTCCTGGCCCGTAGCGACGTACTCATGCGTGTGCGCCTCGACCCCCGGCGTCACCCGGATGTAGACCCGCTGCCGGACTCCCGCCCGCTCGGCGACGGCGGCCAGCCGGACCAGCTCCTCGAACGAGTCGATGACGACCCGCCCGACCCCGACCTCGACAGCGCGGGTCAGCTCGCCGAGGGACTTGTTGTTGCCGTGGAAGAGCAGCCGCTCCGCCGGGAAGCCACCAGCCAGCGCCACCGCCAGCTCACCGCCGGTGCACACATCCAGCGACAGCCCCTCCTCGGCGACCCAGCGCGCGACGGCCGTGCACAGGAACGCCTTGCCTGCGTAGTAGACGTCGGCGTCGCTGAAGGCCTCGCGCCAGGCACGGCAGCGGCTGCGGAAGTCCTCCTCGTCGAGGACGTAAGACGGCGTGCCGAACTCGGCCGCGAGGTCGCGCACGTCGACGCCGCCGAGGGTCAGCACGCCTTCCACCGACCGGGCAGCCGTCACCGGCCACACCGCCGGCTCCAGGTCGGAGATGAGACTCGCGATGTCCGCCTCGTTCACATGCGCTCCGGGGCGGTGACGCCGAGCAGGCCGAGGCCGTTCTCGAGCACGATGCGGGTGGCCCGCCACAGCAGCAGCCGCGGAGCGGTCGTGGCCGCGATCTCCTCGTCGCCCTTCGGCAGCACCTGGCACTCGTCCCAGAACCGCTGCGCCGACTTCGCGACCTTCTCCTCCAGGTAGCGCGCGACCCGGTGCGGCTCACGCAGCTCGGCGGCCGTCGCGACCACCCGGGGGAACTCGGCGAGGGCGAGCAGCAGCTCGGTCTCGCGCGGGTGCGACAGCAGCGACAGGTCGACGCTGTCCGGGCTCGGCTCTGCGATGCCCATCTCGGCGGCGTTGCGCAGCACGGACGCCGCCCGGGTCGCGGCGTACTGCACGTAGAAGACCGGGTTGTCGCTGGTCTGCCGGGTCACGGCGTCGACGTCGAGGTCCATCGTCGTGTCCGCGGACGAGCGAGCCAGGGTGTAGCGCGCGGCGTCGACGCCGGTGAGCGCGACGAGGTCCTCGAGGGTGACCATGGTTCCGGCCCGCTTGCTCATCTTCACCGGCTGGCCGGCCTGCAGGACGTTGACCAGCTGTCCGATGCGCACCTCGAGCGTCTGGTCGGGAGCGTCGCCGGCGCAGGCGGCCAGGGCGCGCAGCCGGTTGACGTAGCCGTGGTGGTCGGCGCCGAGCATGTAGATGCACCGGTCGAAGCCGCGCGCACGCTTGTCGACGTAGTAGGCGGCGTCGGACAGGAAGTACGTGCCGGTGCCGTCGCTCTTGACCAGCACCCGGTCCTTGTCGTCGCCGAAGTCGGTCGTGCGCAGCCAGACCGCGCCGTCGGCCTCGAAGACGTGCCCCTGCTCCCGCAACCGCTGCAGGGCGCGCTCGACCGCCCCGGACTCGGTCAGCGACGCCTCGGAGAACCACACGTCGAACTCGACGCCGAACTCCGCCAGCGACCCCCGGATCTCCTCGAGGGCGACCTGCAGCCCGACCACCCGGAAGCGCTCGAGGCTCGCCTCCGGGTCCAGCTCCGAGATACCCGGCTCGCGCTCGAGCACCCGCTGGGCCCACTCCGCGACGTAGTCGCCGGCGTAGCCGTCCTCCGGTGTTGGCTCGCCGGTCGCGGCCGCGCGCAGCGACTGCGCGAACCGGTCGATCTGCACCCCGGCGTCGTTGACGTAGTACTCCCGGGTGACCTTCGCGGCGCTCGCCTCGAGCAGCCGGGCCATGGCGTCGCCGACGGCCGCCCACCGGACGCTGCCGATGTGCACCGGTCCGGTCGGGTTGGCGCTGACGAACTCGAGGTTGACGGTCTGGCCGACGAGGGCGTCATTTCGGCCGTACGACGTCGCAGCTGCGACCACGGCCTGTGCGACCTTGCCGAGCGCGGCTTCGGCCAGCCGGATGTTGAGGAATCCCGGCCCGGCCACGTCCACGGAGGCGACCCCATCGCTGCCACGCAGGCGGCCGGCGACGACCTCGGCGACCTCGCGCGGCGGCCGACCAGCCGCCTTGGCCAGCTGCAGAGCGACGCTGGTGGCGTAGTCGCCGTGGTCGCGGTTCTTCGGCCGCTCCACGGCGACCTCGGCAGGCACAGGGACGGCCAGCTCGCCCGCGTCGACGGCCGCCGCGACCGCAGCGCGGACCGCAGCACCGAGCTCGACGGGAGTCACCCTTCGAGGCTAGCGCGGGCGCGTCGCCTTCCCCGGGTCTCACGCGCGGCCGCCTAGACTCGCGCTGAACCGGTGCGGAACCTCGCGTGCGTGCCGTACGTCACCCATCGCAGACCCCCTCCCCAGGACGGACCCTCGGCATGGCCAACCGCCCCAGCTCGTCCCGCCCCTCGTCGCGGCCCCAGCCAGGGCGCGGCGGTGCGCAGACGGGCGGCCGCCGCCGCACTCCCCCGCCGCCGGTCAAGAAGCCGTTCCCGTGGGGCGTCGTCGCGGTCTCGGGCGTTCTCGGTCTGCTGCTCCTCGGGATCCTGGTCTACGCCGTCACCAACCAGGGCGCCGGTTTCATCGACCCCCTGAAGGCCGCGGACAAGAAGGTGCCTGGCGTCCAGAAGTACAGCGGCCTCGCGCAGACGCACGTCACGACCAACGTGACCTACCCGCAGAGCCCGCCGGTCGGCGGCAAGCACAACGCGGTCTGGCAGAACTGCGCCGTCTACACGAGCCCGCTCGCGAACGAGCACGCCGTGCACTCCCTCGAGCACGGTGCCGTCTGGGTCACCTACCGCCCCGACCTGCCGGCGACGCAGCTGGCGTCGCTCAAGGCCAAGGTCGAGGGCAACCCCTACCGGATGCTCAGCCCCTATCCCGGTCTGAAGACAGCGGTGAGCATGCAGGCGTGGGGGCGGCAGATCTTCGTCAACAGCGCCTCGGACAGCAAGGTGGACAAGTTCTTCGACGCCTACACCCAGGGCCCGCAGGCCCCCGAGCAGGGATCGTCCTGCTCGGGTGGCACCAGCGCCACCGGCCCGCTCCAGGTTGCTCCGGCGGCGACGGCGACGGTCGCTCCCAGCCCAGGGGCCAGCACGGCGGCGAGCGCCGCACCCAGCGCCTCGCCCTCGAAGTAGGCCTCAGCCGGTGGGCAGTCCGGCGAGCCGCCGGACGGTGGCGATCAGCTCGTCCGGGTCGAACGGCTTGGTGAGGTAGGCGTCCACGCCGATCCGGTCGCCGCGCTGCAGGTCGGCCTCCTGGGCACGGGCTGACAGCAGCACGACCTTGATGTCCGCGGTCTCGGGATCGGCCCGCAGCCGGCTCGCGGCCTCCCATCCGTCGAGCCTCGGCATCATGATGTCGAGGGTGATCACCGCGGGGTCGACGGCCTTGACCTTGTCGAGGCAGTCCTGGCCGTCCACGGCCGTCGTGACCTCGAAGCCCTCGAGCTCCAGGTTGACCGTGATGAGCTGGCGGATCACGTCGTCGTCGTCCACCACGAGGACGCGCCCAAGGCTGCTCACGGCCGGAGGCTACCGGGTGCCTCACTGCTAGCCTGACGCGTCCCTGGCCCCCGTAGCTCAGGGGATAGAGTGCTTCCCTCCGGAGGAAGAAGCGCAGGTTCGAATCCTGCCGGGGGCACCCTCGCGATCGGCGGCTGACGAGGCACGTCAGGCGGCGCGCAGGGCCTCGTTCTCCTCGGCGCGGGCAGCAACCAGCGCGCGGACGTTGGCCGCGACAGTGGGGTACTCCTCAAGCAGCCGGCTGAACTCCCACGTGCTCAGCACGTGAACGGTGACGTCCGTCAGAGCCATGGCGGTCGCGGACCTGCGTCCCACGTCCAGGACGCCCATCTCACCGACGATCCCGCCGGCCTGCACGACCCCGACCAGCCCGTCCCCCCGGGACACGGCGACCTGTCCGTCCGCGAGCAGGAAGACCTCACGGGCCTCGTCGCCCTCCCGGCACAGGATCCGGTCGGCCGGCAGCCGCAGCTCCGTGGTCAGCCGGCAGACGCCCTCGAGCTGCCGCGGAGTCAACCCCGACAGGACCTCGATCCTCGACAGGGTCCGCATCTTCGGGTCGTTGCTGCGCAGCATGGCGTTCTCCTCCGCTCGAGCAGGTCTTGCTCCACACCAGTGTTCGGCGCGCGGAGCCGAACGGGCGACGTCGGGCGGAGAGACCTGCATCACGCCGGTCCGCCGCCAGGCGCGGATGCGACCGAGATCACGCCGCGCGTCAGCCCTCAAGGCTCACGAGGCGGCCAGTCGGGCGTCGATCTGGGCCGGGTCAGCCAGCAAGCCCCTGACCAGCCGGGCCAGCTTGGCGGCATGCGCCCCGTCGACGAGCCGGTGATCGGCCGTGGCGGTGATGACGATCTGTGGCCGCGCCACCACCTCGCCGTCCACGACCATCGGGGCCTGGGTGACGGCGCCGACGCACACGTAGAGCGGCACCCGTGCGAACGGCACCGGCGCGACATAGCCCTCGTCCAGGCCGAAGGAGCCGATGTTGGTCACGAACAGCGAGCCGAGCGGGTGGGCCGGCTGGCCGAAGGCACGGACGCCGATCCCGCCGTTGAGCAGCGACGCCAGCGCCAGCACCGGCCGGAGCAGGAACCAGGGCACCAGCCGGGCGATCCCGTTCGTGGTCTGGAAGTCCTTGTCCTGCCTCGCACGCAGCCGGGCGGCGCCGGCCACCAGCTCCGCTGCGACATCGGCGACCGACTTGGTGTCTGCCGCGCGGACCTTCGTCGGGGCCAGGTCGTCACCGCCCTCGATGTCCACGGCGAAGGCCACGTCGTACGACGGGAAGGGCACGATCCGGCCGAGCAGCACCCGGTTGTGGAACGCCGGGACCTGCTCGATGCCGCGCTGGAAAGCGAGGCCGACCACCGCGGCCGGCGAGACCGGCCGGCCGGTCGCGGCGCCCTGCGCGGCGCAGTAGGCGAGCACCGGTGTGGCGTCGACCGCCATGCGCGCGTAGAGGCGGCCCTCCCGCGACGGCCGCCACGTCGCAACCGCGATCTTGCGACGGACGCTGGGACGCGGTCCCGGTGTCCGTGGCATCCGCCTACCCTGCCATTCGTGACGGTGGGCTACAGCGGGACGCCGCTCCCGCGCAAGCTCGGCGTGAAGCCGGACAGCCGGGTGCTGCTGGACGGTGCTCCCGGCGGCTTCGTGCTTGACGGCGTGGACGTGCACACGCGACCGGGCACGGCGCCGTACGACGTCGTGCTGCTCTTCGCGCCAGACCGCGCCCGCCTCGCACGCCGCTGGGCACCCTCGGCGCGACGTCTGACGACGCCGGGGCGGCTCTGGGTCTGCTGGCCGAAGCGGGCCAGCGGCCTGCAGACCGACCTGTCGGAGAACGACGTGCGGGAGTACGGGTTGGCGCAGGGCCTGGTGGACGTGAAGGTGTGTGCGGTCGACGAGACGTGGTCAGGGCTGGCCTTCGTCCGTCGCCTCGCCGACCGCTGACCTCACTCAGCAGCGAGCCGCGGCGGGGGCCTGGCCGGTGAGCAGGTAGGTGTTGACGGGGTTGGTGATGCAGGCAGGCGCGCTGGACCGGTAGGCGGTGTGACCGTCTCCGTCGTGGGTCAGCAGCACCCCGTGGGCGAGCTGCTTGGCCAGCGCGACCGCCCACGCATACGGCGTCGCGGGATCCCGCGTGGTGCCGATGACCACGATCGGCGGTGAGCCCGCACCCGTCACGGCGTGCGGCACGCCGGTCGACGGCACCGGCCAGACCGCGCACTGCTCGCTCCCCCAGCCGATCGCCGGACCGAACCGGGGCGCGACCGCAGCCAGCGTGTGCGCCAGGCGCGCGTAGGCAGCGGGGTCCTTCGGGAACGGCTTGTCGACGCAGTTGACCGCGAAGTTGGCCTCGATGGTGTTGTCGTAGCCGCTGTCGCCGCGTTCGAGGTACATGTCCGACAGCTGCAGCAGCAGGTTGCCGTCACCGCGCGACGCGTCGGCGAGGGCAGTGCCGAGGAACTCCCAGTAGCTGGTGCTGTACAGCGCCTGCCCGGCACCGAAGAACAGCTCCGACGGCCCGACCGTCCTGCTCCCGATCCCGGGCAGCGGCTGCCGCTCGACGCGGGCCCGGATGGCGTCGTACGCCTTGCCCAGGTCGCCGGTGACGGCCCGCCGGAAGTCACACGTCGACGCGTGCCCGTCGCACCAGCGCAGGAACGACGCGAACGCCTGCTCGAACCCTTTCGCCTGGCCGGTGACGACGTCGTCCCAGGGTGACCTGGGGTCGAGGGCGCCGTCCAGGACCATGGCCCTGACGTGCGTCGGGAACAGGTCGAGGTACGCCGCGCCGAGCGCAGTCCCGTAGGAGTAGCCGAGGTAGGTCAGTCGCGGTTCGCGCAGTGCTGCGCGGACGCTGTCCATGTCGCGGGCGGCATCGGCCGTCGACAGGTGGGCCAGTATCCGGCCGGACCGCTTGGCGCAGCCGGCCGCGAGGACCTTGCTCTGGTTCTCGAAGGCAGTCACCTCGGCCGGGGTGTCAGGGTCCTGGTCGACATGGAAGTAGCGGTCGAGACCCGTGGTGTCCAGGCAGTGGACCGGCGCACTGCCGGTCGTACCGCGCGGGTCGAACGCGACCAGGTCGAAGCGCTGCCGCAGGACCGCGGGGACGGACCCGCTCGCGAAACCGCGCAGGAAGTCCACAGCCGAGACGCCCGGTCCGCCGGGGTTGACCAGCAAGGCACCCACCCGCTGGGCCGGCCGGCTCGCCCGCAGCCGGATCAGCCGGAGCCGGACGGTCCCCGCCGACGGCGCGGCGTAGTCCAGCGGAACCGTCACCGCCGAGCACTGGAAGCCGTCCCGGCAGGAGGTCCAGATCAGCGCCGGAGGCTGCGGCACAGCCGTCGCGGAGCTCGCGGCGGACGGCGAGGCGCCGGTTGAGGGCGTGGCGACGGAGCTCGACGAGGAGCCGATGGTCGGGACAGGTGATGCCGCCTTCGGGGTCGAGCTCCCGGCGCAGGCCGTGGCCAGCACGGCGAGGGACAGGAGGGCTGCGTACGAGGGACGACGGCTCACCCGGACATCTTGCGCCACGACACGACGCGCGCCGGTTTCCGGGGAGTTTCCCTCCCCCGGCACCCGAGGGACAATGATGGAGCCGTGAAGCCAACGGACGTCGGGGACCCGGACTACTTCCACCAGGTCGTGGACTGCCAGTACGCCTGCCCCGCCCACACCAACGTTCCCGAGTACATCCGGCTGATCGCCCAGGGCCGGTTCGACGACGCGTACATGGTCAACCGGGAGTCCAACGTCTTCCCGTCGATCCTCGGCCGCACCTGTGACCGCCCCTGTGAGCCGGCCTGCCGGCGGGAGCGGATCGACGGGGAGCCGGTCGCGATCTGCCGGCTCAAGCGGGTGGCGGCGGACCTGCGGGGCGATATCAGCGACCGGCTGCCGCGGGCGCCGGAGCAGCGCAACGGCAAGCGGATCGCCTGCGTCGGAGCCGGCCCTGCCTCGCTCACCGTGGCCAACGACCTGATGCCGCTCGGCTACGCCGTGACGATCTACGAGCAGTTCGAGAAGGCCGGCGGCTTGATGCGCACCAACATCCCGGCCTTCCGGCTGCCGGCCGAGGTCCTCGACGAGGAGACGCAGGTCATCCTCGACATGGGGGTGGACATCCGATACGCGACGCCGGTCCAGAGCCTCGGCGCTCTCTTGAAG
Source organism: Actinomycetota bacterium (assembly GCA_032230005.1). Lineage (GTDB taxonomy): Bacteria > Actinomycetota > Actinomycetes > Mycobacteriales > SCTD01 > RYN-124. The sequence goes on along the minus strand of JAVXVI010000332.1, from coordinate 776 downwards.
GAGGGCTACGACGCCGTCTTCGTCGGGACCGGAGCACCGCGCGGCAAGCAGCTCGACCTCCCCGGGCGATGGGACGAGACGGGTGACTCCCGCATCCACATCGGCATCGACTGGCTCGAGTCCATCGCCTTCGAGCACATCGACTCGGTCGGCGAGCAGGTCATCATCATCGGCGTCGGCAACACCGCGATGGACTGCTGCCGGTCCTCCCTCCGGCTCGGCGGCAAGGACATCAAGGTCATCGCGCGGCGCCCGCGCCGGTTCTTCAAGGCCTCGCCGTGGGAGCTCGACGACGCCGAGGAGGAGGGCGTCGAGATCCTCATCAACTACTCCCCCACTCGGTTCATCGTGGAGGACGGCGTACTGACCGGGGTCGAGTTCGAGGTCCTGGAGTGGGACGACAACGCGACCAAGTCGCGCCGGGTCGACACCGTCGTACTCCCCTGCACCGACGTCATCCTCGCCATCGGCCAGGAGAACGCCTTCCCGTGGATCGAGCGCGACCTCGGGCTGCAGTTCGGCGACTGGGACGTCCCGGTCGTCGATGAGACGACGATGGAGTCGACCCTGCCGGGGGTGTTCTTCGGCGGTGACTCCGCGTTCGGCCCGAAGAACATCATCTGGGCTGTCGCGCACGCGCACCAGGCGGCCATCTCGATCCACAACCGGTGTGAGGGCCGGCCGCTCACCGATCGGCTCGAGCAGGGCATGAACCTCATCAGCCAGAAGATGGGGCTGAGCCAGTGGAGCTACCACAACGACTACAACCCCGCCGG
>JAVXVI010000331.1:0-9045 GCA_032230005.1 Actinomycetota bacterium | reverse complement strand
ACGCCCTACGGCCACCGCGACATCGCGCACCGACCGGGCACGGAACTTCGCCGTCGTACCGTCCTCGGCGACCTGCACTCCCGTCGCGATGACGTTGAGCCCCTTGGTCCGTCTCACGGTCAGCGACGTCAGCTCCATCGCCTCGCTGGTCGAGGCCTCCGCGAAGGCCGCGGTGGCCGGCTCGAGTGCCCAGCCGCGGCCGCGCTCCCACGCCAGCAGCGGGAGGCCGCTGCCGAACCACGCGGTCGTCCCGCGATGCCCGAAGCGGTCGTTGATCCCGGTCGGCAGGTGCAGCGTGAAGGCGACATCGACGGTGACGGAGGCGCCGGCGGGGACGGTTGCCGGGATGCGCAGGACAGTCGGCGAGCTGCGCCGGGAGGTGACCGCGACGCCGTTGACCTTCGTCGTACCGACATCCACCCGACCGCCCGCCTTCGCCGGTCGCGGCGCCGCTCCCCACAACCGCAGGACCACCTCGCGGATCGCCAGGTCGGGCGTGAAGACGATCCGCTCTGTGCCCGTGACGGTCCCGCCCGAGAACGACACAGTGGCCGACAGTCTCGGGCGATGGGGATCAGGCTGGGCGTACGACGTGGGGCACGCGCTCGGTGAGGGGCTGGCTGCCGGAGCAGTCGGAGCGACGCCCGTTGTGACGATCGTCGTGCTCTGCGTCGTGGTGGTGATCCGCGACGGGGCTGCGGTGGGGGATGCGGTGGTGGCGGCACTGCTGGTGCAGGCGGCGGCGAGCGCCGTGGCGACGACCCATCCGGTCCGCATGGCGCGACGGTAGCCTCCGGCCGTGCCTGACGCGGCGGATCTGCTGGCCCGCGAGGCGCGTTCGCTGGTCGAGCGGCTGCGGCTCTGGACGCCGGAGCGGTGGGTTGCGGCCGCCCCGCCGTACGGCACCAGGGCGGACCTGGTCCATCACCTCGCCCAGGACTTCGTCACGCAAGCTGCCGAGACGGATCGGCCGCTGCCACGCCTCGACAGTGACCTCGCGCTGCCCGACCAGCTGGCCCTGACCGCAGACGACCTCGTCCGCAGCGGCCGTGCCGACCTGGGCGCTGTCGCGCACCTGCTCGCGCACCGCCGCGACCTGCTCGACGAGGACGTGCCGGCCGCCCTGCTCGAGCGGCTCGGCGACGTCCCCGTGGAGTGCCCTTCTAGCTGAGGCGCTCCAGCACCATCGCCATGCCCATGCCGCCGCCGACGCACATCGACTCGACGCCGAACTGCTTGTCGAGGGTCTGCAGGCCGTTGATGAGGGTGCCGGTGATGCGGGCGCCGGTCATGCCGAACGGGTGCCCGACCGCGATTGCGCCGCCGTGGACGTTGAGCTTGTCCAGGGGGATGCCGGCGTCCTTGTACGACGGGATGACCTGCGCGGCGAAGGCCTCGTTGATCTCGAACAGGTCGATGTCGCCGACGGTCTTGCCGGCCCGCTTCAGGGCCAGCTCGATGGCCTCCTTCGGCCCGTAGCCCATGATCTCCGGCGACAGGCCGGTGACGGCCGTGGACACGACCCGCGCGAGCGGCGTGAGGCCGAGCTCCTTGGCCTTGGTGTCGCTCATGACGATGACCGCGGCGGCGCCGTCGTTGAGCGGGCATGCGTTGCCGGCAGTGACGAGGCCGTCGGGGCGGAAGACCGGCTTGAGGCCGGCCATGCCCTCGACGGTGACACCGGGGCGGGGACCGTCGTCGGCGCTGACCTGCGTGCCGTCCGGCGTCGTGACCGGGGTGATCTCCTTCTCCCAGAAGCCGTTGGCGATGGCCTTCTCCGCGAGGTTCTGCGACCGCGCGGCGAACTCGTCCATCTCCTGGCGGGAGACGTTCTTGATGCGGGCGAGGTTCTCCGCGGTCTGCCCCATCGAGATGTAGATGTCGGGCACGCTGCCGCTCTCGCGCGGGTCCGCCCACGAGTCCTCGCCGCCCTCGGCGAGCTTGGCCGACCGGGCCTCGGCGTCGGCGAAGAACGGGTTCTTCGTGTCCGGGATCGAGTCGCTGTTGCCCTTGACGAACCGGCTGACCATCTCGACACCGGCCGAGATGTAGGCGTCGCCCTCGCCGGCCTTGATGGCGTGGAACGCCATCCGCGTGGTCTGCAGCGAGGAGGAGCAGTAGCGGGTGATCGTCGTACCGGGCAGGAAGTCGTAGCCCATCTGCACCGCGACCGACCGGCCCATGTTGTAGCCCTGCTCGCCGCCGGGCAGCCCGCAGCCGAGCATCAGGTCGTCGATGTCCTCAGGCCGCAGGTTCGGCACCTTGTTCAGCGCGGCCTGGATGATGGTGGCCACCAGGTCGTCCGGACGCAGGTCCTTCAGCGAGCCCTTGAAGGCACGCCCGATCGGGGAGCGGGCGGTCGAGACGATCACTGCTTCGGGCATCGGGGTCTCCTGTTTCGGTCCTGAGTCTGGTCGAACGCTAACGCTCGTCGCTCTCCGCCTCGGCGGCGAGGTCTTCGGCTGAGGTCGGCTCCGCGGGAGCCCCGCCGCCGACGAGGGGGACCCGGCGCCGCAACCGTGCGAGCCGACCAGGGCCGACCGAAGCGGCGCCCTCGCCGCCTTCGACCGTCTCGACCTCGAGGCCGGGGGTGCTCGCCGCGACGGCGGCGGCCACATCCAGGTCCTGCACGCTGTCGCCGATCACCTCGGTCGTGCTCGTCACGCCGAGCGCCTCGAGCACGCTGGGCAGGAGGGCGTCGACGACCCGTGCGTAGCCCGCCGGTGAGGGGTGGAAGCGGTCGGCGCTCCACATCTGCGGGTTGGTCGCGAACTCCGGCCCGAGCAGGTTGCCGAGCGAGACCGCGGCGGCCCCGTGCTCGACCGACACGACGGCCTGGGCCTGCGCCATCTGCCGGCTGCGCCAGCGCGCGATGCTGCGCAGCGGCTGCAGCAGCGGCTTCACGCTGCCGAGGTCCGGGCAGGTCCCGACGATCACCTCCACCCCGGCGGCGCGGAGGGTGGCGATGGCGCGGCCGAGCGCCCGGGTGGCCTCGGCCGCCGGGACCCGGTGGGTCACGTCGTTGGCGCCGATGAGGATCACCGCGACGTCGACCGGGTGCCGCAGGGCCCGCTGCACCTGGATGTCGAGGTCCTTGGCGCGGGCACCCGTGACCGCCTGCAGGTCGAGCTCGACGCGGCGGCCGAGGTCGCGGGCCAGCAGCCCGGCCAGCAGGGCTCCCGGCGTCTCTGCGCTGTCGTCGACGCCGAGCCCGGCGGCACTGGAGTCGCCCAGCATGGCGAGCCGGACCGGCTTCACCCCGCGGCGCGGGCGGCCGTACGAGCCGGCCGGGTCGGGCGCGTGCTCAGTGGGCTCGCCGATCGTCCGGCGGGCCAGCTTGGCCTCGGCCACGACGAGCCCCCACGACAGGGCACCCACCAGGCCGGCGGTGCCGCCGCCGTACGCCGCCCGGACCGCCACCCACTTCGCACGCCGGCCGGGCCGCAGACCGGCTGTCTGCGGGCGCATCAGCGCGCCCGCCCCCGCAGGAACGCCCGCACCGCCTCGCGGGCACCACTGGAGATGTGAGCGCCGTGGGTGAACGCCACCACGTCGTAGTCGAGGTCCGCCAGCCGGTCGGCCGTCTCGCGCGACAGCCTGATGTCGGTGCAGAACGTCGCGGGGGAGTAGCGCAGGCCGCGCACGTTGAAGATGGCGTCGCCGGTGATGAGCACGCCGCTGGCCTCGTGCAACAGGGAGACGTGGCCCGGTGAGTGGCCCGGCGTGTGCACGACCCGCAGGCCGCCGCCGATCGGCAGCAGCTCGCCGTCCTGGAAGGTGCTCCCGACCTCGACCTTGGCGAAGCCGCCGCGGGCGCGGTTCATCACCCGGCCGGACAGGTGGCTCTTGTCCAGGTGCGGGGGCTTGCCGCTCTGCAGGTAGACCGCGTCGCGGTCGTGAGCGAGCACCGCCGCTCCGGTGGCCTTCTTGGCGCCGGCAAGGCCGCCGGCGTGGTCGCTGTGCGCATGGGTGAGCACGATGCGTCGTACGTCCTGCGGCGCCTTGCCGACCTCGGCCAGGGCCTTGAGCACCCTCTTGTGGGCGCGCTTGAGCCCGGCGTCGACGAGGGTGAGCGAGCCGTCCTCGTCGGCGATGAGAAAGGAGTTGATGAGGTCGTACGGCACGGTCGGGATGCGCCAGATACCGGGAGCGAGCTCGACGGCCGACATGGCATCCCTCCCTCGCTACTCGTGGGTAACTCCCAGAAGCAGCAGCCTATCCGCCGTACTCTCGCGCTCATGCAGGTCAGCGAGCACATGATCGATCTCGTCGGCAACACCCCGCTCGTCCGGCTGAACCGGGTGACGGAGGGCATCGCCGCGCAGGTCCTCGCCAAGGTGGAGTACTTCAACCCCGGCGGCTCGGTCAAGGACCGGATCGCGCTGGCGATGGTCGAGGACGCCGAGCGGTCCGGGGCCCTGAAGCCCGGCGGGATCATCGTCGAGCCGACCTCCGGCAACACCGGCGTCGGGCTTGCGCTGGTCGCGCAGAAGAAGGGCTACACCTGCGTCTTCGTCTGCCCCGACAAGGTGGCAAAGGACAAGATCGACGTGCTTCGGGCGTACGGCGCGCGCGTCGAGGTCTGCCCGACAGCTGTCGATCCGGAGGACCCTCGGTCCTACTACTCGGTCTCGGACCGGCTGGCCCGGGAGCTGCCCGGGGCGTGGAAGCCGGACCAGTACTCCAATCCCAACAACCCCCGCGCGCACTACGAGAGCACGGGACCCGAGATCTGGAAGCAGACCGACGGCCGCGTCACGCACTTCGTCGCGGGTGCGGGGACCGGCGGCACGCTCGGTGGTGTCGGCCGCTACCTCAAGGAGGTGTCCGGCGGCGCCGTCAAGGTGATAGGCGCCGACCCGGTCGGGTCGGTCTACTCCGGTGGCGACGGGCGCCCTTACCTCGTCGAGGGCGTGGGCGAGGACTTCTGGCCGTCGACCTACGACGCGGCCATCCCCGACGCCATCCTCGCTGTCTCGGATCGTGACTCCTTCGCGATGACGCGGCGGCTGGCGCGCGAGGAGGGTCTGCTGGTCGGCGGCTCCTGCGGGATGGCGGTCGTGGCCGCTCTGTCGGTCGCGGCGGAAGCCGGCCCGGACGCGGTCGTCGTGGTGCTGCTGCCGGACTCCGGCAAGGGCTACCTGTCGAAGATCTTCAACGACGAGTGGATGGCGGACTACGGGTTCCTGCAGGCCGACGGGCAGCAGACGGTCGGCGACGTGATGGCGCGCAAGACGGTCGGCGGTTCGCTGCCGTCGTTCGTGCACACGCATCCTTCCGAGACGGTGCGCGAGGCCATCGACATCCTGCGCGAGTACGGCGTCTCGCAGATGCCGGTCGTCCGGGCCGAGCCACCGGTCATGACCGCCGAGATCGTCGGCGCCGTACACGACCGCGACCTGCTCGACGCGCTGTTCACCGGGAAGGCCCAGCTGGCCGACCGGCTGGCCGACCACCTGTCCCCGCCCCTGCCGCTGGTCGGCGCCGGCGAGTCGGTGCAGGCCGCGATGGCGGCACTGGAGACCGCCGACGCCGCGGTGGTCGTGTCGGAGGGCCGCCCCGTCGGCGTCCTGACGAGGCAAGACGTCCTCGCCTTCCTCTCCCACGGCTAATCTCCCGCCGCCCGCCGCCCGCCGCCCGCCGCCCGCCGCCCGCCGCCCGCCGCCCGCCGCCCGCCGCCCGCGCCGCCGCGGTTGACGCTTGCCGAAATTCTTCTGGCCTGATCCGGCCAAATCGGCCGGATCAGGCCGAGCGCGAAGACGATGGACATGAAAAACGGCCCTCTTCCACAGCCGCGACGGGCATCCACATGCCTCATGGCCGGTCGGCCGGATCGGTCGTCGGGATGCAAGCGTTCGCCGATGGATGTCGCCGCATTGCTGGTTCGGGCTCGAGCGCGCGCGGGCCTGAGTCGAACGCAGCTGGCCGCGTCAGCCGGCACCTCCGCCTCGGCGTTGTCGGCCTATGAAGGCGGGCGGCGGTCGCCGACGGTGGCGACGCTCGATCGGTTGCTCGCGGCCTGCGGGTTGCAGATCCGGCCCGAGCTCGAGCCCTACCTTGCCGATCTCGATGCCGCTGTCGACCGGCTCCTCGACGGCTCGCCGACGGTGCCCAGCGGCTGCGGTCGCTTGGCAGATCGCCTGACCGCGGCCGGGCTCACCTGGGCCTTCGACGGCCCGACGGCGCTGACCCTGCAGGGGCTTGCCATCGAGGCGCCGTTCCCGGACGTGGTGGCGGTGGGCGACGATCGGCTGCGGCGCTTCTGTCACGAGCTCGGCCTCGAGGCGATGGACGCCGAGGGCAGCATCCTCTGGGACAGCTGGCTCGACCGGGATCTGACGCGAGTCGCGCCGTCCCTTGTCTGGACGCGCTATGGAGCCTTCACGATGCGCATTGTGGGCGAGCTCGACCCGCCGGTACAGGTCCGTGCAGACGCCTGCACCTGGCCGGTCCTCGGACTCCTCGCGGTCGAGTTAGCGCACCCGCCGGTCGCGGACGTGCTGGCGCGGCTCCGGCACCGTCGTACCGTGAGGTCATGAGCGATGACTGGGCGGCGGGGGAGTACGGGTTCGAGACGCTCGCGATCCACGCCGGGCAGGACCCGGACCCGGCCACCGGCGCCGTCGTCGTACCGATCTACCAGACCTCGACCTTCGTCCAGTCCGAGGTGGGACAGCACAAGGGCTACGAGTACAGCCGGTCCGGCAACCCGACCCGCACCGCCCTCGAGACCTGCCTCGCCGCGCTGGAGGGCGGCCGGCTCGGTCTGGCGTTCGCCTCCGGGCTCGCAGCGGAGGACTGCCTGCTCCGCACCGCCACCGGGCCGGGGGGCCACGTCGTCGTCCCTGACGACGCCTACGGCGGGACCTACCGACTCTTCGCGAAGGTGCTTGAGCGGTGGGGGGTCGAGAACACCCCGGTCCCGCTCGGCGACCTCGACGCGGTCCGCGCCGCCGTACGCCCCGGTCAGACCTCGCTGATCTGGTGCGAGACCCCGACCAACCCGCTGCTCACCGTCGCCGACATCGCCGCCCTCGCGACCATCGCGCACGATGCGGGCGCCCGGCTGGTCGTCGACAACACGTTCGCCAGCCCCTACCTCCAGCAGCCGCTGGCGCTCGGCGCGGACGTCGTCGTCCACTCGACGACGAAGTACCTCGGTGGTCACTCCGACGTGGTCGGCGGCGCCCTCGTCACGGACGACCCCGAGCTCGGAGAGCAGCTGACCTACCACCAGAACGCGATGGGCGGCGTGCCCGGCGCGTTCGACTCCTGGCTCGTGCTGCGCGGCGCGAAGACCCTCGGCGTGCGCATGGACCGGCACTGCGCCAACGCGCAGCGCGTCGTCGAGCTGCTGCAGAGCTCGGACAAGGTCTCGAGCGTGCTCTACCCGGGACTGCCCGGTCACCCGGGCCACGAGGTCGCGGTCAAGCAGATGCGCGACTTCGGCGGCATGGTCAGCTTCCGGCTGGCCGGCGGCGAGGCCGCGGCCCTCGAGGTGTGCCGACGGACGAAGGTCTTCACTCTGGGTGAGTCGCTCGGGGGTGTCGAGTCGCTGATCGAGCATCCCGGCCGCATGACGCACGCGTCCGTCGCGGGCTCGCAGCTCGAGGTCCCGGACGACCTGGTGCGGCTGTCGGTCGGCATCGAGACGGTCGAGGACCTGCTCGAGGACCTCACCCGCGCCCTGAGTGCCGTCTGATCGTCACCTCAGGCGGGGACCAAGCGTTGGGTACGACGTGAGGCGCGGCGCCATCCCCCGTTGGCTGCCCGAGGCGACGGCCTGGGCTGCCGTCCTCGTGCTGCTCGGCGGCCTGGTCGGAGCGTGGAGCATCCGCGGGTTCGACACGCGCCAGGTGACCGAGGCGGAGACGCCGACGATCCAGGGGGTCCGCGAGGTCACGACGCGGGTGCCGGTGCCCGGCGCGACCACGAAGCCGGGCAAGGCGAGCAGCTCCCGCGCCCGTTCCCTCGTCCCGAGCCTCGGCCCCCCGCCGGGACCGCAGTACGACGCGCCGCCGGCGAGCACCGCGGCGCCCGAGAACCGCTACGCGTTCCTCGCCGGCATCACGGACTACCGCGCGCCGACGCACGACACCATCGGCGCGGCGAACGACGTCCGGTTCATCGCTGCCCTTCTCCAGCGCGACGGCTGGCTGCCGGAGAACATCCGCGTCGTCACTGACGGCGCCGCGACCGGCTCGGCGATCCGGAGCGGACTGTCGTGGCTCGCGTCCAAGAGCACGCCGGGGACGTTCACCTTCTTCCACTACTCCGGCCACGTGAAGCAGGTCGGGAGCACCGAGAAGCTCTGGCCGGTCGACCGGGACTGGGTCACGGACAGCCAGCTGGCAGGGCTGCTCTCGCCGGGCTCGGGGAAGCTCTGGGTGGACATCGCGGGCTGCGAGGCGGGCGGGTTCATGAGCGGGCTGCCGAGCAGCCGGGTGCTTTTCACGGGCAGCTCCAAGAGCAGCCAGAAGTCCTACGAGTACCCCCAGTGGGGCGAGTCGGTCTGGACCGGCCTGCTGTTCGACATCGGGACCGGTCAGGGCGGCGCCGATGCCGACCACAACGGCCAGGTGACCGCAGGTGAGGCCCTGCGCTACGCCACCTACTACGCACAGGCCCTCACGCGGGACCAGACGCCGTACGGCCCGCAGAGCCCGCAGGTCGCCGGTGACCCGGTCCGCGGCTGGACGCTCTCCGCCCCACCCGCCTGACGCGAGGCTCCGCGAACCGTCATTGCGAAGATCACCTTCGTCGCGCCACTATGTGCACGCAGGTTGCGAACTCGTGACATTCGGGTTGCCCCGTCGGGCAGGAAACCGCCCCGGGGCGCCGAAGGAAGCACGACACGGACCTCGTCCCGAGGTCGAGCAGGGAGGGTCGGCATGCGTCCAGCGGCACGGTGGCTGACGGTGGCTGCGATGGTCGCTTCAGCAGGTGCGCCGGGACTTCTCGCGGCGTCGCCGGCCTGGGCCGACGCGGCGGTCTCCGGTGTCCTGGCGTCCAACTGGTACTGGCAGGAGCAGAACAACGTGACGC
>JAVXVI010000330.1:0-2577 GCA_032230005.1 Actinomycetota bacterium | reverse complement strand
CCGCTGCACGCGCCGCTGGCCGGCAACAACCCGCTCTACGACGGCGCCGTCTACTACTGCGCGCAGAACAGCTACAACGGTGCCTGCTCGGTCAGCCTCGACGGAGGTCGCACGTTCGGCCCCGGCGTCCCCGTGGCCAACCAGCCGCAGAACCGGCCCGGTGACCCCTTCGGCGGCGCCTGCTCGGCACTGCACGGGCATGTGCGCGTCGGGCCGGACGGCACGGCGTACCTGCCCTTGAAGGGCTGTGGCGGCGTACCGACCATCAACAACCTCACCAACTCCGAGTTCTTCGGCGGCCGGCCCTCGCTGAGCATCAGCCAGGACAACGGCGCGAGCTGGCAGGTGCAGTTCGGCCCCAACGGATCGCACGACCCCGATGAGTCCGACCCGTCGGTGATGGCCGGTCCGAAGGGCACGCTGTACTTCGGCTGGCAGGACGGGACGCAGCCCAACGACTCCGCGGGCGGCACCACGACGAGCGCCCGGGTCGCGACGTCCAAGGACGGCGGCAAGACGTGGAGCAAGGTCACCGACCTGTCGACGCCGCTCGGCCTGCACAACGTGCAGTTCCCCGAGATGATCGTGGGCGACGACGACCGGGCCGCCTTCTCGTTCATCGCGACGCCGGGCATCGGCAACGACCAGAACAACCCGTTCCGCGGGGCCTGGCACCTGTACATCTCCACGACGTACGACGGCGGCAAGACCTGGACGACCGCTGACGTCACGCCGAAGAAGCCGATCCACCGGGGCTGCGTGCACATGCTCGGCATCGCCCCGGGCTCGCAGCGGACCGACGCCTGCGACTTCCGCAACATGCTCGACTTCAACGACATCACGATCGACCAGTACGGCCGGGTCGAGGTCGCCTACACCGACGACTGCTTCAACACCTGCGCGAGCGGTGAGAAGCCCACGCCGGAGAACACCAAGATCAGCAACGTCTCGGTGGCCCACCAGGTCAGCGGCAAGACGCTGTACGCGAAGTACGACAAGCTCTTCGCCAAGCGCTAGCCGCGATCGAACCGGGGGGATCGATGAAGGCACGTCTGGCACTGCTCGGCTGCCTGCTGGCCGTCGCCGGCTGTGGAGCCCAGTCGGCGTCCGTGACGACCGTCGCTGCTGCTCCGACGCCGAGCCCGGTCGTCAGCGCAAGGCCGACCCCGTCCCCGTCACCGTCGCCGTCACACCGGCCGGTTCCGCCGACGGCGCCGGGGCCGCATTTCAGGTCCCCGCAGGCCGCGATGCGCTACCTCGCGCGGGCCTGGAACCGGCACGACACCGCCGCGCTCAAGCACGTCACGGACCCGAGTGCCCGGTACGAGCTCGAGCAGATGCGCACCGAGGCGGTCAACCTCCGGCTGAGCTACTGCGTCAAGCAGAAGGCCGGCGACTACGAGTGCTTCTTCAAGCACGACTTCCCGAAGGGCTACAAGGGCAAGGAGCGGCGCGGCGTCGCGCAGTTCGTCGTCGGCCCGGCCCTGCGACCTGGCTGGTACATGACCGTCTTCGAGTCCTGCGGCTGAGCGGGACCGCCGCAGAGAGGCGTACTGTTCGTCCCGACCCGCGGGAGCCCACGCCAGGGCTGAGAGGGCGGCTGGATCGGCCGTCGACCGTTCGCACCTGATCCGGTTCGCACCGGCGTAGGGAGGTCGGCTGTGACGGCCGTCAGTGACACCACCACCACCGGGACCGCCTTTCCGGGCAGCCGCAAGACCTACCTGCAGGGCACCCGCCCCGATCTGCGGGTGCCGATGCGCGAGGTCGAGCTGACCACCGGCGACAGCGTCGTGCTCTACGACACGAGCGGTCCCTACACCGACCCGTCGCTGCGCACCGACGTGCGCCTCGGGCTGCCGGCGCTGCGCAAGGACTGGATCGCCGAGCGAGGCGACACCGAGGAGTACGACGGCCGGCCGGTCCAGCCGATCGACAACGGCCTCAAGGCGCACGATCACAGGAACCTCGACAGCGTCTTCGAGCAGGCCGGGCGCCGGCCACGGCGCGCCGTACCAGGCAAGAACGTCTCCCAGCTGCACTACGCCCGCCAGGGGTTCATCACCCCCGAGATGGAGTTCGTCGCGCTGCGCGAGGGCGTGACCCCGGAGTACGTCCGTGACGAAGTCGCCCGCGGCCGTGCCGTCATCCCGGTCAACGTCAACCACCCGGAGTCCGAGCCGATGGCGATCGGCCGCGGCTTCCTGGTGAAGATCAACGCCAACATCGGCAACAGCGCCGTCGCGTCCTCCATCGAGGAGGAGGTCGAGAAGATGACCTGGGCGACCCGCTGGGGCGCCGACACGGTCATGGACCTGTCCACCGGTCGCAACATCCACACGACGCGCGAGTGGATCATCCGCAACAGCGCCGTACCCATCGGCACCGTCCCGATCTACCAGGCCCTCGAGAAGGTCAACGGCAAGAGCGAGGACCTCACCTGGGAGATCTACCGCGACACGCTGATCGAGCAGTTCGAGCAGGGCGTCGACTACATCACCGTCCACGCCGGCGTACTTCTCCGCTACGTGCCGATGGCCGCCACCCGCAAGACCGGCATCGTCAGCCGCGGCGGCT
>JAVXVI010000329.1:0-6968 GCA_032230005.1 Actinomycetota bacterium | reverse complement strand
CGGCATCCTGCTGCTGCTGCGCGGCGTCGTCGACGAGGGCAGCCCGGCCACGGCCCGTCAGGTCGTGGCGGGCGCGACCGTGCTCGTCGTCGCCTTCGTCGCTCTCAACCTGCTGGCGCAGCGGTTCGGGATGCTGCGCAGCACCGGCGCGCTCGACCACTACGCCGCGCTCCCGGTCCCGGCCGCCGCGGTGGTGCTGGGTACGGCGGCGTCGTACGCGACCTTCACGGTGCCCGGCGCGGTGGTCACCGGCGTCATCGGCTGCCTGCTCTACAGCCTGCCGGTGACACACCTGTGGGTGCTCGTCGTCGTCCTTCCCTTGGCCGGGGCGGCGCTGGCCGGGGTCGGCGCAGCGCTGGGGCTGCTGCCGTCCCGCCCCGAGCTCGCGACGATGGCAGGGCAGCTGGGCATGTCGGCCGTGCTGTTCCTCGGGATCATCCCGGCCGGCCGGATGCCGGGCGCGCTGCGGGTGGTCAGAGCGATCGTCCCGAGCACTTACGCCGCCGACGCCCTCGCTGTCGCGCTCGGTCCGCACCCTGGCGTCGGCGTGATCGTCCGCGACCTGCTGATCTGCGCGGGGACTGCTGTCGCCGCCCTGGCGGTCGCCACCTGGGCCTTCGCGCGTGCCGTCCGGCGGTGACGCCGCCGGGACGAGGCAAGATGTCCGGGTGAGCTGGTCCGCCCCTGACACCCGACGCAGCCCAGGACTCCCGACGGCGAGCGAGGTCCTGCCGCCGGCCCAGGAGCGCTGGCGGCAGGATCTGATCGCGAGCTCGCTGACCGCCGCGTTCACCGTGCTGCTGGGCGCACCGATCGGGCTGCTCTGGTCAGGCCTCGCGCCGCACGCGCACGTGGCCATCGACGCCGCGGGCGCCAACGTCGTCGACGGCGCGACCGAGGTCTTCATCGGCGGCGACGGGTGGTTTCTGGCCGTGACGCTGATCGCCGGCATCGTCTGCGGCACGCTCGCCTGGCTGCTGGCCCGTCGATCCGCGCCCTACGTCGTGGTCGCCCTCGTCGGGGGCGGCCTGCTGGCGGCCTACGTCGCTTCCAAGGTGGGCGTCCGGATCGGGCAGGACGAGCTGAAGGCGGCGCTGGCCAGCGGGGCGAAGGGCAACTACACCGCCAACGTCGCCCTGCAGATGAAGGAGGCCATCGTGGTGTGGCCGCTCGGCGCGCTGGTGTCCTTCGTCGTGCTGGTGCTGAGCCGGGTCGAGGAGATCGACTAGTTCGGGCTGATCGGTGTCCGGACCAGCTCCGGTGCCGGCGCAGCGGCGAACGCGCTGAGCAGCCGGATCTCCCGTCGCAGGAGGGCGAGTGCACCGCGCAGCCGCGCCGCCGCGTCCGGCTCGGCGAGCAGCAGCTGCCGGTCCTCGAGGTCGACGAGCACCGATGCCGCGATCAGGTAGCTGAGCACGAGCGGGTCCTCGGGCAGCTCGGGCACCTCGACGCCGGTCGCTCCGGCTCGCTCCAGAGCCCCGAGGTAGTCGAGGAACGCGGTGCGTACGGCGTCAGTCAGCCCGTCGGCGTCGGCACTCGCCCCCGGCTCCTCGTCCAGCAGGTCGACCTCACCGACGAGGTACGGCCGGTCGTGTGCCAGCTCGTGGAGCCGGAACCTCGTCGCACCCGTGGTAAGGATGTCGTACCGGCCGTCGTCGTAGCGCTGGACCCGTCGCAGGCGGGCGGTGCAGCCCACGTCGTAGAGCGCCGCCACTCCGTCGGCGCCGACCTCGCGACCCTGCCGGATCGCGATCACGCCGAACACCCGCTCGGGTTCGGGCAGCTCGAGCAGCTCGGCGACGAGCACCCGGTAGCGCTCCTCGAACACGTGCAGGGGCAGGACGACACCCGGGAACAGGACGAGGCCGAGCGGGAAGAGCGGCAGCGGCTGCGGCACGGCTCGACCGTAGCCGAGTGATATCGGCAGCGGATTCGCCCGACTTGAGGACGACAGCGTCACTCCTATGGGTGACTATGAGTGACGGGGAGGATGCGGATGGCGAGCAAGGACAGCACCCGGTGGTCCGCCCACCCGGTCCTGGGTGCCCTGCTGCGCTGCGCTGCCGTCGTCGTACCGCTGGTCATCGCCCTCGCCGCGGCCCTGCTGCTGACCCGGCTGCTGCCCTCGGCGACCGACTGGCCGGGGCGCGTCGCCTGGTGGGCTGCGGTGCTCGGCGGCTCGACGGCCGCGATGCTGCTCGCTGACCGGGTGGCCCGGCGGCTGCTGCCCCTGGCCGTGCTCCTTGACCTCGCGCTCGTCTTCCCGGATCGAGCGCCGTCCCGGCTGCGCGCTGCGCGCACGACCAGCGTGCGCGAGCTGGAGCAGCGGCTGGTCGCGCTGCGCGCCGACGGCGTCGGTGGCCGCCCGATCGACGCGGCGGAGACGCTCGTCACGCTCGTCGGGATCCTCGGCCTGCACGACCGCCGCACCCGTGGCCACAGCGAGCGGGTTCGCGCCTTCACGGATCTGCTCACGGCGGAGCTCGGGCTCGATGAGGACGCGCGGGTCCGGGTGCGGTGGGCGGCGCTCGTCCACGACATCGGCAAGCTGACCGTCCCGGGCGGTGTCCTCAACGGCGGCCGCGATCTGTCCGAGGACGACTGGGCCGCCCTGCGGCGGCACCCGGACGAGGGGCAGCGGCTCGCGGCAGGGCTCGTGCCCTGGCTGGGCGAGTGGGGTCGGGCCATTGCCGAGCACCACGAGCGCTGGGACGGCTCGGGTTATCCGCTCGGGCTGGCGGGAGCGCAGATCGGGTACGGCGCCCGGATCGTGACGGTGGCGGACGCCTTCGACACCATGACCTCAGCGCGGTCCTACAGCAAGGCGCGATCAGCGGCGGCGGCCCGCGAGGAGCTGGCACGGTGCGCCGGCAGCCACTTCGATCCGCAGGTCGTGCGCGCCTTCCTCGCCGTCTCGCTCGGCCGGGTGGGCTGGGTGCTCGGTCCGGTGACCTGGTTGGCTCAGCTGCCGTTCGTCGCAGCGGCGGATCGTGCCGGCCGGTCGGTGAAAGCCGCCGGCGCCGGCGCAGCCATCGGCGGGCTGGTCCTGGTCGGTGCGCTCCCGGGGCCGGGCGCGGCTGCGGCTGGTGCGGCCGATGCACCCCTGGCGGCCGGTGCCAAGGCGACGACGTCGGTCTCAGCTGCACCGCGCACCACCCCGGCCGCACCGGGCAGTGCGCCGGTCGCGTCGGGCAGCGCCCCGGCCGCGCCGCGCAATGCCCCCGTTGCGCTGCCGTTCACCGACGCGAGCGCCGCCGCCGGACCTCCGACAGCGTCCACGGGCAGCGCCGCTGCCAGCACGCCGGCGGGTCCGGCGGCCGCAGCTCCGGCCAGCGCCGCAGCCGCATCGCCGGCAGCCGCCGGGGCGCCCGTCGTACCGGTACGCCCCAGCGCTTCGCCGGCCCCGGTGCCGGTGCCCGCACCGGCGCCCTCAACCACGGCCGGCAACAACGGCAACGGCAACGGCGCCGGCAACCCGAAGGCCACCCAGGGCAAGAAGGCCAAGAAGCCGAAGAAGCCGAAGAAGGCCTCGGGCAACGGCCAGTTCGGCGCCAACAACTCCTCGCACGCGCGCCGCTAGGCTGGCTCGACCTGCCGTTCTGCTGAGGAGTCCCGCGTGCCGACCCGCATCGACCTGCGCGGTCGCAGGGACAGCGACCCCCGGGACCTGCTGCCGCGGGCCCGGCTCGACGTCGCGGCCGCCGTCGAGCAGGTGCGACCGGTGGTCGAGGCAGTGCGCGACCGCGGGGCCGATGCCGTCCGCGAGGCCACGCAGCGCTTCGACGGGGTGACGCTCACCGAGCTGCGGGTGCCGGCCGCTGCCCTGCGCCAGGCGCTCCAAGAGCTTCCCGCTGAGGTGCGCGCCGCACTCGAGGAGGCGGCCCGGCGGGTGCGGACGGTCGCCACCGCCCAGCTGCGCCCGGACGTGGTGGTCGACGTTGTCGACGGCGCGTCCGTAACCGAGCGATGGGTTCCGGTGCGCCGGGTCGGGCTCTACGTCCCCGGCGGGCTCGTCGCCTACCCGAGCAGCGTGGTGATGAACGTCGTGCCGGCACAGGTGGCCGGCGTCGAGAGCCTCGCCGTCGCGAGCCCGCCCCAGGACAACGGCCTGCCGCACCCGGCGGTGCTGGCGGCGTGCGCCCTGCTCGGCATCGACGAGGTCTACGCCGTCGGTGGCGCGCAGGCGGTCGCGATGTTCGCGTACGGCGTCGAGGGCTGCCCTGCAGTGGACGTGATCACCGGCCCAGGCAACGTCTACGTCGCCGCTGCCAAGCGGATCGTCCAGGGTCGCGCCGGCATCGACTCGGAGGCCGGGCCCACCGAGATCGGGATCCTGGCGGACGACACCGCCGACCCGTCGTACGTCGCCGCCGACCTCGTCGCGCAGGCCGAGCACGACCCGCTCGCGGCATGCCTGCTGGTCACGCCGAGCGTCGAGCTGCTGGACCGCGTCGACGTCGAGCTGGACAAGCAGGTGGCGGCCACCAAGCACCGCGAGCGGGTGGAGACGGCGTTGGCCGGTCAGTCGGCGTACGTCCTGGTGGACGACCTCGACCATGGGCTCGAGGTCGTCGACGCGTGGGCCGCGGAGCACCTCGAGGTGATCACTGCCGATGCACCGGAGCGGGCCCGCCGCGTGCGCAACGCCGGCGCGGTCTTCGTCGGCAACGCCACGCCCGTGAGCCTCGGTGACTACCTCGCCGGCTCCAACCACGTGCTGCCCACGGGCGGCACAGCCCGGTTCAGCAGCGGGCTGTCGACGCAGTCGTTCCTCAAGCGGATGTCGGTGATCGAGTACTCCCGCGCCGCGCTGGCCTCGGTGGCCCCCCACGTCTCCGCACTCGGTGGCGCCGAGGACCTGGCAGCGCACGTCGAGGCCGTCCAGGTCAGGCTGCGGTGACCGGCCTGGACGAGCTGCCGGTGCGCGACGACCTGCGTGGCAAGACGCCGTACGGCGCGCCGCAGATCTCCGACGCGATCCAGCTCAACGTCAACGAGAACCCCTACCCGCCGTCGGCGGCTTTCGTGGCCGACCTGCAGCGGGCCGTGGGGGAGGCGGCGTTGACCCTCAACCGCTACCCGGACCGCGAAGCCGTGCACCTGCGGACGTCGTTGGCGTGGTACCTCAGCGACCGGACCGGCGTGCCGCTCGGGCTCGAGCAGGTCTGGGCTGCCAACGGCTCGAACGAGGTGCTGCAGCAGGTCCTTCAGGCGTTCGGCGGGCCGGGCCGGTCAGCACTCGGCTTCGAGCCGTCGTACTCCATGCACCCGATCCTGGCCTCCGGCACCGGGACGAAGTGGATCGCTGTCCCGCGGCCGGCCGACTTCGTCCTCACTGCTGAGCTCGCCGTGGCGGCCGTCGAGGAGCACCGGCCGGACGTCGTGTTCGTGACGACCCCCAACAACCCCACGGGCACGGTCACCGGTCTCGACGTGATTGCCGCGATCTGCGACGTGGCACCGGGGATGGTGGTGGTCGACGAGGCCTACGCCGAGTTCGCCTCCGTGCCATCTGCCACGACGCTGCTGGACCGCTACCCGCGGCTGATCGTGAGCCGCACGATGAGCAAGGCGTTCGCGCTGGCCGGGGGACGGCTCGGCTACCTCGCCGCCTCGCCCGCCGTGGTCGACGCAGTGCGGCTGGTCCGGCTGCCCTACCACCTGTCTGCTCTGACGCAGATCGTCGCGCGCATCGCCCTTGCGCGGATGCACGAGCTGCTCGCGACGGTCGAGCTGGTCAAGGAGCAGCGCGACCGGATGGTGCGCGAGATCCCGGCCCTTGGGCTGACCGTTGTGCCGACCGATGCCAACTTCCTCCTGTTCGGGCCGTTTGCCGACCCTCCCGCCGTCTGGCAGCGGCTGCTCGACCACGGCGTGCTGGTTCGCGACGTCTCGTCCGGCCCGGGGCTGGCAGGCTGGTTGCGGGTCAACGCCGGCACCGAGGCCGAGACGACGGCGTTCCTGACTGCACTCGGAGAGGTCCAGACATGAGTCGCACAGCCCTGGTCGAGCGGACGACGAAGGAGAGCGACGTCCGCGTCGAGCTCGACCTCGATGGCACCGGGCAGGCGTCGTCGGACACCGGCGTGCCGTTCTTCGACCACATGGTGGCCCAGCTCGGCAAGCACGGCGGCTTCGACCTGTCGGTCGTGACCAAAGGCGACCTCGAGGTGGACGCGCACCACACGGTGGAGGACACCTCGCTGGCGATCGGGCAGGCCCTCAAGGAGGCGCTCGGTGACAAGGCCGGCATCCGGCGCTTCGGCGATGCGCTGGTGCCGCTCGACGAGTGCCTCGTGCAGGCAGCGGTCGACCTGTCGGGTCGGCCCTACCTCGTGCACGAGGAGCCCGACGTCGTCGAGCTGATCGGCTCCTACGACACGACGCTGACGCGGCACATCTGGGAGTCGATCGTCGCGACGTCGGACATCTGCCTGCACGTGCGGGTGGTGTCCGGGCGCAACGCGCACCACGTCGTGGAGGCGCAGTTCAAGGCCGTGGCGCGGGCGTTGCGGGACGCCGTCGCCATCGACCCGCGCGTGGTCGGCGTGCCCAGCACCAAGGGAAAGCTCTAGGTGAAGCAGGTCGTCGTCTTGGACTACGGCTCGGGCAACCTGCGGTCGGCCGAGCGCGCCCTCGCGCGTGTCGGCGCCGACGTCACGGTGACGGCGGACCTCGACGCGGCCGCCGCGGCTGATGGCCTGGTGGTGCCGGGCGTGGGTGCGTTCGCGGCCTGCATGGCTGGCATCAGCGCCGTCGGCGGTGGCGACGTGGTCTGGGAGCGGGTGCGGGCCGAGCGACCGGTGCTCGGCATCTGCGTAGGGATGCAGGTGCTGTTCGAGAAGGGCGTGGAGCACGGGGAGCAGACCCAGGGCCTCGGGGTCCTCCCGGGGGAGGTGACCCGGATCGAGGCCGATGTCGTGCCGCACATGGGCTGGAACACCGTCACGCCGCCAATGGACACGGTG
>JAVXVI010000328.1:0-7687 GCA_032230005.1 Actinomycetota bacterium | reverse complement strand
GGCAGGAAACCGCCCCGTGGTGCCGAACGAAGAACGACACGGACCTCGTACCCGAGGTCGAGCAGGGAGGGTCGGTATGCGTCCAGCGGCGCGATGGGTCAGCGTCACGGCGATGCTCGCTGCGGCGGGCGCCCCCGGCCTGGTCAGCGCGGGCCCAGCCTGGGCCGACAGTCTCGCCACCCAGGTCGACGCCGCGAGCTGGTACTGGGCAGAGCAGACGGTGACGGCCCCTCAGGCCGGCGCGCTCCCGGCCGGCACCCCGCGGGAGGCCTCCGGCGTCCCTACCGGTGACCTCGGTGTGTCCTACACGACGGACGTGGACAAGGTCGCTGCCTTGGGCTTCGGCCTGTCCGCGGTCCCCAAGGGCGCGGTCTTCACGGCCTTCACCGTCACGATGCCGCTCGACCCGGCCGGCCAGCAGCTGACCAGCCCCGCGGCGACCCCGCAGCTGTCCGCGTGTGCCGCCCTCGACCCCATCGTCGACGGCGCCGACCCCGGCCCGCTCACCGCCGCCCCGACGCAGAACTCCGTCGGCTGCGTTGACGGCAAGTTCGACGCCGGCAAGTCGACGTGGACCTTCGAGCTGTCGTCCTTCGCGACCGACTGGGCTGCTGGTGCGCCGGTCGCGGGCGTCGTCATCCGTTCCAAGCCGGGCGACGCCACGCAGTTCAACTACGCCTTCCTCGGCAAGAAGGACATCAAGGTCGTCGCGGACTACGTCTCCACGACCACCCCCGTCGCGGCGCCCGCGCCGGCAGCGCCCGTCGACACCGGCAGCGGCTTCGTGGCCGCGCCGCCGCTGGACAGCGGGACCACTCCGGTCGCGCCGCTGGCCCCGGTCGCCGTTCCGGCCGCTCCCCAGCCCCAGGTGCTGCCGCCGGCGGCCCCCGCTGTCGCACCGGCCACGACCCCGGTGGCCGCGACGACCGTCGACGCGATGCGGCCCACCGGTGCCTTCTGGCTCGCCCTGCTCGGCCTGGGCGCGCTGATGCTGCTGCTCGGCCTCGTCCTCGGGGACCCGATGGACCCCATCGTCCTGGACGCGCGTCGCCGCCGGTTCGCCGACGTCGTCCGTGCCCGTGCCGCAGCCCGCTCCACCGCCGCGGCAGCTCGTCCGGCCACCTCCGCGCGCGCTCGTCCCGCCTGACCCGTTCCCCGCGTCCACCCACCCAGCGACTCCCCCACACAGGAGCAGCACCCATGTCCCGTCGCCGTCGGCCGGCCGCACTTCTGTGCGGCCTCATCGCCGTCTCCCTGGTCAGCAGCGCCTGCGGGCTCAAGCCCGCGCAGAAGGACGCCTTGAAGCAGGGCGGTGCTGTGTCGGCCGCCCAGGGCGGCACAACGGGCGGCGCTGTCCAGGACCCGAGCCTCGGCGGCACCGCCGGTGGCGCGACCTCCGGCACCACCGGCGCGGTTGCGGCCGGCACCTCGGGGACCACCGGCAGCACCGTCTCCGGCACCACCGGCAGCAGCACGACCGGTGGGACGACAGCAGGTACGACGGGTGTCAGCACCACCGGCGGGGCCTCGACCGGGACGACCGGCGGCGTGCGGCGCGGTCCGTGCAGCGCCCCGTCCGGCGGTGACTCGACGGGCGTCACCAGCAGCGCGATCACCATCGGCATCCACGCGCCGCAGACCGGCACGGGCGCTCCGTTGCCCCCGTCGTTCCAGGCCGGCGCGGCCGTCTACTGGAAGACGCACAAGATCTGCGGTCGCACGGTCAACGTCGACTTCCAGGACGACAAGTACACCCCGCAGACGGCGCGCCAGGTGTGCGAGCCGATGAGCCGCCGTGACTTCTTCGTCATCGGTGCTGCCGGGACCGACCAGATCCAGTCCTGCGCGACCGACCCGGCCATTGCCGGCAAGGGCGTGCCCTACCTGTCGGCAGGGGTCACCACCAACGGCCTCACGGGGCTCAACCACTACTTCGCAACGACCCTGACCTACTCCCAGCAGGGGCCGCTGGTCGTGCGCAACGCCGAGCTCCGCGGCTTCGCCAAGCCGGCCGCTGCCCGCGACGGCAAGCAGTGGGCCGTCATCACGTCACGCACCAAGAACTTCGATGACGCCACCGCGGGCATCGAGAACGCGCTGAAGGCGAAGGGGATCTCCTTCACGACCTACCGCGTCGACCCGAGCGACGACGGCCTGCAGCAGCGGGCCGCTCAGACCGGCACCACCCTGGCGACCCAGGGCTACGGCACCGTCTTCGTGGACACCTCACCCGGCTACTTCATCTACATGTCGCAGACCGCCAGCAAGCAGGGCTTCAACGGCCAGTACACCGGCCCGGGCGTGACCATGACCGAGGTGACCGTCGCCCAGCTCGTCTGCGGAGCCAACCCGACCATCAAGGCCAACTTCCTCGCGCCGTACCCCGGCATCGACCGGGCCACCGACGACTTCAAGAAGGCGACCGGCGGACAGTACGACGACATCTACTGGTCCCTGTGGGGCCTGTCGCAGGCGATCGAGCAGGCGCTGAACAACGCCAGTGACAACCTCACCCGCCAGAACTTCATCGCGAAGATGACGTCGGCCCAGCTGCCCGGTGGCGTCTACCCGCCCATCAAGTTCGGGGGCGACAGCTTCGGTCAGCACTTCGGCGGCACCGGCGCCTTCTCGCAGACCATCAACTGCACCAAGACCGAACCCAACCAGAGCCAGCCCGGGGCTTGGGACACCGTCGGTGGTCTCATCACCAAGTGAGCGGCCCCGGGATCGTTCTCGCCTTCGACCCGCAGATCCAGCTCTACACACCGATCGTCCAGGGGTTCTTCCAGGGCGCGGTGTACGGACTGATCGGTCTCGGGATCGTGCTGCTGTACAAGTCCAACGGCATCTTCAACTTCGCCCAGGCTGAGTTCGGGACCGTTGCGGCACTGGTGACCTACGGCTGCCTCAACGGCTCCTTCGGCGGCCAGCACATGCCGTACGCCGTCGCCGCTCTGCTTGGCGTCGTTGCCGGGACGCTGTCGGCTGTGCTCACGGAGCGGCTGGTTGTGCGGCCGCTGTTCAACCGGCCGAAGGTGATCCTGCTCGTCGGCACCGTCGGGGTGCTCCTGCTGATGGTCGCGATCGAGGGGCTGGCCTTCCAGAACCTGCGCAACCTGCCGGCGTTCAACGCCAAGTCGAAGGGGACGTTCGCCGACCCCGCCTTCGATGTCGGCTTCGCGGCCTACCGCGTCAGCTGGCAGGAGGTGCTGATCCTCGTCGTACTCCTGATCCTCGCCCTGGGCAGTGTTGCGTTCTTCCGCTACAGCCAGACCGGCACGGCCATCCTCGCCGTCAGCCAGGAGCCGACTGCAGCTGCGGTCGTCGGCATCAGCGTCAGCCGCATCTCGCTCATCACCTGGACGATCGCGGGCTTCCTCGGCTCGGTCGGTGGCCTGCTGCTCAGCCCGGGTGGCGGCCTCATCGGGCCGGGCACGGTGACGGCAACGGCGCTCATCGCCGGGTTCACCGCTGCGGTGCTCGGCGGCATCACGAGCCTGCCGGGTGCCTTCGTGGGGGGCGTGCTCATCGGCATCCTGCAGCGTCTCGCCGGAGCCACGATCACGCAGTTCCCCGGATCCGAGCAGGTGACGGTGGGGCTGGTCCTGCTCGTCGTGCTCCTCATCCGCCCGCAGGGCCTGCTCGGCAAGGAGGCCTGAGGTGACGGTCTCCGGCATCGTCGGGCGCGGCGCCTTCTGGCTGGTGCTGCTCGTGCTGCTCCTGCTTCCCGCCCGGAGCATCGACTTCGCGCAGTTCTGCTCCCTGGCAGCCATCTACGCGATCATCGGGCTGAGCCTGAACATCATCATCGGCTACACCGGGCAGCTGTCCCTCGGTCACCAAGGCTTCCTCGGCGTCGGGTCCCTCGTCGCGGCCAACCTGGTGACCAACAAGGACATGCCGTTCGGGATCGGGCTCGCCGGCGGCGCCGTTGCGGGTGCTCTGGTCGCGCTCATCCTCGGCCTGGTGGCGCTCCGGATCACCGGCCTCTACCTGGCGCTCATCACCCTCGTCTTCGGACTTGCGGTGGCCAGCTCGCTGTTTCAGCTCGGCAGCCTGACGAACAACGGGTCAGGGCTCGCCGCCAACCGGCCCGAGGTCTTCAGCAGCAATGGCCGCTTCTACCTGCTGTGCCTGGCCGTGATGGTCGTCGTGTTCTACCTCGACACCCGGTTGACCGCGAGCAAGACCGGCCGGGCGCTGCTGGCGCTGAAGGAGAACGAGCGGGTCGCCGAGGCGTTCGGCATCAACGTGACCGTCTACAAGCTCATCGCGTTCGCGGTGGCCGGCGCGGTCGTGGGCCTCGCCGGCGGGCTCTACGTCTTCCGCTCGCAGCAGTTCTCGGGTCAGAACTTCCAGGGTCAGACGGGGCTAAACCTCGCGCTTCTGTTCGTGGTGATGGTGACCGTCGGCGGGCTCGGCAACCGCGTCGGGGTCGTTGTGGCCTCGTCGTTCTTCGCGATCCTGGAGTACCTCCTGGACAAGCTGTTCCTCGCGCACGCCGTGCACGACAAGCTGCAGAACGTCCCGCTGCTCAAGGGCTACTACGGCACCAACAAGGGATCGCTCGCCGGCCTCATCGGAGCGGTGCTGTTGCTGCAGACGCTCATCTTCAACCCGGGCGGTCTGGGTGCGCAGCTGCGGCCGCTGTCGCGCTGGCTCACCGGGCACCCGTTCTCGCTGCACGACGAGTCGGCCGGCGCCGGCCCCGGCGCTGTGGAGGGCTCCAGTGTCCGTGCTTGAGGTCCGCGACCTGTCGATCCGCTTCGGCGGCCTGCAGGCGCTGCAGGACGTCACGCTCGAGGTCAACGAGTTCGAGATCGTCGGGCTGATCGGGCCCAACGGCGCGGGCAAGACCACGGCCTTCAACTGCATCACCGGCTTCTACAAGCCCAACACGGGCACGGTGACCTACCGCGGGCAGGACGTGACGCGGGTGCCGCCGCACCGCAAGGCGGCGATGGGCTTCGGGCGGACGTTCCAGAACGTCGGCATGGTCAAGAGCTCCAGCGTCCTGGAGAACCTCAAGACCGCGCAGCACGCCAGGATCTCCTACGACGTCGCCTCGGGGCTGGTCGGCACCGCAGCTGTCGCCCGCGAGGAGCGCGCGCTGGCCGACAAGGCCGACGCGATCCTGGAGCTGCTCGGGCTGGAGGGGCTGCGCGACGCCCGCGTCGGTGGGCTGTCCTACGGCACGCTGAAGCTGCTCGAGCTCGGCTGCGCCCTGGCCACCGAGCCCGACGTCCTGCTGCTCGACGAGCCGTCGTCCGGCATGGGTCCGGAGGAGGCGCACCAGCTCGGTGAGCGGCTGATCGACCTGCGGCAGGCGTTCGGGCTGACGATGCTGCTCATCGAGCACCACGTGCCGCTCGTGCTCTCGGTGTGCGACCACATCTACGTGCTGAACTTCGGCCGGCTGCTGGCCGAGGGCAAGCCCTCGGTCATCCAGACGCACCCGGAAGTCGTTGCCGCCTATCTCGGCGGCGAGGCCCCCGAAGCGCTCGAGGCCACCGAGGAGACCGAGGCCGACGCGGCTCTCGATGCGCAGCTCGGGCACAGCGAGAGCCCGGTGGCCGACGACACGCCCACCGAGGTGATCGAGACGCCGCCGATCAAGCCCGCTGCCCGCCGTGCTCCCGCCAAGAAGACCCCCACGCCGAAGGTCAAGGCGAAGACGGCAGCGGAGGCGCGCGCCGAGAAGGCCGCAGCCGCCACGCCGCGCAAGAAGGGGACCCGGTCATGAGCCTGCTGGAGGTCGACGAGCTGCGCACCGGCTACGGCTCGTTGCCCGTGCTGCAGGGCATCTCGTTCTCCGTCGAGGAGGGCGAGACGGCGGTGATGTTCGGCCTCAACGGAGCCGGAAAGACCACGACCGTCAACGCACTCGCGGGGCTGCTGCCGATCTGGTCCGGTGAGGTGCGGCTCGACGGAAAGAGCCTCAAGGGGCTGGACGCACCCAGGATCGTCAGCGCCGGCATCGGCCTGTCACCCGAGGGCCGCCGTGTCTTCCCCGGGCTCAGCGTGCTGACCAACCTGCGGCTCGGGGCGTGGACGCGCAAGCGCAACAAGAGGGAGACCGAGCAGACCGTCGCCCGCGTCTTCGAGTACTTCCCCCGGCTCGAGGAGCGCAAGGACCAGCTGGCCGGGACCATGTCCGGCGGCGAGCAGCAGATGCTCGCCATCGGCCGCGCCATCATGAGCCGGCCGCGCATCCTGATGATCGACGAGGCATCACTCGGGCTGTCGCCGAAGCTGGCGCAGACGGTGTTCCAGGTGGTCAGCCAGATCAACGACGACGGTACGACGGTGGTCATCGTCGAGCAGAACGTCGGCGTCCTGCCCTACGCCGACCAGGCCCTCATCATGGAGAAGGGCACCATCACCTACGACGGCCGCGGCGCCGAGCTGGAGAAGTCAGGCGACCTGCGCAAGACCTACCTCGGCGACGCCAGCGACCTGCACTGACGGCGGACGCCCTTAGCGGACGGTGACGTTGGTGCTCTCGGGCTGGCAGACGCGGCAGGGCTTGAGGTCGCGCGCGGTCGCCTCGGCGGCGGTCAGGTAGCTGACCTCCTCGCGGCCGTCGACGAGACGGCACCCGGGAACGTGGTACGACGCGGTGCCGGCCGCGAACAGGCCGTCCACGTCGCTGGGGACCTGGCCGATGCCGCCGCCCGCGGCCTGCTGCGCGTCGACGAGCTGCATCAGCAGGCCCTCGAGGCGCTGGCGGTCCTCGCGGGCGGCCTGCGTGATCATCAGCGCTGCGCCGATGACGACCAGCGAGACGCCCGCCGCGCCGCCGGACACGATATAGGGCAGCTGCGCGGCGACCGCGATGTTGCCCGCGGCGCCGTTGTAGCCCAGCGCGATCGCGAGCAGCCCGAGGGCGATGAAGGTCAGCGCGAGCTTGCTGCCGAGCTTGCCGAACTGGGCGGGCTTCATGGCGTCCCCTTCAAGGAGGTCGGAGCGTTGCCAGGAGGTTTCGACGTCCGCAGATGATCTCCTGCTCAGTGTGCTCGCCGGCCCCGGCGGGCCCGCAGGTAGTCGCTCACGACGTACTCCCCGAGCCGCGAGGGGTCGGGCGAGAACACCCGCCCGCCGTTGCGCGCGGCCAGGTGCTCCACGAACTCGACCAGCCGGGGCTCGTCGTCGAGCATGAACACGTTGATGGTCGCGCCGCGCCGGGTGACCCGCTCGACCTCGGCCATCGTGAGCTCGAGGGTCTCCGGCAGCGGCGGCCAGCAGAACTCCGCGTAGCCGTCCCGGGTCAGGTGCGCTGTCGGCTCCCCGTCGGTCACCACGAGCACCACGGGCTCCGCGTCGGGGTGCTTGCCCAGGTGCCGCCCGGCGAGCACCAGGGCGTGCTGCAGGTTGGTGCCCTGCACCCGCTGGGCATCCAGTCCGGCCAGCTGCTCGATCTGCAGCACCTGCGCGTAGTCGCTGAAGCCGATGATCTCGATCGCGTCCTGCGGGTACTTCGTGGTGACGAGCGAGTGCAGCGCCAGCGCCGTCTGCTTCGCCGCCGCCCAGGTGCCTCGCAGCTCCATGGAGAACGACAGGTCGACGAGGAGGGCGACGGCCGCCGTCGTACGCCGCTCGGTCTCCACGACCTCGAAGTCCTCGACCTTCAGCTTGACGGGGCTTCGGGCCGTCGCGCCGGAGGCGCGCCAGGGTGCAGAGCGAAGGA